>CAZEEJ010000211.1:0-8795 GCA_964511155.1 uncultured Planctomycetales bacterium | reverse complement strand
GACCCTGGGCTGTGTTATCCGACGCCTTCGGCGTTGTACGTGGATAGCGTCCGGGGAACGCTACACACGTACACCTCCAAAGGAGGTGGGCCACTGCGAAGGAGGTGGCCTCCCCCCGACCGCTCGCTTACGGTCGCGGCTCCGCCGAAGAAAACCGTCGCATCACTTCTCACTTCTCACCTCTCACTTCCCTTTGGTCCTTGCTCACGTCCCCGACGTTGCGGTCTGTGATGCTGCGGGTTATGCTCAGGCCGCCCGATGGATGTTCAAGCCCGTCCTCGGGCCAATGCGGAGCCGGCTTCCCCCGTCGCCCGAAGGATCGCGGCGGCGGTAGCATCATCCTGGGTGAACAAGCCATGCAACGTGTGTGCAATATCACAACCGCCAGGCATCACGGTCTCGCAGCGTATTCCTGTCTGGACACACGTCGGTGTTCATTGGCGTCCACTCGTCTCGATGTCGCAAGGCGGAGCCGGATCGGCGGTTCCAAACTTCCCTGGCTGCGGGGCGGGGCCGTGGTGTGCGGCGCGGTGCTCGTACTGTTCGGTGCTTCACTGCCCGCCGAGGCGGCGACCGCGGGCCGCAGTCTGATGCGCGGCCGCGGCGGCACGCTCACCATTGCCGACGGCGGGTATATCCTCTATGGGCTCGAGTTGCCTCCGCGGCTCCGTTTGTCCGGCGATGATCTGGCGGTGCGAGCGATGATCCAGCCATGGGCGGTGCACGGCCTGAACAACGCCGGGTTCGCACTCGGGCACCTGGTTGACGACGGTGCGTTCTTCAGCCCGGACGGGCGGAGCTGCACCCCCCAGGCGGCCGAGCAATTCGATCGCTTCACCCGCTTCAACATGAACCACGGGTTCAGCACCGTGGCCGGCCTTTTCTCCGCCGAGCGTCGCCACTGGCTGGAATCCGCCGAGGCCTACGACGAGGCCGTTCGTACGGTCGCCCGCCTGCTGCCCGACAAACATTGCGTCATTCTGGTCGTGGGTGATTTGTTCGGCACGACACCGTGGTCGCCGGAATGCCCCGGCCGGCTCGATGACCCCGAGCGGGTACTCCGGCTGTGCCGCCTGCTGCTGGAGGCCCGACCGGACGCCGTGGTCGGCTTGCCGGGCAATATCCTGCCGGCCGCGCCGGGCTCCGGGCCGCAGATCCTGTTTCATGCCGCGACCCAGGCGGAATCTCTCGCCCAACTCGTCGCTCACTGCCAGGGGAAAACTACTTCTGGAACATGGCAACCGTTTACCGCCAGCGTGCCCGCCGACCGGTACCTGTGTCGGCGGACGATGACGGAGGATCCCGAAGCCGCCATCTCCGCCTTCGCCCGGCAGGTTGAGCAGCGGTGCAGGGCCGTCCAGCCGCAGCCTCCATCACCGGCCTGTGCCGGGCCAGGCCCCGCCGGCGAGGCCACGGAGCCCGCCGCGTCAAGCGACGGGCTTTCGCCCGAGGAACGCGCCGAGGGCTGGGTGTCGCTTTTCGACGGGCGTTCCTTGGATGGCTGGAGCACGCTGCTGCCCAACTGGCACCGATGGTGCGTGCAGGATGGGGCCATCATCTGCCAGCGCGGCTCCGCGCCCCATCCCTGGCTGCGCTCTCAGCAGCGTTACAGCTCGTTCATTCTTCGCCTGGAGTATCAGCTCGAGGCGGGCGGTAACAGCGGGGTATTCGTCTGGGCACCGCTGGATGCCCGCGCCTCCAGTCTCGGTTTCGAGGTCCAGTTGATGAGCGGCCCGCCAGGCGAACTCGACCGCTTCAACACCGCCGGTGCGATCTACGGCGTGCAGCCGCCGACCGAGGACGCCAGCCGTTCGCCCGACGAATGGAACGACCTCGAAATCGCCTGCCGCGGCTCGAAGGTCACCGTTCGCCTCAACGGCCGCATCGTCCAGGACTTCAACGCCGACGATGTACCCATCATGAAGACCCGCCTCCGCCAGGGTTTCGTCGGCCTGCAGGACCACGAAAACCTGGTCATGTTCCGCCGCGTCCGCATCCGCGACCTCTCCTCCGCCCCCTGATCCCGCAAGGGATTCAGCGAACAGGCACCGGTGGGTCAGCAGTTCCGTACCGCGACCGTAAGGGAGCGGACTTTGCGCGAGAACGCCATGCACACGAGGTCCGCTTCCTTACGGGCGCGGTACGGAACAGCCTTGTCCAGCCGAGTTCAAGAAGCCGCCCAAACGGTCACGCACCCATGATCAGGCGGAATGTGGATATGAGCTTGCGGTGGCGGCGAGGCGACGGGACAATGCGAGCGCTCGGCCAAACTCAAGCGCTTAAGGAGGTGCTTGGCCGGTCGCGCGCTAACGCAGGGAGGACGAAGATGGGCGGTTTGCGTTCCGTGTGGTGTGTGGGTCTTTTGTGCGGGCTGGCGGCGGCCCAGGCCACGGATCAGGCGGCAGCTCCTCTCGCCGGTGTGCCTTGGCCGGCGACGGATGCGCTGAACCGCCGGCTGCCGTTGCATGGTGAGGTGGGCTCGCCTCGCCCGGACCGCTTTGTCGGGATCTTCTACTTCCTGTGGCTCAACGAGCGGACCAACCGCAGCCCCCATCACGAGGGGCCTTACGATGTCTCGCGCATTCTGGCGGCGGATCCGGACGCCCTCAAGAAGCCCAACTCGCCCCTGTGGGGCTCGATCGGCAGATCGCACTACTGGGGCGAGCCGTTGTACGGCTACTATCTCAGCACCGATCCCTGGGTCCTTCGCCGCCACGCTCACGCGCTGGCCGACGCGGGGATCGACACGCTGATCTTCGACACCACCAACGCGATCACCTACCGCGACGTCTACATGGAGCTGTGCCGTGTGTTCCGCGAGGTGCGTCGCGATGGCGGCGCGACCCCGCAGATCGCCTTCATGGTCAATACCAAGGCGGGTGAGACCGCTCAACGAATCTACGAGGAACTGTACCAGCCGGGCTTGTTTCCCGAGCTGTGGTTTCGCTGGCAGGGCAAGCCGCTGCTGATCTGCGATCCCGACCAGGCCAGCGACGAACTCCGCCGGTTTTTCACCCTCCGCCGTGCGCACTGGCCGTTCGAACAGATCAATACGCCCTACGCCTGGCACTGGGAGGCTGCCTATCCGCAAGTCTACGGCTACACGGACGACCCGGATAAGCCGGAGCAGATCAACGTCTCGGTGGCCCAGAATCTCCGCGTGAGCGATGGGAAAGTCACCAACATGAGCGACGGGAACGCCCGCGGCCGCAGCTTTCG
Organism: uncultured Planctomycetales bacterium; assembly: GCA_964511155.1. Taxonomy (GTDB): domain Bacteria; phylum Planctomycetota; class Phycisphaerae; order UBA1845; family PWPN01; genus JAAYDF01. The sequence goes on along the minus strand of CAZEEJ010000211.1, from coordinate 5,576 downwards.
TGACGGCAAAATCGACACCTCGCCGGGCGCCGTCCTCCACGGGCATAACGCCCAGGAGCAATGGGAGCGGGCCCTGGCCATGCAGGCGCCGTTCACCATGGTGACCGGTTGGAATGAGTGGATTGCCGGCCGATGGGGTCGTCCCGACGGGCCCATCGTGTTCGTCGACCAGTTCAGCCAGGAGCTGAGTCGCGACATTGAGCCCATGAAGGGCGGCCACGGGGACAACTACTACTGGCAGCTTGTCGCCAACATCCGGCGTTACAAAGGGGCACCGGCCTTGCCGCGGGCGTCGGCGCCGACGTCGATCCGCACGGACGGCGGGTTCGAGCAGTGGCGAGACGTTGGTCCGGAGTTTCGCGATCACGTCAACGACACGCTGCCACGCGATTTCGAGGGGGCGGCCGGCCTGCACTACGCCAATCGCACGGGCCGTAATGATCTGGTCGCCTGCAAGGTTGCCAGAGACGCCCAGACGATCAGCTTCCACGTTCGCACTTGCGAGCCGATCACGCCGCACACCGATCGCCACTGGATGTGGCTGCTGTTGGATGTTGACCAGAACCCGGCCACCGGCTGGGAAGGCTACGATTTCATCGTGAACCGCGAGGTTGAGAACGAAACGACGGCTTGGCTGGAGAAGCATGCGGGCGGCTGGACATGGGAGAAGGTCGCACGGATCAGCTTCCGCGTGGAGGGGCCGGAGCTGGTCCTGTCGATTCCGCGGGCGGCACTGGGCCTGCCGGAGAGAAAGACCGCCGCCTCGCTGAACTTCAAGTGGGCTGACAACGTCCAGCACGTCGGCGAGATCATCGACTTCTGGGTCAGCGGCGACACGGCTCCCGACGGGCGATTCATGTATCGGTACGTCGCCGAATAGCACCGCGTCCTGGAATCGCAGGGGCAATCAGTTCCGTTCCAGCCAGACGTCGGCCCAGTCGGCGTGGTCGCCATGGAGCGTATCGCCCCCGTCGGTGACGATTAGGGTGAGTTCCGTCGCCCGGCCAAGGGGGATGGAGAACGGCTTGGCCTGGTCCTCACGGGTCAACCGGCCCGACTCCCAGACCTTCACGCCGTCCAGGTGAATCTCCATGCTGATCGTGCCGTTGACGGCGGCGTTTTGGCCGGCGTAGCCGTGGAGGGTCCCGTAACGCCCGTCGAGCCGGTAGACGATGCGTGAAGGGGCATGCGTGCCCAGGCCGCGGGCGAACCTGCGGTCCCCGATGTGCAGCGGCCTATCCCAGACGCTCTGGTTTCGCCGCAGCACTCCCCAACCCTGTGTGGATGAAACGGGCTCGAGGCGATCGAGGTAGATGCCATTGATGCGCTCAATCCGCGCGCTTCGGGTTTCCCGTCGCATGGGCAGACCGGTCACCGGCTGCGGGGCGATGACTTGGTGCGACGCCCAGATCCGGCGGTCCGGCGCGAGTGGCAGGTGCGGTGAGGGGACCGCGGCCTCCACGCTCGGATCGCCGTTGCCGGGCGCATCCGCGCCGTACAGCAGCCAGGCCGACACGCGAACCTCCGGGCCCGGCGTCTCGATACTCGCCCGTGCTTTCCACGCCCCCTTCGGCAGCGGCACCGTGTACCACCTCCAGGTGTTCTGCTTGAGGCTCGGCTGGGAGGCTGTCCAGCCGGTCTGTGAGTCGATGATCTGCGGCACTGTCGGCCGGCCGTTGATCAGTATGTCGACTTCGCCGGACACGTTTCCGGGCGGAAGGGATTCGACGAGCCAGTACAACTGCCAGTCGGCTGACTTGGATGTGCCCTCGATTTGCGATTGCCAATGCACCACGACGGGGCGGGACACGACCGTATAGCCATCGCCCAGTGGACTGATGTTCGGGGATTGAGTGGTGATCTCCAGCCGGCCGGTCGAACTCCGCCCGACTTTCGCGCTTTCGAGGACCTCGTCGCGGGGGTCGGGACCGATCCGCACCTGTTCCGAGTCCGGCACGAATTGGATCACCCTGGCCTCGTAGGGAGCCATGCGCAGGGGCAGCGTGCCGCCCACCTGCAGGCCTTTGGCCAGGCAGCGCCGGGTCGGGTAGATTTCAAGCGCTGCGAACGTCCCGGGCTCATCGGCCGGCATGCCGAATGTCGCTTCGTCAAGGGCAATCTCGACTTCTTCCATGGCGATCCACGGGTTGCGCACGCAGAGCAGGCCTTGGCCCTCGCGCCAGTGGGCGTAGCCGTAGCTCTCACGGGGCATGTTCTTGAGGTCGTGGAAGGGGGCGGGGCCTTGCTTCTTCCACGTCGCGGGCCAAATCACTTTCGTGCGGGCCAGCAGGGCCGCGTTGGCCCGCGTCCAGCGCATCAGGTCGGCCAGAAACGCGTAATCCTGTGCGCCCATGTACCGCGGGTTCAGGTATAGACTGATGAACTGATGCCCGCGCATGACCGCGGTGACCGCGTCGTTGTACATGGGTTCGGCGGTTTGATGGATGATGCCGAGCACTTCCTGGGCGGCAATCGGCACCGGCGTCACGGAGCCGTGCAGGTTGAAGAAGTCCCGCGACGTGGTGTAACTCTCGCGGTATACGGGCGCGGGCACCGCCCCGTACGGCGCGTCATCGCCGTACGGGCCGATCACCGACGTGGCGTACTGGAGCCACCAGGGGCTGGCGTCGTATCCGAAGCAGGTGGTCTCCATCCACAGGTTCGGGTTAACTTCGCGCAGAGCGTTGAGGACATCAATCAAGCCCAGGGCGATGGCCTCGCGCGACAATTCGCCCGGCTGGTGCCCGTGCGCGTCCACCGGGCATTCCGGCCGGTAGCCGTCGAACTTCATCTGGCCCAGACGAGAGTCCCGGGCGATGCCGGCAAGATTCCGCGCCGTTTCCCGCTGATAGCGTGTGCCCCGTGCCAGGCAGGTGAACACCGCGGGGGGCAGATTGGCCCGTGGGACCGAGATGGTCTCGTAGCCCTGGTCGGCCGCCCAGGTGTTGTCGAACGAGGCGGGCGAGTAGTGGTTGCTGGGCGACCACCACAATCCCAGTTGCGCCTGTTGCCTGGCCAGTCTGGCGTTCAGCAGTGAGAAGCCCTTCGGGAACAACCGGTCATTGATGACCCAGATGCCGTGGCGGCTCGACCAGCCCATGTCGAGGGTGAATGAATCGAAGGACACGCCGTGGGCCTGGTAGAGCTTCTCGTCGAAGGTCTCGATCAACGTGACGATATCGGATTCGCTGAACGGGACGGGCGAGGTCCACCAACTGTTGTAGTTGAAGTGCACCTGGTCGGCGATGGGACGAAACGACGAGATGTGGTTCTCGAACGTCTCGCGTACGCGACCCTCGGGGCACACACCAATCACCGCGTGGTGTGATTGATAGACCTCCGGCGGCCTGATCACCCGTCCGGGCGCGTGCCGGAGTCGCACCCGACCTTCCGCTGCGGCGGCTTGCGCGACGGGGAACTCGATGCCGAAGAAAAACCGCTCGCCGAAGACCGGGTAGCTCTGCCAGCCAGCCATCTGATAGGTGATATGCTCCTCGAACGGCTCATCGAGCAGCAGGACGTGTTTCAGCATCAGTTCCGCGTGAGCCGGGCCGCGCACGGAGAGCTCCGCCTGTTTGCGGACAATCGGGAGATCGTGCGGGATGGTGAACACCACGCGGATGTCGAGTTCGCACTCGCGAAAACGCTGGGGCGGGTACTCGAGAACAAGCCTGGCGCCGTTGCCCTCCTGGTGGACCTCGAGTCTGCTCGGTTCGAGGGTCCCTCCAATCGAACCGCCTTCAAACTCAAAGTCCGGCGCAACGGTTGCGAGCGAGAGCACCGCATGGGCCTGGCGGTGCTGCAGTTGCAGCGGAAGTGCCGGGCGGTCGGCATCGCAGGTCAGCCGCAGATACTTGTTTTCGAGGTCGGCGGCCAGGAGAGGCCCACTGAGCGTGAGGGCCAGCACAATGCCGATTCGTAGGTGCATCGCAGTTCTCCGCCGGAGGCCGATGACGAAAACAGGATAGACCGCAACAGGGACGAGATCGCCGATCGAGTCGGAGCCTAAGCCTGGCATTCGATCGTGTCAACGCCAAGCCATCGCGGGATCCTCCTGGGACCATCAAGGCACGAAGACACAAAGGTCATCGTAATGGGAGACGGAGCCTTCGCGTGCGTGGCCGCGGCCGATGCGGTGAAGGCGCCCGCTGGACCGGATGCGTTGGCGGGCGGTAGACTGTGGTGAGAGCAGTGACACGGATTGGAGGTCGGGGGTCGGGGCTTGGAAACGAACCTCGAGTGAAAGCGAGTGGGTTATCGGAGATCCGCACGCGATGGCACTGCTCAAAGAGCAGTGGCACACGGTGACGGCCAACGGTGTCACACACGGCGGCCGCCAGCGGTGTGGCACCGGACCTCGGCGAGCTCGGTCGAGCCGCGTCTCGCCGGTGTAGTACGTGGCAGGCATGCCGGGTGGTGCAAGACGGGCGAGGTGTGGTCATGGATTTTTGCAGGCTGGCGGAACAGTATCGCGCGACGCTGCTGGAGGACGTGATCCCGTTCTGGACCCGGCACGCGATCGACGGGAACGGGGGTATCAACACCTGTATTGGTGATGACGGGCGGGTCGTCAGCCGTGACCGCTGGAACTGGTCGCAGTGGCGGGCGGTGTGGGTCTTCAGCAAGTTGTACAACGCCGTCGAGCGGCGGAGCGAATGGCTGGATATTGCCCGCGGCATCTACGATTTCGTGACCGCCCACGGTCCGCTGCCTGACGGGCACTGGCCACTGCTCCTGGACGGCGACGGTCGTCTGCAACGCGGCTACGAGAGCATCTACGTCGACGGCTTCGCCATGTACGGGCTGGTCGAACTGTGGCGGGCGACGCGTGAGCCGGCCGTGCTGGATCTGGCGATGCGCACGTTCGAGGCGGCGGAGCGCTCGCTGCATGAGGACGACCCGCTGCCGGCCTGGCCGTACCCGATCCCCTCCGGCCGGCTCAACCACGGCGTCAGCATGCTCTCATCGCTGGTCTACCACGAGCTGGCCGAGGCGAGCGGCGACGAGCGCGTGCGGGACGCCGCCGACAGCCATCATCGCCGGGTGATGAACACGTTTCTGCGGCCCGAGCGGGGCCTGCTGCTCGAGTGGGTGCATCGCGACGGCCGCGAAGTGGACCCGCCGGAGGGCATGGTTGTCCTGCCGGGCCACGCGATCGAGTCGATGTGGTTCCAGATGCATATCGCCCGGCCCGCGGACGACCGGGCGACGATCGACCGGGCAGTGCAATCGATACGCCGCCATTTGAAGATCGGCTGGGATGCCGAATGCGGCGGGCTGTTCCTGGCGGTGGATGCTGAGGGTCGGGCCGACGTCGCCTGGCCGTTTCACGACACGAAGCTCTGGTGGCCGCACACCGAGGCCCTCTACGCCACGCTGCTCGCCTACGAGCACAGCGGCGAGCGGTGGTGCCTCGACTGGCACGAACGTGTGCGCACGTACAGCTACGCCCACTACCCGGTGCCCGGGCACGGCGAATGGACGCAGAAGCTGGATCGCCGGGGGAGGCCGATGAGCACGGTGGTCGCCCGGCCGGTCAAGGATCCGTTTCACCTGCCGCGGGCGTTGCTGTACTG
>CAZEEJ010000210.1:0-8982 GCA_964511155.1 uncultured Planctomycetales bacterium | reverse complement strand
GCTGGCCGAGCGGCAGCAGATGATTGACCGCCTGGAGCTGCTGGCGGCGCGGCTGAAGCCGTATCAGCAGGAGTGGGTGCGGTGGCGGTCGATGATGTCGGCGGATGAGGCCGAGCGCGTCGATCACCTGGTCACCGAGGTCAACGGGCTGTTGAGCCAGATTCTGGCGATGGACCAGGCGGATTCGCAGTTGCTGGCAGCGCGCCGGAGTTCGACGGGAGAGGCGATGCAGACGCTGAAGGCCGGCCGACAGGCGGGGGCCGCCTACGCCGCGGCCGCCTATGCCCAGGCCTCGGGCATGGATTGGACGGATTCATGACCACACTGGCAACCGAACGCAAGCGACCGACCGTACCGGCGGCTCTGACCCAGCGTGAACGTGAGCTGGGGGCGATCATCGACGCGTACAACGCGGTGACCGAACAGCTCAAGCAATCGCACGAGAAGCTGGGCGGCGAAGTGGTGCGACTGCGGGAGGAACTGGCGGGCAAGAGCCGGCAACTGCGGCGGCGGGAGCGTCTGGCGGCGCTGGGGGAACTGGCGGCGGGCATGGCCCACGAGATCCGCAACCCGCTGGCGGGCATCCGCCTGTTCGCCAACCTGCTGGAGCGCGACCTGGACGACCGCCCGGCCCAAGTGCAGGTCGTCCGCAAGATCATCAAAGGGGTCAGCACGCTGGAAGCGCTGGTGACGGACATTCTGGAGTTCGGTCGGCCGCGTGCGCCGGTGCCCGGGCCGGTGGTGCTGGAGCACCTGGTACGCGAGACGATCGAGCTGGCTCGCGGGCGGGATGAAGCGCGGCAGGTCGAGGTTTCCATGGACGTGCCGACCGTGACGCTGGTGACCGACGGCGTGCTCTTGCAGCGGGCGCTGCTCAATTTGCTGATCAATGCGTTCGATGCGGCCTGCCAGGGCACGGGTACGCCGTGGGTGTGGGTCGCGGTGTCCGAAACGAGTGGTGAGAATGTCAAGCAGAGCCGCGACCGTAATCAGAGCCGCGACCGTAATCAGAGCCGCGACCGTAAGGGAGCGGTTACGCGCTATCGGGAAGAACCGCTCCCTTACGGGCGCGGCTCAGATACGCCACGTACTTCTCGCACCTCCTCGAAGACGCGGGGAGCCGGCCCGTCGGATTCAGCGGTGGCAGAGGTCGACGGTAACGAAACCGTGCAGGGTTATGTCGTGCTGACGGTCAGCGACAATGGGCCGGGCATCGCCGGGGAGATGCTGGACCGTATCTTCAATCCATTCTTCACGACCAAAGACACGGGCACGGGTCTGGGGCTGGCCATCGTGCATCAGATTGCCGAGAGCCTGGGCGGAAACGTACGGGCGGGCAACCGGCCGGAGGGCGGGGCAATGTTCTCGTTGCGGCTGCCGCGGGCGGGGAGTGATGAGTACTGAGTACTGAGTGATGAGTGATGAGTGCGGAGTGATGTGTGGTGGGCGAGGGGGAGTGAGGGGCTGTGTGCAGGAGGTTGACTGATGGGCCGAATCTGTGTGGTGGACGACAACGAGATGCTGCGCGAGTCCGTGGGGGAGACCCTGACGCGCGATGACCACGTGGTGTCGACGTTCGCGGACCCGGTCGCGGCCCTGGCGGTCGTCAAGGCGGGCGGATACGACTGCGTTCTGACCGACCTCAAGATGCCGGGGATGGACGGCGTCAGCCTGCTGCGGGAGCTGCGAGCGGCGGGGTGCGAGGCGTCGGTGATCCTGATGACCGCGTTCGGGACGGTGGACAGCGCGGTCCAAGCGATGAAGCTGGGGGCGTTCGACTACGTGCAGAAGCCCTTCGACGCGGACCAGCTCTGCCTGGTGGTCGACCGGGCGATCCAGAACGCCGCCCTGCGTTCGGAGAACGAGGCCCTGCGGCGGTCGCTGACGGACGGCGACCCGCGAGCCATGGTGGGCGAGTCGGCGGCCATGCGGGTGCTTCGCGAGACGATCAACCGCATCGCTCCGAGCGGCAACACGGTTCTGGTGCAAGGCGAGTCGGGCACGGGCAAGGAGCTGCTCGCCCGGGCGATTCACTCGGCATCGCCGCGGGCCGAGCGGCCGATGCTCTGTCTGAACTGCGCCGCCCTGTCGGGCAACCTGCTGGAGAGCGAGTTGTTCGGGCATGAACGCGGGGCGTTCACCGGGGCGGACCGGATGCGCAAGGGCCGATTCGAGCTGGCGGACGGGGGTACGCTCCTGCTCGACGAGGTCAGCGAGATCCCTCTGGGGTTGCAGGCCAAGCTGCTGCGCGTCCTGCAGGAGCGGCAGTTTGAGCGGGTGGGCAGCAGTATCACCCGTCGCGTCGACGTGCGGGTGATCGCCACGACGAACCGCGGGCTGGCGGACTGGGTGGCCCGCAAGCGGTTTCGCGAGGACCTGTATTTTCGGCTGAGCGTGTTGCCGGTGGTGGTCCCACCGCTGCGTGAGCGGCGCGAGGACGTGCCGGTGCTGGTGGACTACTTCCTGACGCGGGCGGCGACGCGAGCCGGGCGGCCGAAGCTTCGGGTGCAGGACCAGGCGATGCACGCGCTGTGCGAATACGACTGGCCGGGCAACATCCGCGAGCTGGAGAACCTCTGCGAGCGGGCGTCGGTGCTGGTCCTGGACGGGGTGTTGACCGCCCCGATCGTGGCGCCGTGGCTCAGCGGCCTTCGCCGAGCGGAGACACTCGACCGGGAGCTGCGCTCCGGACACCTGATGGAAGACATGGAACGGCAGTTGATCGAGAAGACGCTGCGCGAGTGCAGCGGTCATCGGGCGAAGACGGCGGCGATGCTGGGCATCGGCGTGCGCACGCTGGGGCTGAAACTCAAGCAGTGGCGGGAAGAGGCCCAGGCGCAGGCGTCGGCGTATAAGCTGACGGGGTAGGTGGGAGTGCTGAGTGCTGAGTGATGAGTACTGAGTGCTGAGTGATGAGTGCTGAGTAGGGATCGGGGGTCGGGGGACACACGAGCCGGGGACGCAAGTCCCCGGGTGAAGGGGGGGAGAGGGAGCGCGAAGCGCAGGATTTGCGCGGGGGCGCACAAATGGCCGGCGGGGGACCGATATTGTCGGGCGTGGTGGGGCGGGATGTGAAAATGGGTGGTTTGGTACTCGGCTTGCAGGGTGAGTGGGTGGTGCGGACCGAGCGGCCGGCATCAGCCCGCGCGCGGGCTGCACACGGGACTGGCGTTGACCGCGACCGAAGGGCCGCGCGGGCTAAAAGCCCGCGGCTCGTTGGCTAAAAGCCCGCGGCCCGTTGGCTAAAAGCCCGCGGCCCGTTGGCTGAAGCCCGCGGCTCTTTGCCCGGGCCGGGTTGCATTGAAGAGGTAAGGCATGTTCTTCGCTGATGTGGTCAACAGTGGCACGGTGCCCGCCCTGGAGAAGGTGCTCGCCTTCACCGAGGCGCGGCAACGCATGTTGGCGGAGAACATCGCCAATGTTGACACGCCGGGCTACCGCACGAAGCAACTGGACACCGGCGCGTTCCAGAAAGCATTGCGGACCGCGCTGGACGATGGCAAACGGACGAGGTCGGTGCTGCAGGACCGCGCGGGAACGGGGGCGGCGGAGTTTCGGCTGCCGGCCAGCGCTCAGTTCCGGCAGGACGCTCAAGGCCGGCTGATCGTGCAACCGAGCGAAACGCCGCCGGACAATCTGCTGTTCCACGACGACACCAACGCTCGAATCGAACGGCAGATGGCCATGATGGCGGAGAACACCATGATGCACCAGACGGCCACCGAGTTGCTGCGCTCGCGGTTCGACGGGCTGCTGAAGGCGATACGAGGAAGGATGGGGTAGGGAAAGTGAGAAGTGAGAAGTGAGAAGTGAGAATTGACCATGTTTGGTACTCTTGACGTCAGTACATCAGGTCTGGTTGCTCAGCGGATTCGGCTGGACACGATCGCGGGCAACATTGCTAACGCCCAGGCGACCAGCCGGGCGGACGGCCGGCCGGGGCCGTACAAGCGGCGGATGGCTCTGTTCACCGCGGGCGATGGGCGGGGCGGAGCGGGCGTGCATGTCGCACGGGTGGTCGAGGATCCGAGCCGTGGGCCGATGGTCTACATGCCCGAACATCCGGACGCGATCCGATCGGGACCGCAACGCGGCTACGTGGAGCATCCGAATGTGGACCATGCGACGGAGATGGTGAACGCGATGCTGGCCTCGCGGGCGTACGAGGCGAACGTGACGGCCATGGAAGCGACGAAGGACATGATTTCCTCGACGCTGCGATTGCTGGCGTAGTGCGGGTGGTGATTTGAGGAGGACGGCACGGTATGCCTGATCCATTAAGCATTCACGGCGTGGGGGCGGGCCCGGTATCTCCGGTGAATCAGCCGGGTGCGGCGGGGGCTCCGGGCACGTCGGCGGGCAAGACATTCAACGACGTCCTGCTGGACAGCCTCAACGAGGTCAACCGGCTGCAACAGGAAGCGGCCCAGGGCGTGGAGAAGGTGGCGACGGGTGAGACGACCAACCTGGCGGAGGTGTTCAGCGCCGTCCGCAAGGCTGACGTGGCGTTCAGCATGTTGATGGAGATGCGCAACAAGCTGGTGGAGGCGTATCAAGAGATTCAGCAGATGCGGGTGTGACGCGGGGTCGGGGAGCACACGAGCCGGGGACGCAAGTCCCCGGGTGAGGGCGGGGGGCGGGGATCGGAGGTCGGGGAAGCCCAGGGATAACCGGCCCGGCAGAGGTTGTCCTGGTGATGCGAGTGATTGCTGGCGGGCCGGTTATCCCTGGGCTTGGGGGCGACCGCTGACGGGCCGGTTATCCCTGGGTTGGAGGATCGGGAGTAACAGGTCAACGTATGGAGAGTGCAGGAAATGGAATTCCTTAGAAAACTCTTCGTTCAGACGCAGAACCATCTGAAGGGGCTGACCGCTTCGCAGCGGCTGGCCATCGGGTCGTGTGCCGGGCTGATCGTGCTGGCCCTGCTGTGGCTGTTCAACTGGGCGGGCAGCGCGGTGATGGTGCCGCTGCTCGATCAGCCGATGTCCGCGGAGGAGGTCGCCCCGATCCGCCAACGGCTGGAGGCGATGGGGATCGCGCACAAGTCGGAGAACGGCGTCCTGCTGGTGCCTGCCGACCAGGAGTATCAACTGCGTGCCCAGCTCGCCCAGGCCCAGGTGCTACCTCGGGACATCAGCCTGGGTTTCACCCGGCTGATTGAAAAGAACATGAGCCCGTGGCAGGACCTGACGGAGAAGGACTGGCTGCGAGGCGTCGCTTTGGGCAACGAGCTGGCTCGGACGCTCCAGGGTTTTGAGGGGATCGAGGATGCCCGGGTCTTTCTGGATCGGACGGTGAAACGAACGATCGGTCAGCCGCCGGTGGTTCCGACGGCGAGCGTATTCGTGAAGCCGGCGGCGGGCGTGCAGTTGAGCCGCGAGCGGGTGTTCGCGATGGCGAACATGGTCAGTGCGGCGGTGGGCGGGCTGGACGTGACCAAGGTGCGGGTTGCGGACATGACCACAGGCCGATCGTACGCGGTTCCGAGCCCGGAAGACACGATGGCCTTCAGCGACCTGGAGGACCGGCAGAAGAAGGAGACCTACTTCGCCAACAAGATCCGGGATCTGTTCGACATTCCCGGGCTGCTGGTCGCGGTTCATGCGGCCCTCGATGAGGAATCCATGCAGGTGATCCGGGAGGAGCATGGCAAGCCGGTGATGCTGGCGGATGAATCCGAGTCCGAGGTCATGACCCGCGGTCAGTCAGCGGATGAACCGGGGGTCAACCCGAACACCTCTGTGGCGATCAGTTCGAGCGGCAACGCGGAGAACATGGAGAAGAGCCGCACGAAGACGACGTTCGACGGCCGAGTGGACCGGACGGTGACGCGGACGGAGAAGCCGCGTCATGGGATTCAGAAGCTCTTCGCCTCGGTGAACGTCCCGCGGAGCTACCTGGAGGCGATCTTCAAGAAGGCCAACGCGGACAAGGACCCGACGGACGAGGAGCTGGACACCCTGGCTCGGACGGAGCTGGAGGTGAAGATCCGCAACCAGGTGCTGGGCGTGCTGGGACTGGGACGGGGGGAGGAGGATCAGGTCAAGGTGGCCTGGATCCATGATGACGCGGCCGTTCAGTTCGGCGCGGCCATGCAGGCGGGCGCGGGCGACGGCATGTTGTCGCTGGTGCGGACCTACGGCGGGAAGGCGGGCCTGGGCGCACTGGCGTTCGTGAGCCTGGTCATGATGCTGATGATGGTGCGCCGGGTGAGCGAGGGGCCGGTCCTGCCGGGCGAAGAGCCGCCGTCGCGCCAGCTCATCCGCGTCAAAGGTCGCCGCAAGGCCGACGAGGTCCTGGAGATGAGCGTGGGAGACGAGCCGGTGGGTGAGGCGGAGATCTCGGGCGCCCTGCTGGTCGGGCGGGAAGTGGACGAGCGCACGCTGCACACTCAGGAGGTCGTCGGGCAGGTGGTTGAGATGATCAAGGACGACCCGGACACGACGGTGAGCATCCTGCGTCGCTGGATGGACTCGGATCAGAAGTAGGGCGAGGTTATGGCCAAGAAGCCGAAATCATCAGCCGCCGGGGACGGCGAATCGAAAGATTACGCGGGCATGACCAAGGTGGCGGTGTTCATGCTGGCGGTGGGGCCGGAGACCGCGGGCCTGCTGATGCGTCACATGGAGCGTGAGACCGTCGAGGAGCTCACGCGGGAGATCGCGTCGCTGGGCGTGGTTCTGCCGGAGAAGAGCCAGGCGATCGTCGAGGAGTTCTACAACGTCGCCCTGGCCAAGCAGTACGCCAACGAGGGGGGGCTGAGTTATGCCCGCATGGTGCTGGAGAAAGCCCTGCCCAAGGACGACGCCGCCCGAGTGATGGAGCAGATCGCCCACCAGGTGCATCAGCAGCCGTTCAGCTTCCTGCAGAAGGCCGAGAGTGAGAACCTGTTGACGTTCATGCAGGACGAGCACCCGCAGACGATCGCCCTGATTCTGGCCCATCTGCCGGCCAGCAAAGGCAGCGAAATTCTCAGCGGGCTGCCGCCGACCAAGCAGATCGAGGTGGTGACCCGCGTGGCGAACATGGAGCAGACCAACCCGGAAGTGATCCAGGAGGTCGAGAAGGGGCTGGAGCAGCGGCTGTCGGGCATCGTGTCGCAGCAGTTCCAGAAGGTCGGCGGGGTCGAGGCGGTCGCGGAGATGCTGAACCTGTCCGACCGGGCGACGGAGAAGGGCATCCTGGAGACGCTGGAGGCTGAGGACCCCGATCTGGTCGAACAAATCCGGCGTCTGATGTTCGTGTTCGAGGACATCCTGCTGGTCAACGACAAGGGCATCCAGGCGGTGCTCAAGGAGATCGCCCACGACGAGCTGGCTCTGGCGTTGAAGACGGCGAGCGACGACATGAAGGAGAAGATCTTCTCGAACATGTCGGAGCGGGCGGCAGTGCTGATCAAGGAGGAGATGGAGTACATGGGTCCGGTGCGGCTGAGCGACGTGGAGGGGGCGCAGCAGCGGATCGTGGACGTGGTCCGCCGGTTGGAGGATGCGGGCGAGATCATTCTGCAGGGGCGTGGTGGGGACACGGACGTGGTGGTGTAGCCGTTTGGAGGTCGGCGGTTGAGTCGGCATTCGACGATTATCAAGGTGGGGGAACAGCGGGCGGAGGCCGTGGGCTGCCGGTCGTTCCAGTTGACGGATGTGCTGGCCGAGGCCCGCCAACTGGTGGGCGAGGCCCGTCGGGAGGCGGCGGCGTTGCGGGCCCAAGCCGACCAGGAGGCCGAGCTACTGCGGGCGAAGGCCCGGACGCAGGGGTATGAGCAAGGCGTCCTGGAGGGTCGCGAGGCCGGTCGCGAGGCCGGGCGTCGTGAGGCGTTCGAAGAGGCCCGCCGCGAGTTTGCTGAGCGGCAGGCGTCGCTGGTGGCGGCGTGCGGCGAGCTGATCGCGCAGGTCGAGGCCGGTCGAGCCGCCTGGGCTGCCGCCGCCAGGCAGGACTTGATCGAGCTGGCCCTGGCCATCGCCCGCCGGGTGGCCCGGCACGTCGGTCAGCGCGACCGCGAGGTGGTGGTGGCCAACCTGGACGAAGCCGTCCGGCTCATGGGCCGACGCTCGGACGTGGTCATCCGCGTGAACCCGGTAGACGGAGAAGCGGCCCGGCAGTTTGCACCGACGCTGCTGGAAGCTCGCGACCTGTGCCGCCACGTCGAGGTGATCGAGGATGCGGAGATCGCCCCCGGCGGCTGCCGGGTGCAATGGGGCAGCGGCATGGTGGACAGCGACCTCGATACGCAGCTTGACCGGTTGGCGGAAGGGTTGGGGAAGTGATGAGTACTGAGTGATGAGTACGTTTGCGGGTGAGATTGAGCTGGTTGGGCGGATGACGACGCCTGCGTTGATCGGGCAGGTGGTGGACGTCACCGGGCTGACCGTGCGCGTGCAGGGGTTGCCCGCCGCCATCGGCACCCTGTGCGAAGTGCGCTCTCACCGCAGTTGCGTCGAGGCCCAGGTGGTCGGCTTCCGCGACGATGAGGCGATCCTGATGCCGCTGAGGGACACGCAAGGCGTGGCTCGCGGCGACGTGGTGCGGACCTTGCCGGGCGAGACGGTGGTGCCTTGCGCCGAGGCCCTGATCGGGCGCGTGGTCGATGGCTTGGGACGCCTGATCGACGACGGGCCGCCGGTGCACGCCGATGCTCACTACCCGCTCTACACGACGGCACCGCCGGCCCTGAGTCGGCCGCGGATCACGGAGCCGGTGGGCACGGGGATACGGGCGATTGACGCTTTGCTCACCGCGGGCCGGGGCCAGCGGCTGGGCCTTTTCGCGGGCACCGGCGTGGGCAAGAGCGTTTTGATCGGCATGATCGCGCGGCACACCGACGCTGATGTCTGCGTGGTCGCGCTGGTGGGCGAGCGCGGCCGGGAGGTCAACGACTTCATCGCCAAGGACCTGGGCCCCGAAGGCCGACGCAAGACGGTCATGGTGGTCAGCACGTCGGATGAGTCGCCGGTGCTGCGCGTGCGTGCGGGTTTCGTGGCG
>CAZEEJ010000209.1:0-9027 GCA_964511155.1 uncultured Planctomycetales bacterium | reverse complement strand
ATGCCGGAAGCGCGGCCCGATGCAAGTCCTGGCCCGGGTCCTGAGCCATCCCGCACGTTCGGGCTGGCCGAATCTACGCAGTGGGGCCGGGCGGGTCTGGTAGCCTTCGCGGCGAACGCCCCGCCCGGTCGGCCATTGGGGTCTACACAGGAGAGCGAGGCGCCGGGTTCATCCCGGTGCACGACTGGGAGTGAATGCCTGGGCTCGCGTGGCGGCTACCCTCGCGAAGCGGCTCCCGCGCTGGCGCTTGGGGCTCGTTGGCGACCCGCACGCTCACCCGGGGACTTGCGTCCCCGGCTCGTGCGTCCCCCGACCCGATCCCCGCTCACACTTCGCGTCCCACCGCCGCGGCGACCGCCTTGAGTTCCTTCATCAGCTCCGCGAAGGTCTCGCACGTGATCGACTGCCCGCCGTCGGTCAGGGCATGCTCCGGATCGCGGTGGACCTCGATGAGTAACCCGTCCGCCCCGGCCGCGACCGCTGCCTTGCACATGGCCGGCACCATGTATGCCCGCCCCGTGCCCTGCGAGGGATCCACCAGGATCGGCAGATGCGATTCCCGCTTGACCGCCGGCACGATCGCCAGCGCCAGCGTGTTGCGCACGTACTGCTCGTGCGTGCGAATGCCGCGCTCGCAGAGGATCACCCGGCCGTTGCCGGCGTTGATGATGTACTCGGCAGCGAGCAGGAACTCATCCAGCGTGGCACTCCAGCCGCGTTTGAGCAGAATCGGCTTCTGCGTTCTGCCCACGGCGCACAGCAGGTTGAAGTTGTGCATGTTCCGCGTGCCGATCTGCAGCACGTCCGCGTACCGGCTCACCAGGTCGACCTGGTCGATGCTCATGATCTCCGTCACGATCGCCAGGCCGGTCTGCTCGCGGGCCTCGGCGAGGATCTCCAGCCCGCGCTCGCCGAGCCCCTGGAACTGGTAGGGGCTGGTCCGCGGTTTGAACGCTCCGCCGCGCAAGGCGGTGGCTCCGGCTTCCTTCACCGCGTGGGCTACGTCCAGGAGCATCTCCCGGTCCTCAACGCTGCACGGGCCGGCGATCACGCAGATCTGCTTGTCGCCGGCAACTCCGCCGAGAGTCCCCCCCAGCGGAATGGCCGTCGGTTCAGCCTTGGCCTGTCGGCTGGCGATCTTGTACGGCGCCAGGATCGGTACCACCCGGTCCACGCCCGCGCAGCTTTCCAGCACGCTGCGGTCCTTGAACCGGTCGTCCCCGATCACGGCGACCACCGTGCGCTCCGTACCCACGATCACGTGGTCGGTCAGGTTCATTTCCCGAACAAGTTGGACCACGCGGTCCACCTGCTCCCGTGTACATCCTTGCTGCATGACGACGATCATGGCTGCGTTCCTCCGAGTGTATCCCGGCCGCCCAGGTACGGGCGAAGTGCCGCCGGGATACGAATCGTGCCGTCCGCGTTCTGGTGGTTCTCCACCAGGGCGATCAATACACGCGGGCTGGCAATCACGGTGTTGTTCAATGTGTGACAGTAGTGCAGGTTGCGGTTGCGGTCGCGGAATCGCAGTTTCAACCGGCGGGCCTGGTACTCGTAGAACCGCGAAGCGGAGTGCGTCTCGCCGTATCCGCCGCGCGAGGGCATCCACGTCTCGATGTCGAATTTCTGTACCTGCCCCTGACCCAGGTCGCCCGTGCAGACGTTGACCACGCGGTACGGCAGCTCCAGCCGGCGCAGGACCTCCTCGGCGTTGCCGAGGATCTCCGCATGGTGGGCGATCGAGGTTTGCTCGTCGTTGCGACAAATCACCACCTGCTCGACCTTCTCGAACAGGTGGATGCGGTACAGGCCGTAGGTATCCTTGCCCGCCGCCCCCGCCTCGCGGCGGAAGCAGGTGCTCAGCGCGAAGTATTTCTTCGGCAGTTCGTCCTCACCGAGAATCTCGTCGCCGTGGTACGCGGTCAGCGGTACCTCCGCGGTGCCTACCAGGCTCAGCCCGTCGCGCTCGCAGCGGTATGCCTGCTCCTCGCCGCCCGGGAAGTAGCCCGTGCCCACCATCATCGCGTCCCGCACGAGCACCGGCACGCCAAGTTGCGTGTACCCCCGCTCCTGCATCAGGTCCACCGCCAGTTGCAGGACTGCCCGGTGCAGGGCCACCCCGTCCCCGCGGAGCACGTAGTTCCGCGTCCCCGCCAGCTTCACGCCCCGCTCGAGATCCAACATGCCCAGTTCGGTCATCAGGGTCACGTGATCCCGCGGCTCGAACTCGAACTGCGGCACCTCGCCCACCTTCCGCAGCTCGACGTTCTGCGTGTCATCCTGGCCCAGCGGCACTTCGTCGGCCGGCGGTTGAGGCACGGTCAGCAGCAGGGCCTCGAAACGCTCGTTGACCTCACGCAGCTCGCTTTCCAGTTCCTTGGCCCGGGCCTTCATCGCGGCGACCTGTTCGACCAGCTTCTGGCCCTCCGCTTGAAGCTCCTCGGTGGTTCGGCCATCGGCCAGGGCCTGCTGATACCACTTGCTCTTGGGGTTTTTGTAGAGCGCGATCTGCCCGCTGATCTCATTCTGCCTGTGACGCAGTTCATCGAACTCCACCTGCAACGCGCGGCGCCGGTCGTCCACCGTGCACAGGTCGTCAACGTCGCAGGCGATGCGCTTGTTTCGGGCCGCCTGCCTGAAGCGTTCCGGGTCCTGGCGAATCAGTTTGATGTCGATCATCGCGGGTCATCCTCCGGCCAACAAAAAAGCCCCGAGCGTCACATCTGTGCGTCTCGGGGCGTTGAACACCATATCCGGCCGGCTGGCTTCAGGCCCGAAGACGCGGTCTCCGGCTAAACCACGAATACGCAAACCAGCCGCGGGCGGCACCGCCGTCTCGCGGTCCGCCACCTCTTGCCACGTCACAAGTTGTCACCGGGCTTGCCATCGCGTCACACCGCCTGGACCGGGACCGGGTTGTCATGCGCGCCCGGCAGGACTCGAACCTACAACCCTCTGGTCCGAAGCCAGATGCTCTGTCCAATTGAGCTACGGGCGCTGAACGAGCGGCCCGCGCCGCTCCCCGGACTGTCTCTTTCTTGGCGCCTTCCCGACCTTCACGCTCACGTACCCGTGAACGGCAGCAGTGCCAGGAACCGAGCCCGCTTGATCGCTCGCCGGATGTCACGCTGCTCCCGGGCGTTCGTGCCGCCACGCTTGCGCGACATCATCTTGCTGCTGGCCGTCAGGAACTTCCGCAGCAGCTCGACCTCTTTGTAGTCGACGATCGGCCCCTTCCAATCCGCGCCGGCCCGCTCCGGAAAACGCGTCCGGTTCGGCTTCACCCGGCGTTGCCGGGCGGCACCCTGGCTCGTCATCTGCTTACCCATTCGCGGCCTTCTCCTGTACCTCTTGCATGATTCGGTTAAACTCAGCTTCGTCAACGACTTCGGACTCATCGAGCAGCATGATCGGGATCTCGTCGCGAATCGGATAGCGGCGTCGGGTGCCCGCATCCGTGCTGTACAGCCAGTCGCCCACCTGGACCAGCGGAGCATGCGTCTCCGGGCAGACCAGGATCTTCAGCAACTCGGGATCCAGCGTTGCAGCCATGTCCTCGCACCGTCCTTGTCGTCATCCAGGCGAGCCAGTGACCGCTGGCCCGCCGCCGCACGGATAAGCCTCTTGCGGCTGGGCGGATCGTCCGCCGCGCGGCCCTCGGGGCTCCATAAAGAACCACCGGTCAGGCTCCGTGCGACCACGACCGGCAGACACGTAACATACCGGCAAGACACGAGCAAAGCAAGTGATCCGGCAATCACCGTGCCTCTCCCCGACTGTGAAACAAAGCGATCCAGCCGGCGCTGGGGCCGGCTGGATCACGGGAGATCCCCTCTTGTCCGTTCGCCTGCTGCCGGCCGGAACCGCTCCTCTCCCCGGAGCGGGCCGACCGGCGATGTCCGGGATGTCTCGGTCGCGTCCCTGCACGCCCCGCAAGGGCCTGCTCATTGGACACAACCATCATTGGACCAAGAGGTTATGTCTACCCACGGGCCTTGGCGTAGCGCTCGTTGGCCACCGTCCAGTTCACGAGGTTCCACCAGGCGTCCACGTACTCGGGCCGACGGTTCTGGTACTTCAGGTAGTACGCGTGCTCCCACACGTCCAGCCCGATGATCGGCTGCCCCAGGCATTCGACAATTCCCGCCATGAGGGGGTTGTCCTGGTTCGGCGTCGAACAGACGCAGAGTTTGCCGTTGGGTGCGAGGCAGAGCCACGCCCAGCCGGAGCCGAAACGACCCGCCGCCGCCTTGCCGAAAGCGTCCTTGAAGGCGTCGAAGCCGCCCAGATCATTCTTGATGGCCGCCGCAAGGTCGCCGGTCGGCTGGCCGCCACCCGTGTCCACAGGGGCCAGGGTGGGCCAGAACAGAGCGTGGTTGTAATGCCCGCCGCCGTTGTTCCGCACCGCCGTCTTGATGTCCGCCGGCAGACCGTTGATATCTGCCATCAGCTCCTCAATCGTCTTGGCGGCCAGGTCCGGGTGGCTTTCCAGCGCCTTATTGAGGTTCGTGACATAGGCGTTGTGGTGCTTGCCATGGTGGATCCGCATCGTCTGCTCGTCGATGTGGGGCTCCAGGGCGTTAAAATCATACGGCAGATCAGGAAGTGTGAATGGCATTCTGCGATCTCCTTTACCTTGTTGACTACCCACGGACGGTTGACCGGTTGTGGCAGGCTCAGCAGCCTCAAGTTGGGATGTGGCTGCCAGAATGGCTGGCGCAATAGCGCCCCCAATCGTTCCCACCCCGAGGCGTTGCAAAAACTCGCGTCTGGCCAATGGCTCGCTCATCGTGGTTCCTCATCCTCCGGTTGCAGCGCTCGTATACCGCACCACTGTGGCCGGATTATAGATCGTCCACTTCAGGCTGACCAATCGCGGTCGGAAGATCGTGGTGGGTCGTGGACGGGCTACTCGGCGGCCCAGGGAAAGCGGTGCTTGAAGTGGCGGTAGTAGAGCCCGATGGCCCGCATGGCCAGGGTCAAGGTGACGGCCGACCACAGGGCGCCGGCGATGCTGAGTCCGAACGCCGCGCGGGCATTGGTGGCCGGGGGAATCAGGTCGCTGTACGTGACCCATTCCAGGAGCCAGGGGAGCAGCAGGAAGATCCACAGCAGCAGATAGGCCAGCGGAGCGGCCAGGGCGGTGCGGATAATCGTATGCGGCCAAAGACCGCGGAGACTGCCGCCAATGGCGACGATGAGCACCATGGCCGGCCAGAAGAAGGCCCCCATGATCATCAGAGCATGGTACGTGGTTGACGAGACCTCCCAGTCGAAAATGCGGCTGCCGATGTCGACCAGCAGGGCGGGGGCCATGACGAGTAGTAGGGTGACCATCACCTGAAAAAGGGGCAGCAGTATGTCGTCCACCGCGTTGGTGACCTTGACGCTGGGCAGGTCGTCCTCGCCGCCGGCGGTCTCCGCGATCACGGACAGGTAATAGGCACACAGGTAGCCGCCCACCAGGCCCATGCCGATGAGGCCAAGGGTGCGGGAGTACGCCAGGAGGTCCATCCAGAGGTACAGAAACGCGATGATCAGCAGGGTGATGACGTTGCCCGGCTCGAGCAGCAGCGCGAACGAGCCCAGCAGGTCGCGTGTGAAACGCCCGCGGGCGAGGCTGGAAACGATGGCGTCGTCGGCCTCATCGTCGAAGAGGGCGGCCGGCCCGGGTCCGTAGCGGTCGCCCCCCGTGGCGACCGGGGAGCCGTAGCGGTCGCCCCCCGCGGCGACCGGGGAGCCGTAGCGGTCGCCCCCCGTGGCGACCGGCGGCGTGGGGCTTGCCTCCCTGGGTGCGCCACTCTCGACCCGGGCGAACTCGTCCAGCCATGCGTAGGGCTCTTCCTTTGCAGAAGCGCCGGCCTTGGCGGTGGCCCCTTTGCGGCGAGGCTCAGGCTCCAGCGGGAGGGGGGGCAGTTCCGGGTCGCCGGGGACGTTGAAGACGGCCCCGCACTTGCGGCAGCGGGCCTGCCGGCCGATGGCCGACTCCGGGAGCCGGTACTTCTGGCCGCAGGTACATCGGGCTTCGACGGGCATCATCGACCCCTGTCAGCAGGACACCTCTGGCAGGAGCAAGTATACCGCGTCCTGCCCAGAGAGGCGATTATAATGCTCGCCAGTTTCTCCACAGCCCAGGAGGCCGACATACGACCTCGGTAGCCGTTCACCGCATCCGGCGAGCGCAATGGTTTGCCCGGTCGTACGAAGAGGTTGTAACGCAAAGACGCAAAGACGCGAAGAGACAGGATGTGATATCCGGTGTCCTCTTTGCGGCTTGCCGTCCTTGCGTTTCATACCCTTGCCCCACGGACCGTTAAGTCAACAGTGGAAGGGGGGCTGCGAGTGACCTCAATGGCGTCTGGCGCCTCTATTCGGTCGTCCTTTTGCTCCGTCCTCGCGGAAGAGGTTTTGAACAAGGAGGAAACGGAGGAAACGGAGGTGCTGTCTCCGTTTCCTCTGTTAGCTCTTTGTTCAAATCCTTTGTCGCGGCTGTCCGGTTGCCGATCGGCAGGGCCGGCGCGTGCAGATGGAATCTGTTCGATGGATGGTGGATCTGGCCCTGCGCGCCGGTGTCCAGCGGATTGTTTTGAACGGCAGCTTCGTGACCGATATAATGGAACCGAATGATGTGGATTGTGTGCTGCTGGCCGCTGTGATTCTAAAAGACCAGTCGGCCGAGGCGGAACTTCAGGAGGGTCTGCCCTTCCTGGACATCTCGCTGGTGAGGCCCGAGGAGTTCGATTACCTGGTCAACGGGTTCTTTGCATTCGATCGGAGGCGGGCAGGCACGGGTGTGATTGAGGTGATCCTATGACTCTTCAAAACGACACCGAACTGGCGAACACACGCCAGAAGCTGAGCGAGCTTGAGGATCGTTATCAGGCCCTGCAGAACGGCGTAGAGCCGGACGAGCGTCTGCGGGAGCTGTCCATGAAGTCTCTCAAGCGTCTGGTGAACCAACTCAAGGAGGAGATTGCGCGATACGAGGCTCGTCACGCGGTTCGCAGGTGAGGCGGCCGGGCCACGCGGGCGCGCCTGTGGCGTGACGGCCGGCCCTTAGGGTGATGAAGCGTGGATGCGGCACTGTCACGACACCACCCAGCAGGGAGATCGGATGATGAAGCGTGTTGTTCTGCTGGCCGTCGGCGGGCTGATTCTGATCGCCGCGGCAAGTGTTGTCTCGATTGCACTATACCGCGGCAAGTTCCAGTCGCGCGGCCTGGGTATTTCACAGAACGCGATAGTCGTGATCGTGCCGTACAAGCATGCGGGTACGTGGGTTTTTGACGATGAACGCGCGGGGCTTTCCAGAGAACCGTTTGTGGCTGGTATCCCCGAGATGATGGACGAGCTGACTAAGGACATCCCGCAGGCCGAAGCGGGATTCAGGCTCACCTTCTCGGCAACGGCCTTTCCCGGCTATGACACCAAGCTGGCCTGGAGAAGGACCGATGGCGATGGCAACTGGTACTACTCTGAGCTGACAGAGACCGAAGGCTGGCTCTGTCCCGCGCTCCTCCGCTACTACCGCCGCGCTCCGGAGCATATCTACGTCAAGGCCGAGGCGCGGTGATCGGCTGCCGAGGCTGTGGCGACGCGGCGGGCCCCTGGTTTCTCACGTTCCCAAGGACTACAGGAGACGGGGCTGGGCGGCGGCGACGATGGC
Organism: uncultured Planctomycetales bacterium; assembly: GCA_964511155.1. Lineage (GTDB taxonomy): Bacteria > Planctomycetota > Phycisphaerae > UBA1845 > PWPN01 > JAAYDF01. Next base: position 1,358 of record CAZEEJ010000209.1, on the reverse strand, counting down.
GGCGAGGAGCTTCTGCTGGAGGGGGTCGTCGGGCATGTCCTCGGGATGCCACTGGACGGCGAGGCAGAACGGTCGGCGGGGGTCCTCGACGGCTTCGACCAGGCCGTCCTCCGACCAGGCGGTGGGGACGAGGTTGTCGCCGAGGCGATCGATCCCCTGGTGATGGGAACTGTTGACGGGCAGCGGATTGACCCCGACGATGCGGTGCAGCAGGCTGCCCTCGGCGACGCGGACGGGGTGGGCGGCGAAGCGTTCGTTGTCGCGGTGGAGGACCGGGGGCTGCCAGTCGCAGTCGGGCAGGTGGCGATGCAGCGAGCCGCCGCGGTGGACGTTCCATTCCTGAATGCCGCAGCAGATGGCCAGGACGGGCAGCTCGCGGCGGTCGGCAAAGTCGGCGGCGGTGAAGTCGGTGGCCTCGCGCCGCGGGTGGAATGGCTTGGTCTCAGGGTGCGGGGGCATGCCGTAGCGGTGCGGGGGCACGTCGGGGCCGCCCGTGAGGATGAGGCCGGTCAGCGATTCGAGGATGGGGAGGAGATCGGCGGGGTCCGGGGCCGGCGGAAGGATCACCGGGATGCCGCCGGCGCGATAGATCGCGTCGCAGAACCGGGCGTCGAGGGTCAGCCGGGGCCATTCATACCCGTTGTCCGCACGTGCGATCTGATAGCCGCAGGTGATGCCGATTCTTGGTCGCATCCGTTCGATCCTTTCCGGAGTTCATCCGCGGCCGTTCTCCTGTTCGCGCAGCCAGGCGATGGTTTTCTTGACGCCTTCGTTGTACGAGACGGTCGAGACCCAACCGAGTTCGTTGCGGGCCCGCTCGGCACTGAAGAAGCAGCGGCGGCCCATGAGCCAGACCGCGTAGCGCGTGACCATCGGCGGATTCTTGAGCCGCAGGGCGTGCCAGATGCATTCGAGGATGAAGGCTACGTTGTAGGCGACCTTGTAGGGCACGTGCCGGGTGACGGGCGGGGCACCCAGCTCGGCGGCGAGCAGGTTCATCCATTCCTTCTGCCGCATGACGCCGTCGTTGCAGAGGTTGTAGGCCTGCCCGACGGCCTGCTCGGCGTCGGCGGCGAGGATGGTGCCCTCGGCGACGTTGCCGGCGTACACGACGTTGAGGCGATTCTCGCCGTCGCCGAGGATCTTGGCCTTGCCGTCGCGGAGCATCCGGGCCAGCCGGAAGATGGTGGCCCGGTCGCGTGGGCCGTAAAGCCAACTCGGGCGGATGACGGTGAGTTTGATCCGGCCGGCCTTGTGCCTGGCCCAGAGGTCCTGCTCGGCCTGGACCTTGGCCCGGCTGTAGTAGCTCCAGTGGTGCAGGTCGACCCCGAGCGGGGCGGTTTCGTCGAACACCAGAC
>CAZEEJ010000208.1:0-9139 GCA_964511155.1 uncultured Planctomycetales bacterium | reverse complement strand
TACGGATTAACGGCGCTCTACCCGCAATACATCGCCGGTTTATCGGCAATGGCCGCCCGCAAGCCGGCCAAGGGCAAGACCGGGCGGTGACGGTTGGGGGGGGTCTCTGTCCGGACCAGTGGTCGCCCGTGCATGATGAGAGGAGCCAGCCATGATGGTCAGCTTTGCCGTGAGCCTGGCGGCGGTCGCGTTACTGGATACGGGGCTTCCAACTGCCCGGCCGGTGCTGTCGCTGGACGGCGAATGGCAGTTTCGACTCGACCCGCAGGATGCCGGGGATCGCGCCGGCTGGGCGGACGGCGAGGTGGATTTCGCCGATCGCATCCAGGTGCCGGGCGCGTGGGATGCTCAGGGCTTCGGGGAACCGACCGACAAGCTGCATCATAACCACATCGGCAAGGCCTGGTACCGGCGGACGTTGTCCATCCCCGAGGCATGGAGCGGGCGACGCGTGTTCCTGTGCGTCGGGGGCGTGCATCGGTACGCGGATGTCTACGTGAACGGGCAGCACCTGGGCGAGCACATCGGCTACCTGTCGCCGTTTGAATTCGAGATCGGTTCGCCGGTGACGCCGGGAAGCGAGGCGACGATCGCGCTGCGCGTGGATTCCAGGCAGCGATGGGAGGTCGATGCGCTCACCGGTTGCGTCGACATCATCGACGCGATGTTCACGGAGTGGGGCGGGATCTGGGGACACGTGTGGCTGGAGGCACGCGGGCCGGCGTGGGCCCGGGACCTGCACGTCAGGACGACCGTGCAACCCACACGCGTCGATTGCGACATGCAGCTGGCCGGGACGCCCGGCGGCGCGGACGCCTGCCGGTTGCAGATTGTGGATGCCGCGGGCCAGGTGGCCGCGACGCAACAGACGGGGCTGGAGGCCGATCAGCAATCCGTTCACTTCCAGGTCGATATGCCCGACGCGCGGCTCTGGTCGCCCGACGAACCGATCCTGTACACGGCGCGCGTGGTGCTGCTCAAGGACGGCAAGCCCGTTGACGAAACCGACACGCGGTTCGGGATCCGGCAGATCACGACGGAGGGGTGGCACTTCCTGTTAAATAGCAAGAGGTTCTTCCTGCGGGGCTACGGCGATGACGCGGTTTATCCCGAGACCATGGCCCCGCCGTGCGACAAGGGGTTCTACGTCAAACGGTTGAAGCTCATCAAGTCGTACGGGTTCAACTACGTGCGGCACCACAGTCACATGCTGCCGCCGGAGTACTATGACGCGGCCGACGAGGTCGGCATGTGCGTCTCCGCGGAGTTCCCCATCGCTTATGAGCAGTATTACGCCAAGGCGAAAGGGCCGGCCCTCGACCTGTACCGCAGTGAGTGGGCGGCGGCGATCCGGCGGCTCCGCAACCACCCGTCAATCTTCGACTGGTCGATGAGTAACGAGATGTGGGGCGGCTTTCCGCTGGCTGCCGAGTTGTATGCGATCGCCAAGGAGCTGGACTCGCTCCGGCTGGTCATCGACTCCGATGGTCTGCCGCCGGCCGGATTCCTGCGCGGCACGACCGATCGGCCGACGCTCGATTTCTACGCCGTGCAGTTGAACCCGCACGCGTTGCCGTTGGACCAGCCGGACAAGCACGTCGTGCCCGGCGAGCCGCTCAAGCCGGTGATCTGCCACGAGACCGGGAACTACACCACCTTTCCGCGGCTCTCCGTCGCCGAGGCCTTCACCCACAACTTCAAGCCGTTCTGGCTGACGCCCATCGGGCCGAAGCTGGAGAGGCTGGGCCTGCTCGGCGAAGCGGACCGGTGGGCGAGCCAATCGCAAAAGCTTTACCTCCTCGCGCACAAAATGAACCTCGAAGATCTCCGGAAGAACCCGCGGATCTCAGGCTACCAATGGTGGCTGTTCCAGGAATACTGGACGGGCACAAACGGACTGGTGGACCACTACTTCCAGCCCAAGGGCATCACGCCCGAACAGGTGCGCCCGTTCAACAACGACGTGGTCGTGCTGCAGGACGGGCTCGCGGCGAATCTCCGCGGCGGGCGACCGGTTCGCATCAGGCTCCTGCTGTCGAACTACGCGGCGGAGCCCTTGCGCGATGCCGTCTTGAGCTGGACCGTGCAGGTGGACGGCGCCCCGGCGGCAACCGGCAGCCTGCCGGCGTCCGAGGTCGGACAGGGTGAACTGGCATCGATCGGCGAGGTCGTGATCCAGGTACCCGACGTCGATGCCCCCAGGTCCATGAAGCTGCACGTCGAGCTGTCGGCCAAGTCGCTGCGGCGGAGCAATACCTGGAGCGCGCGCGTCTACCCGGCGCAGATTGATCCGCCGCGTACCGTGATACCCATCTTCGCGAGTCCGCAGTGGGCTGAGGACCTGAAGTCTTTCGGTGCCGGGCCGATACCTCGCGAAGAGCCGTTGACTGCGGACGCGGTTTACGTGGTGGGCGAGCCCGATCTGCGCACGCTGGACGCGGCGGCGCGGGGGGCCTGCCTGGTCTGCCTGAACCCTGACCTCGTCCTGCGGGCCACGGCGAACCGGTTCAAGCCGGCGTGGTGGCTGGGCGGGCAGCACGACAGCAACCTCGGGACCGTGGTGTACGATCACCCGCTGACGCGGAGCGTGGCGCCGGATGGCTGGTGTGATGCCGGTTGGTACAGCCTGATCGAGGACAGCCGGGCGTACATTCTCGACGACTATCCGGCCGCGCCGCAGGTGCTCGTGCGCGCGATCGATCTGCACACGCTGTGCCGCAGCAAGGCTTTGCTGTATCAGGCCCGGCTGGGTGCGGGTTGCGTCATGGTCTGTGGTCTCAACTGGCGGTTTGGCGACGGGCAGGATCGCCCGGAGCGCGATTGGCTGCTGACGGCGTTGCTCGCGCACGCCGCCGGCCGGCCGGCCGCTTCGGCCGAAATGCCGGTGGCCTGGCTGCGGCAACAAATCGAGTCCGCCGGCTTGCCGACCGGACCGGTGCTTGATGGGTTCGCACGGCTGGTCGTCGCGGCCGAGCAGGAGGCCGCCTACATGAACCATCGCGGCGGGACGGGGCCGCTCTACATCTGCCGCCAGACGCAGCCGGGCAACGCCGTGGAATGGGAGACCGCACCGGCAGGACCGCTCGCCTCCGCGGACCCCGTGTGCTTCGAGTTCGCCGGCGGCCTGGGATACGCCAGCCAGCCGACGACGGCCGGCTTCGTGCTCGCGGTCAACCGCCGCGAACTCATCCGGTTCGACCTCGCACGCGAGCGGCACACCTGGCATAGCGAGGATGGCCGTTGCCGCCTGCTGTTCCTGCCCCGCAAGGGCAACGCCGAGGATACCATGGGTATATTCTACCTGGAACTCAGCCCCGATCTCGTGGCGCCGGGCCGGCCCTGCCTCATCTCCGTGCTGTCCAAAGGCTCCGACAGCCGGCGCTGGTTCGGCCTGACACCCTGACCAAGCGGTCACCGAGCACCACGTGGGGCCGCCGGGGAAGGCTTGTCCGCGAACAATCGACGAAGCCAGGGGTGCAGGATTCAATACCTGTTCACGAGTTGAAGCCCCAGGAGTGTATCACCGGTGGCTTGCGGCCCTGGGCCGCGAAGCGGCAAGCCGGATCGTGCGCTTCCCGCGCGAAGCGGCATGTCATCCCCGCCCGGTGCCTTTGTGCCTTCCGCCTACTGCCCACTGCCCACTGCCCACTGCCTACTGCCTACTGCCTACTGCCTTTGTGCCTCCCCACCGCCGCCTTGCTCACTTCCCGGCCGGCTGGGTGGCGGGGGCGGAGCCGGTTTCGGCGGTCGGGCTCGGCTGGGTGGCCTGGGCCGTGAGCTGCTCGATGGGCTTGGCGTTGAGGAAGACGTCGGCGAGCTTCTGATCGTCCTCGGCGGCCTGGGCCTTGATCTGCTTGAACACTTCGGCGGCCGGCTCGCGGTGGCCGGTGAAGTGGTAGATGAACGCCAGGACCAGGGCGGCGTCGGAATCGTCGTTGTGCTCGCCAAGCCACTGTTCGAGCGAACGCACGTGCTTGGGGAAGTCCTCCTGCTGGCCGTAGTTGTCCCGCAGGTCGAAGAGCGAGTTGACCACCTCGGGGAACAGCGTGACGCCGCGGCGGATGGCCATGGCCGACGACTGGTAGTCACCGGTGGCGAATCGGGCGACCGCATAGGCGAGCTGGGCATCGACGTTGTTGCCGTCGTCGTTGACGACCTGGAGGAAGCTGGCGGCGGCTTCGTCGTACTTGCCCTCGCGGAAGTTTGTCGTGCCAGCGACGACCAAACGCTCAAGCTCCTCGGTCCCGAGGCGGGATTCTGCAGGCTCCTGGGCCGGCGGGGCCTGGGGCTCGGGCGGCAGGGGCACCGCGACGGGCGCCTCACTCGGGGCCGGCGCCTGCGGAGCATAGGCCGGCGGGGCCGCCTGAGGTGCCTCCTGCGCGGGGGCTTCCGGGAGGACAACGCCTTGCGGCGGGGCGGCGTACTGATCCGGACTCGCGTATTGCTGCCCAGCCGCGTACTGCTGCGGCGCGGCGTACTGTTGCGGGGCGACACCGACCGACTCCTCATAGTAGCCGGGCTGGTCGTAGTAGACCGTCTGCGGGGCGGCATACACCGGCGTCTCGACCACCACCGGCTGCGTCACGTAGACCGGGCTGCTGTACACGACCGGCGGCGTGTAGACCGGGTAGTACTCCGGGTACACGGGCGGGGGTACCAGGCAACTGCTGTAGAACCCGAAGCCAAAGGAGAAGGACGACCGGTAGTGCGAGTGGTGCCTGTGGTGGTGGCTGTAGATGGTCGGCGGGCAGTAGGGCCTGACGAACGTGGGCCGCGATACCGGGTAATGCCCTCGCGGGTTGAAGAACCGCGCTGACTGCACGGGGCTCGGGGTGAGCCCTCGTCCGCCGGTGCGTCCCGGGGTGGGGGACAGTCGCGACGGGGTGGTCAGCCCGCGGCTCTCGTTGACGGAAAGTCGCTCGCTGGACAACACCCGGGGCGTCCGGGTGGTCGTCTGCGGCACGCGGTAGGGGGTCGCCGACCGCGCCGTGCCGGAAGGCTCAGGCTGGACGGCCCGGCGTTCAACCTGCCTCTCTCGGTCTGGCGTCCTGGGCAGCGTCGGCGGCTGGACGCCGGGCTGCGCCTGGCGGGTGATCGTCTGCGGGGTCACCTGCGGCCGGGTGATCGTCTGGCGGCTGGGCAGCGTGGGCTGGATGCGGCTCGTCGGTGCCGAGGGCGTCGGTTGCCGACTGGGGGTCGTGGGGCGGGCCGTGATGGTCGGAGAGGGTGTCGAGCGACGCTCGATCCCCGTGGGCTGCCGCGGCGTCACGGTGGTGCGCGTCGGGATTGTCGGCCGGGCGATACTCGGCTGGGCCTGCCGGCTGATGGAGCTGGGCGTCCGACTCGGCGTGCCGACGGTCGGCCGCGACGGGACAACGGTCGGCCGGGACCGGCTCACGGTTTGAGCGGGCGTGATCGTTCGGGATGGGATCGCTGAAGGAGTCGAACGCATCGTCGGTGCCGGCAGGGCCAACGGCCGGGAACTCTGCGAGGGCGACGATGAACGGGACGGGGCCGAGCGGAGGGACGAACTGGAACGGATGGGCGACGCCGAGCGCAAGGACGACGCGGATCGAGAGGGAGTATAGGAGCTCCGGCTCGGCATGGTGATCCGGCTGGGAGAACTCACTCGGCTACGGCTGGGCGAGCTGATGGACCTGGCCGGAGAGTATGAGCTACGTGATGGAGCCCGCGCGGCGGCCGACCCGGAGGAGCGGCGCACACGCGACTGGGCCAGCGTCGGGGCCGCAGCGGCCATCAGTAGCACTGTAATACAGGCGTAACACAGGATCTTCCAGGGCCTGCCTCGGGTCAACATGGCATGGCTCCTTTGTTTGAGCGGCGTATCCCATTCTGCGTACGGCAGATGCCTTACCTTAATCATAGACACGGCCGGATGCCAGCAGGTTGGCGCGGCGGCGGGGAGGCGGCTTCAGGACCGGCGAGGCGGAGGGGGCGTGTTGGCGGTCGCCGCGAAGCGGCAAGCCCATTTCTGGGCCATAAACGCGGACCCAGCGCCCCACGATCACGCAAATTCGGCGTCCTGCCATGACGCGGATCCGTCCCGCGCGCCTCTCGCCTCCCCCTTCAGCCTTCAACCTTCAGCCTCCCCTTCCGCCGCCGCGGCGGGCAGGTCGAAGCCGAAGTAACCGGCGGCGTTGTGGTAGCAGACGTCGCGGACCAGGGTTCCGATAAGCTGGAGGTCATTGGGGACCCGGCCGCGGGTCATGTCGCCGCCCAGGATGTTGCAGAGCAGCCGGCGGAAGTACTCGTGGCGGGTGTAGCTGAGGAAGGAGCGGCTGTCGGTCAACATGCCGACAAAGCGGCTGAGCAGGCCCATCTGGGAGAGGGTCTCGATCTGTTGGGTCATGCCGTCGAGCTGGTCGAGGAACCACCAGGCGCTGCCGAACTGGAGCTTGCCGGGGATGGTGCCGTCCTGGAAGTTGCCGATCATCGTCGCCAGGACGGCGTTGTCGCGGGGGTTGAGGTTGTAGAGGATGGTGCGGCAAAGCTGGTCGGTGCGGTCGAGACGGTCGAGCAGTCGGGCCAGGGGGCGGGCGATTTCGAGGTCGCCGATGGAGTCGAAGCCGGTGTCGGGGCCCAGGCGGGCGAAGAGGCGGCTGTTGCAGTTGCGCATGGGGCCGATGTGGAACTGCTGGGTCCAACCTTTGGCATGGTCCATGATGCCGAACTCGTAGAGCATCGCGGACTTGAACCGGCGGGCCTCGGTGGGGCTGACAGGTGTGCCGGCCCGCAGCTTGCTGAAAATGGCGTCGATCTCGGCGGGCGTGTAGTCGTCGGCATAGGCGGTGTCGAGGCCGTGGTCGGACAGGCGGCAGCCGCAGGCGTGGAAGAAGTCGTGCCGTCGGCGGAGGGCATCCAGGTAGCCGGCAAAGTTGCGGATTTCCACGTCGGCGGCCTGGGCCAGCCGGTCCAGCCAGGCGTTAAAAGCCCGCGCGTCCTCGACGGCCATGCCCTTGTCCGGCCGCCAGGTGGGCAACATGCGAATGCTGAACGACGCATCGGCCGCGACGGCCTGATGATGCTCCAATGAATCGGTCGGATCGTCGGTCGTACAGACCAGGACGACGTTCATCTGCCGCATGATGCCGCGGGCGGAGAACTCGGGCCGCTGAAGCTTGGCGTTGCACTCATCCCAGATGCCTTGGGCGGTCTGCGGGCTGAGCAGGCGGTCAGAGATGCCGAACGGCCGCTTGAGCTCCAGGTGCGTCCAGTGGTAGAGCGGGTTGCGCAGGAGGCAGGGCACGGTCTCGGCCCATTGGGCGAACTTCTCGTAGTCCGGAGCGTCGCCGGTGCAGTAGCGTTCGGGCACCCCGTTGGCCCGCATCGCCCGCCACTTGTAGTGATCGCCGCCCAGCCAAATCTCCGCAAGGTTGCGGAAGCGGTGGTCGCGGGCCACCTGGTCGGGCGGAAGGTGGCAGTGATAGTCGATGATCGGCAGGTCGCGGGCGAACGCGTGGTACAACCGCCGGGCGGCCTCGGTCTCCAGCAGGAAGTCCTCGGTAATGAACACGTCGGCGGGCATGGTCAACTAAAGGCTCCAGCCCTCGCGGTAGCGGCGTCGGAGATACTGTGCGGCCTCGGGCGCGTTGGTGGTTTTGAGGTTCTTGGCATCCCACTCGATGCGGGTGCCGGCACGGTAGGCGACGTTGCCGAGCAGGACGGTCTCGCTGAGCGGCCCGGTGTAGTCGAAGCCGCACGTGGTCCGCCCGCCGGTTTTGCAGGCCTCGGTCCACTCCTTGTGGTGGCCGATGGATTCCGGGATGAAGGGGTCGGGACGCTGAAAGTCGGCGAAGTCCTTTTCGGGCAGCAGTTGGTGGTTGTTGTAGTCGGCGATCAGCATGCCGCGGGCGCCCACAAACAGCACGCCCGCGCCCCATTCGGGGATCTGCCCGCGGGCGACGTCACCGGGCCGGCCCTGACCGTACCAGGTCAGCCTGACCGCCGGCCGCTCGCCTCGGGCCGGGTGGTCCCAGCGCACGGTCAGCCGGTCGGGCGCGTGCTCCGGGTGCACGGGCGGGCCGTCGGCCTCAACCGCCCGGGCGTGCCCGAGATCCAGGGCCCAGTGCGCCAGATCCATGTAGTGGCAGCCCATATCCCCCAGCCCGCCCCCACCGAAATCCCACCAGCCGCGCCATTTGTCGGGCATGTAGTCCGGGTGGTAGGGCCGATGCGGTGCGGGACCGATCCACAGGTCCCAGTGCAGGCCCTCGGGGACGGGCGGCGTGTCCGTGGGTCGCTCGCCGCCGGCCCACACGGAACCACACCAGACATGGACCTCGTGGATGGGGCCGATCGCCCCCCGCTGCACCAGCTCGACGACCCGGCGGTAGTTGTTGCCGGCGTGGATCTGGTTGCCCATCTGGGTGACACGCTTGAGTCGGGCGGCGGTCTCGGTCAACTGCCGAGCCTCCCAAACGGAGTGCGTCAGGGGCTTTTCGCAGTAGACGTGCTTGCCGGCCTTGAGGGCGGCCATGGCGATCACCGCGTGGGTGTGGTCCGGCGTGGAGATAACGACGGCGTCGATGTCCTTGTCCTGGGCTTCGAGCATCCGCCGATAGTCGGGGTAAAACCGCGCCTTGGGAAATTGCTCGCGGGCCTTGGCCGCCCGGTTCTCGTCCACGTCGCAGATGGCAACGATGGTCTCGTGGGCCACTTCGTGGAGGTTGGCCGCGCCGCGACCAGCGACACCGACGACGGCGATGCCGAGGGTGTTGTTGGGCGATGGGCCGGCGGGCCGGGCGATGCGCCCGCCGAGGCAGACCCCGGCCGCGATCAGGGTGGATTGCTGGAGGAAAACGCGTCGTGTGGGAAGATGTTGGTTTTTCATGGATGGTCCATTCACAAGGAACAGGGGACGCGGGCTCACACCCGCTGCCTTCCGAGGCCGCGTTCCCTCTGGGTGCCGAGTTCTGCCCAAAGCTCCAGGGTGCCCGGGTTCGGCTTCATGTCCCGACGGGGAACACCATAGCGATACCGGCTTGCGGGCCGGAATGCAATCCCCCGCGCGTGGGGCAGTCAGAGCCGTGACCGTAAGGGAGCGGTCGCTTGCTGCTGAGAAGAACCGCTCCCTTACGCAGCGATCTTCATCGCCTAGTTCTTTTGACTCCGTTGCGCA
>CAZEEJ010000207.1:0-9237 GCA_964511155.1 uncultured Planctomycetales bacterium | reverse complement strand
GCCCGTCTGCCGATTCTGTCACGGACGCGGGCCGTGTGCCACTGCTCGGTGAACAGTGCGTCCGGGAGTCGGGCCGCCGCAGCGCTCCCGGCCGCCACGGGGGCGGCCGCTACGATGCAGTGCGAACGCGGGTGGGCGTCGGGTGGCCCGGCACCACCGCCGCGGCGATCGGTCAGGCCCTCAACGTCATTGCGGCTCGTAGCGAAGGCCGCGGATGACGGTGCCGTTCTGGTTTCGGCCGACGTAGGAGCGGCCGTCAGGGGCGACGAAGCAGGCGTCCACCCAGTGGTCCTCCCGGCCGGCACGCGGCCAATGGAGTTTGAGCAGTTCGCCATCCCACGTCCACCTGGAAGGGATCGCCGCCGCGTTGATTCGCCCGTCGGGCAGAAGCTCAATGAACTCGTCCGCCCCGAAGTCAACGGTATGCCGCCAAGTCCCGGCCAAGTCCGCGGGCTTGAGCCGAGGACGTGTCTTCGACGGCAGCGAATCACTGTTGATCGGCTCGCCGACTACCGGCCAGCCGTCGTCGGTCCACCGCAACGGGCGGATCTGCATGGTCGGGATGCCCTTCGCCCGGGCATCGTACATGTGGTGCACGAACAAGTCGCCGGCCGGTTCGAGCCACATGCCGTGGTGTCCGGGGCCGCGCCACTCTCCGTAGCCGGCCAGCACCAGCGTCCCTCCGCCTTCGAGCATGGGGCGGCCGTTGAAGTCGAGGTACGGCCCGGTGATCGTACGGGCGCGACCCACGATGACCCGGTAGTTGCTGGCCACGCCGCGGCAGCAATGCTCGATGGACGCGAAGAGGTAGTAATGTTCGCCCTTGCGTACCAGGAACGCCCCCTCAATGGCCAGGCTGCCCGGCCGGGCCGCCAGCCCATGGATGGTCGCCCCCGCCGCGGGGCGCATCGCCGTCTCGGCGTCCAACTGCACCAGCTTGATCCCCGTCCAGAACGAGCCGAACAGCAGCCAGGGGGCGCCGCGCTCATCGAGCACCAGGTTCGGATCGATGGCGTTGTAGTCCATCCGGTCGGGGAAGGACTCGAGCACCTTGCCATGATCGACCCAGGCGAACGCCGCGTTGGCGGGGTCGAGCGTTCGGTTGGTGGCCAGCCCGATGCAGGAGCGCTGACTGCCCAGGGTGGAGACCGAGTAATACAGATGGAACCGGTCGTTGAAGAACGAGACATCGGGGGCCCAGACATGGTTGGCTCCGGGGATCTCGGCCTTGGCCCAGGGCGGCACGTCCTCGTCGAAGACGCGACCGATCAGCTCCCAGTTCAGCAGGTCGCGCGACCGCCGCACGGGTACGCCCGGCCCGGAACAAAACACGTAATACATGTCGGCCTGCCGGATGATCACCGGGTCGTGGACGTAGCGGATGGCGCCTTCCTGGGCCTGAAGCGCCGAGCCGCACGACAGAATCAACCCCAGCATTGCCGTTCGCAACGCGGGGGAAGTGAGAAGTGAGAAGTCAGAAGTGAGAAGCCGTGTCTTCATGCTCGATTCCTCCAGGCGGCAGAATGCAAACGCGGGCTATTGGGGCGGCTGCTCCCCGCGCAGCGGCTCGATCAGGTCGCGCGGGACGCGCAGCACCGTTCCGTGCCGATGGCCGGGAGGAAAAACCATCTTCCTGGAGACATCCTCCCAGGTCTTGAAATCCCGGGAGCGAACGGCGCCGTAGTAGTGCGGTTCGGCATAGTGGTCGAAGTAGACGTACCAGTAGTCCCCGATGCGGATGGCCGACGGGCCCTCGACCCACGAGATGGTGAACGGCTCGGTGAGATCGCGCCACGGGCCCTCGGGCGAGTCGGCGAACGCCATGCGCAGATGCTTGCGCGCCGGCGTGTGCGTCTCGTCTTTGATCACCATGCCGTAGCCATCGTCCAGCTTCAGGAGCGTCGCGTCGATGCAGTTGTAGCCGCCGTCGTAGAAGAGTCGGGTCGGAGCGAACGTCTTGAAGGCCGACGTGGTCGTGTAGTAGATGCGATGGTTGCGGCGATCATCCCCTTCCTGGGCGGTCTCGCTGAACCGTCCGGGGATCGTGGATGACCACAAAACCAGGAAACGCGAGCGTACTTCATCATAGAACAGCTCGGGCGCCCAGACGTTGCGGGTCGTCGGCTCGTGGGCCATGACCGCCAGGCCCTGCTGAGGCGACCAGTGGCGCAGGTCGCGGCTATGGGCGTAGCCGATCACCGGGGGCGCATCCCACGAAGTGGTCCACACCATGTGGAACGTGCCGTCCGGCCCGCGGACGATGCACGGATCGCGCATCAGCGGCTTGCGGCCGACTTCCGGCTTCAGCAGCGGCTTGTCGTCGTTGAGCGGCGCCCAGTGATAGCCATCCTCGCTCCACGCGAGGTACAGACCATCCTCCCCGTTGCCGCGAAACGAGGTGAACAGCAGGACCTCGCGGTCCCCCTCGACCGGCGCCGATGCCGACACTTGAGTCGCCGGCCGCGTGCCCGGGACGGCGGTTTCGCCAACCACAACGCCCACCCACACCAGAACAAGAACCCCTGCAAACCGCATGAACCATCCTTTCGCAGCCCCTCGTCACCCCGCGGGATTGACGGACTGATCCGGGCGCACGGGCGCAAGTGATGGGCCGCCGCCGGATCAGCCGGCGATGGGCTGGTCGACGTCGTCGGGATGGGCCCAGTCTTCGCCGTAGTGGATGGTGATCTCTTCGCCCGGGCGAATCGTCCGCAGGGCGTAGAGGTCCAGCCCGTCCAGTTCGCCGTTGGGTCTCGGGTGATGATTGAGATAGCGGAGCCGGCCGTAGCCGTCGTATCCGCTGACCAGCTTGCGGGCCTCATCGTAGACCCACAGAACGTAAGTGCCGTCCCGATTCGTCTTCCGGGCCGTGTAGCGCCCGATCCATGTTCCCTTGCGAAACGTCCGCCTGGCAAATACCCCCAGCCCGTGAATGGGGCTGGAACGAACCTCAATACCCATGCTGTGTCACCTGTTTCGGTTCTCATCCCGGTTCCGCCGGGACCATAGGAGGCGGGAGTATAGCGGCATCGCGGCGGTCGATTCAAGAGGCACAGAGGCACAAAGGGACAGAGGGACAAAGATGCCAGCTTGGCAGGGCAGTCGTATCCTGGTTCTTCTTCAACGAATTGGGTTGGGGCGATGCTTACGTCAACAAGTGGACTTGCTTTGGCCCGCCCCTCGACCGAGTGAACCCGTTTTCTTTCCATTCCTCATTCTCCATTTTCCCGGGTGGCAGAACGCAACTGGGAGGAACTGGCTCGTGTTCGGGACCGAGTAAACTTGCTCACGCACGGTCCGCTTCCTGACGGGCGCGGTACGGAGTGTTCTCCTGCCTCGCTGCCTCGCCGTCTCGCCGCCTCCCCACGTGCTCGGGGCGCGGGGCGACGGCCGTCCGAACGGGCACGACCCAACGGCCGCCGCCCGTCGCAAAGGCACGGAATGGGGCACCGCTTACTTTCTGGGCATGGCGGTCACACGAGGGTCGCTCGCCGCACCGGAACGCCAGCCAGCCATAACAATAGTAAATACAAAAAGATAGCGACTATCACGGCGGCCGATTTGACTGGGCGCTGACTCCTGGCACGCCATGTGTAATGCGGGCTCCCGGTGCGGATTGTTGGGTCCGCGCGCGGTTTTTGGTCACTGGCCGGCCGTGGTTCATGCTCCCTGCCCGACCTGGAGGCGTCACCGCGGAATGGCCGCTGAGCCTGTAAGGTTGTGTGGGCCGACTCCCAACCCCGGGCGGAACCGGAAGTTGGGCGTTTTGGGATGCTGGAAAGGGCCGTGGGTTGCCGATGATGAGGCGGTAGATGAGTTGCCGGGCCGACTTCTGGTTCCGCTGACGCGGCGGGCCAATGGGTTGATCCTGTTTCGCTTGGTCGGACCAGGCGGGATGACCACCACGCGTTCAATACCTACAGAAGACTGAAAGGAGACGACGATGAGGGCACGAGTGTTTTTGAAGGCCACGTCCGTTCTGGCGGTGGGCAGCATGTTGATGGGCAGCAGTTGCCTGCCGGAGAACTTCTGGGCGGAGAAGTGGGGCGAGATTGTCAACCGCTCGATCATCTCCCTGATTCAATTGCTGACTCCGGGCTGGTGGTAATGGCTTCGGGCGGCCACCGGCCGCGTGCCGGGTGCCGCTAAAGAATGCAAGCGGCCGCCACGGCGGGCAGGGCACAAGGATCCGGCGCCGGGGCGAGGCTTCGCTTGCTTTCGAAAGGAGGTTTGGCCGGTGTTCAGGCATCACATACGCATCGCCCTCGCGGGGATACTGTCCGTCGCCGTCGCCTCGACGGTTCTGGCCGACTCCTCGCGAGTGCTCGCGGGAATCGATCCGAGGCCCATCGCCCTGGCTCAGGCCGAGCCGGCCACGGAACCGGCCGAGCCTGCGGCCCCCGTCGCCGAGCGGACCGACGTTACCGAGGAAGAGGAGATGGAACCGGCTTGCCCGGTCAGTCTGAGCCTCACCTATACACTGGCCACGGACTACATCTTCCGGGGCATCAACTTCTCCGAGCACGCCAAGGAAGGACGCGAGAAGCTCAACCACCAGTTAAGCACCTCCCTGTCCTTCGACCTGAACGCGCTGGGGCTCGGAGACCTGGGGACACTGGGCTTTGACACCTGGTGGGAATGGTACGCCGACCAGGACAAGATCAACCCCTACGCCGGCGGCAACAATCTCCAGGAAATCGACTACGTGATCTGGTGGAGCCGGGCCTTCGACCCGATCCACACGGACGTGACCGTGGGCATGACCTTCTACGCTTTCCCCAACCTGGCGAAGCTGCTGCGGAGCGACGGCGCCCGCGGCAACAACAACGACAACAAGTCCCAGGACTGGTGGTTCGAGCTGGCCCACAACGACGCCTGGATGTGGCAGTGGTTGTTCCCGGACAACGAGGATCCGATCATTTCCCCGACGTTCTACTTCGCGCAGGACTTCGGGATCGGTGCCGGGGCGGTCTGGATGGAGTTGGGCTTCAGCCACGAGTTCGCCGTCCCGGGTATCGACAACCTGACGATCACGCCGGGCTACAGCCTGGCGGCGGACGGCGGTCTGCTGAAACGCTACCTGGGCCGGAGCAACCCGGGCCACCTCCGCATGGCGTACCAACAGGTGTCGTTGAACGTCGATTACGATCTGACCCCGATACTCCAGTTGCCCACGTGGGCGGGAACCGTCGGGCTCAACGGCTTCCTGTACTACAACGATGCCCTCGGTACCGCCGAAAGCGATGGGACGATTCAGGACGAATTCTGGGGTGGCTTCAGCGTCAACTGGGCCTGGGGCGGCTGATCCCGCTGCCGGGTCCCCAGGAGGTGACCGCCTGTCCGGATAATGTCGGCCGCCGGTGCAAACGCCGTCCCTCGGGACGGCGTTTTGCGTTGGGAGCGGGGCCGACCCGAGCGTCCGGGGACAGGCTCTTTTTTGCCGGCGTGAAAGCCTTCCACGTGGTTCAGCCACTTGACGACATGCCGGTACCGTCGCGTCAGAAAGGCTCCAAGGCAGAAAAGTGCCTGTCCCCCTCCCCGGACGCCCTGCGGCCATCCGCCGCAGAGCCCGCACCGAATCGCGGCAGGTGAAGCCCATTAAACAACGAGCCGATGAGTTCCATGGACAATGTAATGCGCTGGTTTTCGGCAATTGCGCCGCTAGCATAAGGGGGGATCGGGGCCTGCGGGTACCCGGGTACGGATCAGGCAACGGGCCAAGGCGAGGCGGTACGGGATTGGGATTGCAGGTGTGGGGAGTGGGAGACCGCGGTCATGCTCAAGCTGCAGGAGAATCCACCGATCTGCCACCCCGGGGATGTTCGTCCGGCTCCTCCGGCACAGCGGTGGTGGGTGGCCCACACCAAATCGCGACACGAGAAGGCGCTGGCCCAGGTGCTGTGTCAATGGGAGAACGCCTATTTCCTGCCGATGCTGCATCGCATTCACGTGGCCCGCGGCCGCAGGATCCGTTCGCTCGTACCGTTGTTTCCGGGCTATCTGTTTTTCACCGGCGACGATGAACTCCGGTATCGCATCCTGACCACCAACCGCGTCGCCCAGATCCTTTATGTGGAAGACCAAGCCAGACTGGTGGAGGACCTGGTCCAGATCCGGCGGGCCCTGGTCACGGGAGCCCCCCTGCGGCCGTATCCGTTTCTGGCCCACGGCACGCGTTGCCGGGTCACGTGCGGGGCGTTCAGGGGGCTGGAGGGCATCGTCCAGCGATGGGGACAGGGCACGCAACTGGTCCTGCAGGTCGAAGCACTGGGGCAGGCGGTGGCTCTGGAAATCGACGCCGGCATGGTCGAGCGCGCCGATTGAACAAAGGAGAGACGTTGATGCCTCAAGCACCTGCGGCGCCGGCCCGATCGGCGCGGACCATCATCCACGAGGCGTGCGTCAAGCCGCTCAAAGTCTTCTGCGACGAACGCGGGCGGCTGATGGAGATGCTGCGCAGCGACGACGAGTTGTTCAAGGGTTTCGGTCAGGTCTACCTGACGACGGCGTACCCGGGGGTGGTCAAGGCATGGCACTACCATCGGCTGCAGTGGGACCACTTTGTCGTGGTCGCGGGGATGATGAAGGTCGTGCTCTATGACTCGCGTGAGGATTCCCCGACCCGCGGTATGGTCAACGAGTTCTTCATGGGCGTGCACAACCCCATCCTGCTGCAGATCCCGCCCCTGGTCTATCACGGGTTCAAGTGCATCAGCGAGCGTGAGGCCCTGGTGCTCAACTGCCCATCGGAGGTCTACAATTACGCGACCCCGGACGAATACCGGCTGGACCCGCACGACGGCTCCATTCCCTACGACTGGTCCAGAAAGGATGGGTGATCGATGAAGGGCGTAATACTCGCGGGCGGGCTGGGGACGCGGCTGGCGCCGCTGACCCGCATTACCAACAAGCACCTGCTCCCGGTTTATGACCGGCCGATGATCTACTACCCGATCGAGTGCCTGGTGAACGCGGGCATCCGCGAGGTGCTGCTGGTGACCGGGGGGGATCATGCGGGTGATTTTCTGCGGCTGCTGGCCAACGGGCGGCAGTTCGGCCTCGACGATCTGCGCTACACCTATCAGGAAGGCGAAGGGGGGATCGCCGACGCCCTGCGCCTGGCCGAGCGGTTCGCCAACGGGGACAAGATCGTGGTCATCCTGGGCGACAACCTGATCCAGAAAAACATTCGCGGAGCGGTGGGCAGGTTCTTCAGCCAGCGACGCGGGGCCAAGCTGATGCTCAAGGAGGTCGAGGATCCGCAGCGGTTCGGCGTGGCCGAGGTCGAGGGCCACCGCATCCTGCGGATCGAGGAGAAGCCCGCCGAACCCAAGAGTAACCACGCGGTCATCGGAATCTACATGTACGACGCCCAGGTGTTCGACATTATCCGGACGCTCAACCCGTCGGCCCGCGGCGAACTCGAGATCACTGACGTGAACAACGCGTATATTGAGCAGGGCACGATGACCTACGAGTTCCTGGACGGCTGGTGGACGGATGCGGGGACGTTCGAGTCGTTGCATCGGGCGAGCAACCTGGTGGCGGCCGGCGGGGCCAACCTGGTCGAGGACGACGTTCCGGTCGGCGAGCCGGTGCACGCGGGGGGAGCGTGATGGGCACGTGGCTGGTGACCGGGGCGGCGGGCTTCATCGGGAGCCACTTCGTGCGCCAGGTGTTGGCGGAGGATCCCCGCACGCGGGTGATCGCCTTCGACAAGCTGACCTACGCCGGTTGCCTCGCGAACCTGGCGGACTGCCGGGAGCACGAGCGGTTCCGGTTTGTACGCGGCGACATCTGCGACGCGGAGGCGGTCGCCGAAGTCCTGGCCGGCGAGGTGGACGCGGTGGTCAACTTCGCCGCGGAGAGCCACGTCGATCGCAGCATCATGGGCTGCGCGGAGTTCATCCGCACGAATGTTCAGGGCGTGCAGGTGCTGCTGGATGCCTGCCGGGCACGGGGGGTGTCGCGGTTCCTGCAAGTCTCGACCGACGAGGTCTACGGGTCGCTGGGCCCGACCGGCCGGTTCACCGAAGAGACCCCGCTGTCGCCCAACAGTCCCTACAGCGCCTCGAAGGCGGCGGCGGATCTGCTGGCCCTGGCGTACCATCGCACGTATGGCCTGCCGGTGGTGGTCACACGGTGCTCGAACAACTACGGCCCGTACCAGTTCCCCGAGAAGCTCATCCCGCTGTTCGTGACCAACCTGATCGAGGGGCGCAAGGTGCCGGTGTACGGCGACGGGTTGAACGTGCGCGACTGGGTGCACGTGGCGGATCATTGCCGGGCGGTGCGCCGGGTGCTGGAGGCCGGGCGGGCGGGCGAGGTCTACAACGTCGGGGGCGACAACGAGCAGAACAACCTGGTCATCACGCGGATGATCCTCGCCCACTTCGGGCACGGCGCCGAGATGATCGAGCACGTCAAGGACCGCCTCGGGCACGATCGGCGGTACGCGGTGGACGCAACGAAGCTGCGCGAAGAACTGGGCTGGGCGCCGCGGATCGACTTCGCCGGCGGGCTGGCGGAAACGGTAGAATGGTACCAGGCGCACGAGGATTGGTGGCGGCAGATCAAGGACGGGGCGTACCTGGAGTACTACGAGAAGCAGTACAGTGGCTGACGCGCGGATCTGCATTCTGGGCTCGGGGGGCATGCTCGGCCGCGATCTGCTGGCGGCGTGCACAGGCAACGGATCGGTTCTGCGCGGGGAGGTCCACGGACTGGGCCGGGCGGATCTGGACATCGCCGACCCACAGGGGGTTCGGCAGGTGCTTGATGGCCTGCGACCGACGGTGGTGATCAACGCGGCGGCCTACACGGACGTGGACGGTTGCGAGTCGCACCCGGAGTCGGCCCACCAGGTGAACGCCGACGGGCCGGCCCACCTGGCCGCGTGGTGTGCCGCCAGCGGTGCCCGACTGGTGCACGTGAGCACGGACTTCGTCTTCGACGGCCGCAAGGGGGCCCCGTACGAGGAAGACGACGAGGTGGCCCCGCTGAACGTCTACGGCCGATCCAAGGCCGAGGGGGAGCGACGGGTACGCGAGCTGCTGCCCGCGGCGACTATCGTGCGGACGAGTTGGCTGTTTGCCGCCCACGGGCGCAACTTCGTCCGGACCATCCTGCGGCTGGCGGGTGAACGGCCGGAGTTGCGCGTGGTGGATGACCAGGTCGGCAGCCCGACCGGCAGCGGGGACTTGGCGGAAGCGATCCTGGCCCTCGCCGCCGGTGGCC
>CAZEEJ010000206.1:5178-9366 GCA_964511155.1 uncultured Planctomycetales bacterium | reverse complement strand
GGACGAATAAGAACGCGCTCGAGATGTTTGTGGAGCGGGGCTCCGGTGCGGGTGACCCCCCCGCCCTGAGTCGGGACAACAAGAGCACGACTCACGAAGTCGTCATGCGAGGCGTGAGCGCGACCGGCCTGGCTGTGGGGCAGCGTAGAGCCACGGATGGTTCCGGCATACGGCGGAACTACATGGCCCAGTATGACGGTGACGGCGGCGCGACCGCCGCCTTCTTCCCGGGTCTGGGGGGCGATTATGACGTGGCCTGGGCGGTGAGCGGCGACGGCTCGAAAATCTTCGGGCACTCGCGCGATGTCGTCGGCGGCGTCTTGAAGCCCTACATGTACGATGTCGGGACCGCCTCGATCGTCGCTCTGCCCACCCTGCCCGGCACCAACAGCACCAGCACGGTCTATGGCACGATCGGCGGCTTGAATGGTGACGGGACCTGGGCCGTTGGGTCGTGCTACGTGGGTGCGGATCGTGCCACGCTGTGGAACACGGTTGATATGACCGCCCTGGACCTGACCCAATGGGCGGCTGACAGGGGCATCCTGGGTGACTTCACCCGCCTGGGCAGGACCTATGCAATTGGCCAGGATCTGGAGGGCAACCTCTGGATCGCCGGAGACGGCGCGACTGCCGCCGGCACGCGCGGCTACTTGCTGGTCACTCCCGAGCCGGCCACGTTGAGCTTCCTGGCGCTGGGCGGTCTGGCCCTCCTGCGTCGTCGTCGCGCCTGAGCTGAGGCGTCGAATGTACAGGGCCGCGAAGGCCCAGACGAGTGAGTTGAGCTTACTTTTTCAGCGGGCCGTGGAGGCCGCGACGAAAGTCGTGGACTCCACGGCCCGCTTTGCGTTGGAAAGGGAGAACTGCAAAGTGAGAAGTGAGAGGTGAGAAGTAAGAAGTGAGCAGTGAGAAGTGAGAAACCGCGTTTCGGGCAGGTGGCGCTTAACGCCGCCGGCGGTGAAGGGCGGCCGCGGCGGGTCGGTATCTCCGTACCGCGACTACGCAGAGCCGCGACCACGCAGAGCCGCGACTACGCAGAGCCGCGACCGTAAGGGAACGGACCTGGCGCGAGAACGCCACGCACACGAGGTCCGCTCCCTTACGGTCGCGGCTCTGCGTAGTCGCGGTACGGAGCCGTCCTGGCGAGACGAATCCAACAGAGCGCCCCAAGCGTCATGCGCCCCCGGCCCACGGCCCACCCAGCGGATTTGTGCGGCTGGCCCCGGGGCAGAACGGCGTTTATGCTACCGTTTGGGCTTGGTGTTCGTTGTCCTTCCTGTGCAGGTCTTCCGTTGGGGAGCAGGCGATGCGGTATGGGCGATTTGCGGCTTGGGCGGCGGTTGGGGGATGGGTGGCCATTTGCGCAGCGGCGGCGAAGGGGACAGTCCCCATTTCGCCTGCGTTTGCTTCCATCGTGGCCTCGAACGAAGTGCGGGCTGTGCCTGCCTCCGGGCGAAATGGGGACAGTCCCCGGCGAAATGGGGACAGTCCCCGGCGAAATGGGGACAGTCCCCAGGGGAGCAAGTTTTTGCCGGGGTCGGTGATGGCGCAGGCGCGGCGGAACATTGCCGAGCACGCGTGGGCGGCCGAGGCCCGCGATCGGCTGGTCAAAGCGGCCGAGCCGTGGCTGGCGTTCTCCGACGACGAGCTGTGGGACCTGATGTTCGGCAACACGATCAAGCGGTCGTGGATGGTCTGGTCGAACGGGCACTGCCCGGCCTGCCTGAAAAGCGTGCCCATGTACAACTGGGAGATCAAGGCCCTCCAGCAGCCGTGGAAGGTGCGCTGCCCGCACTGCCAGGAGCTGTTTCCCAAGAACGATTTTCACGCCTTCTACCGTTCGGGCCTGGACGAGAAGGGCGTCTTCGACCCTCAGCGGGCGGACCGCGGGCTGCTGTTCAATGCCGAGCATCCGGACCCGGCGGACCCGCGGCACACGTTCGGCGTGGATGACGGTGAGGGCTACGTCGATGGCGAGAAACGCTGGCGATTCATCGGAGCGTACCTGATCTACGGGCAGTGGAAGCAGGCGATTGTGGCGGGGATCCGGAACCTGGCGGCGGCGTACGTGGTCACGGGCGAGCCGCGCTATGCCCATAAGGCGGGTGTGCTGCTGGACCGTGTGGCCGACCTTTACCCGACGTTCGACTTTGCCAGAGAAGGGGTGATGTACGAAGGCCCGCCGAGCCGCGGTTACGTCTCGACCTGGCACGATGCCTGCGAGGAGGTCCGCGAGCTGGCCCTGGCGTACGACCAGGTGGCCGATGGTCTGCGCGACAACGACGAGTTGGTGGCCTTTCTGAGCGGCAAGGCGCGGGCCTTCGGCCTGGAGAACCCCAAGGCGTCGCTGGCCGACATCCGCCGCAACATCGAGGAGCGCATCCTGCGCGACACGCTGGCCAACCTGGCCAAGATCCAGTCGAACCGGCCGCGCACGGAGGTGGCGGAGGTGATCATGCGGACGGTGCTCGATTGGCCGGCCAACCGCGACGAGGTGTACGGGTTGATCGACGCGATCATCAAGACGAGCACGGCGGTGGACGGGTTGACCGGCGAGAAAGGGCTTGCGGGGTACACGACGATCGGTCCGCGGGCGCTGGGGGAGTTGCTCGGCCGGTACGCGCGGATGGACTCGGCTTTTCTGCCGGAGATGTTGCGCCGCCATCCGCAGTTGCACCAGACCTGGCGGTTCCACGTGGACACGATCTGCCTGGATCGCTACTACCCGCTGATCGGAGACACGGGCAGCTTCGCCAAGCAGATCACGCAGTACGTCGGCGTGGATCTCAGCCGTACGGTGTCGCTGGAGCCGTCGGGGTTTACATTCTTGTGGCGGCTGTATGAGTTGACGGGCGACGCGGCGTTTGCGCAGATGCTGCACCGCTCGAACGATGCGAAGGTGGCGGGCCTGCCGCACGACCTGTTTGCCGAGAACCCGGAGGCTTTCCAGCAGGCGGTGGCGGAGGTGATCGAACGGGAGGGGGTGTCGCCGCGGTTGGGCAGCGTGCACAAGGAGCAGTGGCGGCTGGCGATTCTGCGGTCGGGGGCCGGCGAGCACGCCCGCGCGGTGTGGCTGGACTACGATTCGCACGGCCCGCACAGCCACCGCGACGGATTGAACCTCGGCCTGTTCGCCAAGGGCCTCGACCTGTTGCCGGACTTTGGCTACCCGCCGGTGCAGTTCGGCGGGTGGGGGGCGCCGCGGGCGGTGTGGTACACCATGACCGCGGCCCACAATACGGTGGTGGTGGACGGCAAAAACCAGCAGCCGCGCGCGGGCGCGTGCACGCTCTGGGCCGACGGCGCACAAATCCGGGCCGTGCGGGCGTCGGCTCCGCAGATGTACGACATCCCGCAGTACGAGCGCACCGCGGTGAGCGTCGACGTGTCCGACGGCGACGCGTACATCCTGGACGTCTTCCGCGTGGTCGGCGGCACGGACCATGCGAAGTTCCTGCACAGCCATTTCGCGACGCTCAGCGTGCCCGACCTCAAGCTCAAACCGGTGGAGGACTACGGCTACGGCACGCAGACACGGGCTTTTCAGGCGGACCCGGCCCCGCCGCCGGTCTGGCATGCGGACTTTCAGGTGGCCGATCGGTACGGCTATCTGCGGGACGAGGCCCAGGTGCATCTGCGCTACACGGACCTGAGCGGTGAGGCCCAGGCGGCGGTGGGGGAGAAGTGGATCGTGGCCGGCCTGTTCGATTCGAGCGAGGAGGTCTGGATCCCGCAGGTGATGGTCCGTCGTCAGACGGAGACGGGGCCGCTGGCGTCGACGTTTGTGGGGGTGATCGAGCCGTACGCGGGTACGCCGTTCATCCCACAGGCGACGCGTTTGCCGCTGGTGAGCACGGCCGGCGAGACGTACACGGAGAACCACGCGGCGGTTGAAGTGCAATTGGCGGACGGGCGGAAGGACCTGCTGGTGGCCATCGATGCCGAGAACCCGCTCGCACGTCAGCCGGCGTGGTCGGTCGGGGCGATGGTGCGGCAACCGGATTGGGGCTTGGAGACGGATGGTCAGTTGTGCCTGGTGCGCAAGGATGCGGCCGGTGCGGTGGAGCGCATCGCCCTGGCACAGGGCAGCGTGCTGACCGTCGGAAAGGTCACGCTGCGGATGAAGCAGCCGGTGGATTACGTCGAGGTGCGGATCGAGCGGCAGAAGGCGGTCGTCGAGGCGGGGGA
>CAZEEJ010000206.1:0-5078 GCA_964511155.1 uncultured Planctomycetales bacterium | reverse complement strand
AGCGAGTGAGCGAGTTAGCGAGTTAGCGAGTGAGCGAGTGAGCAAGTTAGCGAGTTAGCGAGTGATGGGGGGGAGGAGCTTTGCTTCCGGCTTGCCGCTTCGCGGTCGATCAACGAGGCAACGACACGTGTGCCACTGCTCTTTGAGCAGTGCGGGACGCGTGTAACGCCTGAGACCATGAACAAGTTCACTCGGTCCTTCCGCGAACAAGTTCATTCGGTCCTTCCATGAACAAGTTCACTCGGTCCTTCCGCGAACAAGTTCGCTCGGTCCTCATCGTGCAGCTCGCACCGGCGAGACGCGGCTCGACCGAGCTCGCCGAGGTCCGGTGCCACACCACACCGCACCCCACCCTGTAGATACGCCTCATTCGCCGCGGGTGAGGTTGTAGATGAAGCCGTCGTAGGCTCGGCCGTGGCCCTCGTGGTCGCAGTGGAAGAACGAGCGCCCGCCGCAGTAGGGCGGCAGCACCACCGGCGGATTGCGGAGAGCGGCTTCGAGATAAAGCAGGGCCAACGGCGTCACCTCGTCGACCTTGGCAAACAGGTGGTCGGCACTGGGCAGGAAGAAACCCTTGTGGAATTGCCGGGTTACAAGGTTGTCGGCGATGCGCCGGGCCAGGGCCAGGCAGGCCGGGTCGGGCAAGACCTCGTGGAGATCGAGCAGGGCGAAGATCAGATGGGCGTCGGCAGCGGCGGTTTTGAGGTTGAAGCTGGCCGGCCTGCCCGGCGCCTCGCCGAGGTCGCCCAGGTCGAGCCCCAGGCCGATCTGCCGAGTCATATCCCACATGCGGCGGTCGCCGGTCAGCTTGTAGGCCAGGGCGTAGGCCCAGAAGTTGAACGGCCCGGGCTTGCGTTTGGCGAGGTTGCCGGGCGAGATGTAGCCGGGCTCTCGGCAATCGTCCGGGCTGAGCCGCGTGCCGTCGATGAGCGTGACCCAGAAGCGGTGGTCCTGCGGATCGTAGGCGTGCCTCATGTACGCGGTGAGGTCTTCGACCGCCCAGTTCTTGAAGTCCTCGCCTGCGGGTCCGAGTCGCTCGGCCAGCTTCAGGAAGCAGACGGCCCCCGGGCCGTAGCGCGTGCCGTAGAGGCTGGTGATGGATGCCTCGGTGAAGCGGTCGCCGAATTGGGCCTCGAACTGGCGGCGGATACGGTGGTTGTGGAAGACGTTGTAGTTGTCGGCCCCGAGGCCGGTGTTCGGGTCGCGGACCTCCGCATATCGACCGGCAAGGCGCCTGGCCCAGGTCATCGGCCGCGGGTCGTCGTCGAATTGGCTCAGCAGGGCCGCCGCCCAGACGAGGTCGCTGCCGGTCTGGAGGAAGCTCAGGCTCTTACTGACGAAGGGGACCGGCCCACCCGTGTAAGCATGGTCCCAAGGCGGCCCCTCCTCCACGCCGTACAGGCCGTGGCGGTTCATGTCCAGGATGTCCCACTGCTGCACATGGCTGGCCCAGGCGGCCTCGATCAGCCGCCGCGTGGCCTGGCGGTCCACCTGCCACATCAGCTCGTAGAAAGGGAAATGGCACTTGAGCTCGTGCACGAGCCCGGTCTCCCAGTGGGCCCGCAGCGGTTTGTCCACGCTCCAGTCTTTGTGGCTCTCGCCGATGGGCCGGTCCGTGTCCAGGTCCCAGGCCGCGTGCCCTCCCCAGAAGAGCAGGCCGTCCGTGTGCCGCAGGTGAGTGAAGCCGTAGCGTATGGCCTCGACAGCCGCCTCGCGGTAGCGGGGTTCGCCGGTCAACGTGGTCAGTCCATCCAGCACCCGGAAGAGGGTTTGCTGACTACCCAGGTTGCACAGGACCCAGCGGCGGGGCATCTCCCAGACCTCGGCGTGCTCGGCGGGCAGGAGCCAGGTGACCGGCTCGTGCGTGTCGACGTTGAGGCCGTCGACGAACAGCGGCGTGTGTTGGGGGCCGTAGGTGTCCCGCCCCAGGCGAAGGACGTTATCCGCGAAGGTGCGCACGGTTTCGATGCGGTCGGCGGGGGGCTCGACCGCGAATGCTGCGAGCGGCAGCCAGCAGAGTCCGGCGGCCAGCGCATGGTGAGTCAGGCTCATCCGGACACCGTATCGTTTCCCTGCCGACCGGTCCATTCCGTATGTCACTGGGCGCAGTTGGGGGCGACGGGTACGCCGGGGCCGCTGTGGCAGCGTTGGAACAGGCCGAAGTCACTGAGGTCGACGTCGTCGTCGCCATCCAGGTCGGCCAGAATGCACTCCAGGGTTGGCTGCGGGATGCCCGGGCCGCTGATGCAGGCCTGAAACAGAGTCAGGTCGTCACCGTCAACGTCGGTGTCGCGGTCGAGGTCGGCGGGGCTGAGTACCGGGTTGGACAGCCGCAGGTTGCCGTCGCCCTGGAGGACGGGGTCGAAGACGACGTTGCGGTTCCAGAAGAGGTTCATGCCCAGGATGCCGTCCATCTGCTGTCCATCGGGCGAGGAGACGTTCAGTACGACGAAGGGGACGCGCGAGAACTCGAGGGCCCCGCCTTGGGCATTGATCCGCACGTAATCGATGAAGTACCCGGGCACGTCCTCCTGAACGCCGCCGATGCCGAGGACTTCGATGGTGAAGTCGGGCTCCAGGGGCAGGCTGAGATCGTTGGCCATGCCTGGGGTCATGATCGAAGCCTGGGCGCCGGTGTCCACCAGGACGCGCATGGACTGCAAGGGGTTGGTCGGGCTGGGCTCGCCCATGAGGGCGCCGATCTGGGCATAAAACGCGCCGCCGAGCGGCAGTCCGCCGTTGTAGGCGGCGAGGAGGGTGGGGAACCAGGGCTGGTCGGGGTTGAACGGGTCGAGGATGTCAGGGTAGTAGGCTGAGGTGGTGATGAGGCTGGGCCCGCTGGCGTTCATTCGGATGTTGTGCGTAACCGTAATGCCCGGAGCGGAGCCGAGCGGTTTGATCTGCACCTCGGGGCTGGCGTAGGCCTGGCCCTCATGGGTGACGGACTGCGGTAAGTCCACGCGGATGACGGAGGTGAAGAATCCGACGAAGACGTTGCCGACGACGGCAGGCAACTCCAGCCCGTCGCCACAGGCCTCCGGCGGGCTGACGACGACGGAGACGTTGCCGTTGCCGCGGAGGAGGCCGGTGTCGAGGAGGCCGTCGGGCTGGATGGCGCTCAGGCCGGCGGCGAACATGCCGACGGGCCAGGAGATGGGGGCTTCCACGCTGCCGGAGACCCCGGTGAGGGTCACGGTGTTGGGGGTCAGGCGGTTGCCGGTCAGCCCCAGGGTCAGCGAGTGGCAGTAGCCGATCAGGTCCACGACGGAGCCGCTGTCGAAGATGCCGATGGCGTAGTTCTGGCTGGCTGGCGGATTGAGGGCGTTGCCCAGGAAGCTTTGGGTCAGGAGGTGCTCGTAATTGTCGTCGCCGGCGGCTTTGTAATCGCTGGTGGCCACAGCCACGAGGGGGGAGAACCCGTCGATGGGGACCCGCGGATGAGGCCATGCGACAGCGGCGGTGTTATCCAGGGCCTGGGCAACCAAACCGCGGGCGGGGGGCGGCTGGTCGGGCGTCGAGATCGAGACGACACGGTGTCCGCCGGTCAGCCGGAGGTTGGTTTTGCGGGTGCTCCAGCCGGGGCGTTCAGCGGCCGATAAACTGCCGGCATCCCCGAAACCCGTCAGCGCGGCGGTACACAGCGTTACAATCGCGGTTCGAGACACGTGCACGCTCTACCTCCTGCCGGGAGAAGCGCAATTGGGGTATAGACCGGGTTCGCGGACAGGGGGAGAGGGATTGCCGCCGCGACTCACCATGTAATTATAGCTTGGGACAGGCTCGATGTCTCGCCCAAGACCGGACGTCTTGGTGAGACTTATGCCAAAGCCAAGCGGTAGATGCCTGCTGGACACCAACGTCCTGATCTACGCCACCACGAGCGACGATCCCTTCAAGGAAAGCCGGAAAGCCCTATAATGGCCGCCGGGTCGGGCCGGCGGTTGGCCGGCCGCCCTTGGAGGACGCATCGTGTCTGGAAACCCGGATGTCGCCAGCGACCCCTTGTTGGACGGCCTGAACCGTGTGCGAACGAACATCGAGCGGGTGTTTCTGGGCAAGCCCGAGGTGGTGATGCAGGTCCTAGTCGGGCTGATGAGCCGAGGCCACCTGCTGATCGAGGATGTGCCGGGCGTAGGTAAGACCGTGCTGGCTCGCGTGCTGGCCCGCAGCCTGGAACTAAGCTTCACCCGCATCCAGTTGACGCCGGACATGCTGCCGTCGGACATCATCGGGGTGAGCGTCTACGATGCGAACACCAACAGCTTCGAGTTCAAGCGGGGTCCGATCTTCGCAAACGTGGTCCTGGCCGACGAGATCAACCGGACAACGCCGCGGACGCAGTCGGCCCTGCTGGAGGCGATGAACGAGGCCCAGGTGAGCATGGACGGCCGCACGATGCGGTTGGAACAGCCGTTCTGGGTGATCGCGACGCAGAACCCGTTCGAGTTCGAGGGGACGTACTTCCTGCCGGAGAACCAGCTCGACCGGTTCGCGTTGCGGATTCGGATCGGGTACCCGGCCCGCGCGGTCGAGGCCCGGATCGTGCGGGAGGAACCGAGCAAGTCGGCCCTGGAATCGACGGAGCCGGTCATGTCGCGTGCGGACGTGATTGCCGTCCAGGATCGCGTGCCGGGGATTCGTGTGGACGATCGGCTCGTCGAATACGCATTGGATCTGGTGGAGGCCACGCGGCATCACGAGCATCTCGAGGTGGGCGTGTCGCCGCGGGGGACCATCTCGTTCATCCGCTGCGCCCAGGCGGCGGCCCTGCTGGCCGGCCGGGAATACGTCGTGCCCGATGATCTCAAGGCCCTGTTCGTGCCGGTGTGTGCCCACCGGGTGGTGAGCAAGAGTTACCTGCATGATGGGCATACCGTGAGTGCCGAGAAGATTCTCGAGGAAGTGCTGCGCAGCATGCCGGTGCCGGAGTGATGGGGGAAAGTGAGAAGTGAGAAGTGAGAAGTGAGAAAGCGGTGCGTGCGGCGGGTGCGACGGCTCCTGGACAGGGTGGATGGGGGAGCGTTGCTGCGGGTTGCCTGCGGCCGGCTGCGGCTTGGGGGCTGGTGATTGCGTTCGTG
>CAZEEJ010000205.1:0-9394 GCA_964511155.1 uncultured Planctomycetales bacterium | reverse complement strand
AAGCCCGCGGCTCGTTGCGCGCTGGCGTCCGCGGTGCGGTCTTCGCTGAAGAGCATGGTGCTGATGGCCAGCAGGGTATAGAACCAGCCGCGGGTCTGGTCGATGGCCTCGCTGATGAAGTCGGCGGGAAAGCGTTTTTGGAAGATTTCCGCGCTGCCGGGCGCGTGCGGGTAGCCCCACTGGGCAAAGGGCATGCATCCGCTGTCGAACCAGCAGTCGATCACCTCGGGCACACGGCGCATGCGGGCGCCGGGAGCGAACGGCGAATCGTAGGTCACCGCGTCGATGTAGGGCTTGTGCACCTTGAGGTCGTCGACCAGTTCGGGATTGGCCCGCTTGGCCTCCTCCCAGACCTCCGCGCCCTGCACGCCGGGCTTGGCCAGCAGGTCGGCATACGAGGCCACCGCCTCCTGCTTACCGGTCTGCTCGCATTGCCAGATGGGCAGCGGCGTGCCCCAGAACCGCTCGCGCGACAACGCCCAGTCTACGTTGTCGGCCAGGAAGTTGCCGAACCGCCCGTCGCGGATGTGCTCGGGCAGCCAGTTGACCTTCGCGTTGTTGGCCAAAAAGGCGTCGCGGAACTGCGTCGTGCGGATGAACCAGCTCTTGCGGGCGTACTGGATTAGCGGGTCGTCCTCCGCCCGCCAGCAGAAGGGGTAATCGTGGCGGTAGGTCTCGCGCTTGAGCAGGACGCCGCGATCTTTCATCCAGCGGATGATGTCCGGGTCGGCCTCCTTGCAGAACCGCCCGGCAAAGTCGACGGCCTCGGGCACGAAGGTGCCGTCCGGGGCGATGAGCTGGAGCATGCCCAGCCCGTGTTCCTGGGCGGCCCGGTAGTCATCCTCGCCGAACGCGGGGGCCATGTGCACGATGCCCGTGCCGGTGTCCAGCGTGACGAAGTTGGCGGCGATCACCTCCCACGCTTTGCCGCCTTGCGGCGTGGCGTAGGTGAAGATCGGCTCGTACTTCATGCCGACCAGCTCCGCACCTTTCATCGTCCGAACGGTGCGCACGCCTTTTTCGAGATCGACCGGCAGGCCCTTGAAGACCGCGGGCAGCAGTTGCTTGGCGAGGATATACTGCTCGCCTTCAACCGCGATCTGCACGTACTCGACGTCGGGGTGCACGGCAAGGGCGACGTTGCTGGGCAGCGTCCAGGGGGTCGTGGTCCAGGCGAGGAAGCTGATCTTGGGGTCGTCCTTGAGCCGGAAGCGCACGGTGACCGAGGGGTCGTCGATCTCGCGGTAGCCCTGGCCGACTTCACCGGAAGAGAGGGCGGTGCCGCCCTGGGGCCACCACCAGACGACCTTGTGGCCCTGGTAGAGCAGGCCGCGGTCGAAGAGCGTTTTCAGGGCCCACCAGACGCTCTCGACGTAAGACTGGTGGTAGGTGACGTAGGCCTCTTCGAGGTTGATCCAGAAGCCAATGCGGCGGGTCAGTTCCTCCCACTCCTTGGTGTAGCGGAAGACCGACTGCTGGCAAAGGTGGATGAACTTCTCGATGCCGTAGGCCTCGATCTCCTGCTTGGTGTGGATGCCGAGTTCCTTGCAGACCTCGGCCTCGACGGGCAGGCCGTGCGTGTCCCAGCCGCCCTTGCGGTGGGCGTAGTGGCCGGTCATGGCCCGATAGCGGGGGAAGAGGTCCTTGATGACCCGCGTCAGGCAGTGGCCGGGGTGGGGCAGGCCGTTGGCCGTCGGTGGGCCCTCGTAGAACACGAAGGCCGGGCAGCGCTCGCGCTGCTCGAGTGACTTCTCGTGGATGCGGTGCTGTTCCCAGAACTTGAGCACCTCGCGCTCGGCGGCGGGAAAATCAAACTGGGCTGGTACTTCTTTGAACATGGTGCTCTCTTCGATCCAAACAAGCGTATCACGCTGCTCTTGCGGCGTAGCGATTCACGGTGCCGCAAGCGGCACCGCTAAACAAGGGCTGCGGCGCCGCTCAACAAGGGTTGCGGCGCCGCTGAACAAGGGTTGCGGGAATGCCGCCGGGTCCAGATCATCCCCGCGAACGCGCTGAACTTCCAGTCTCGCAACCCTCCTCGACAGGGCTGGCGGTCTGCTCGGGGACGAGTGGGTCGGTCGGCATGACCTCGAAGACCGGCGGTTCGGTACCGCGACCGATCACATCCAGGCGTTCCCAGGGGCCCAGCCGCCAGCGGAGGGCGAAGGTCACGCCGATCACGATGACGAACAGCGTGGCGACGATCCACGGCCCGCGGGCTCCCCACTCGGGCATCAGGCGGGCGGTCAGGGCGGCCCCGCCGACCATGAGAATCCACACCTGGAGCCCGCCGACCACGGCCGGCCAGCGGGTGTCCCCCGCCCCGCGGAGGGCGTTGCTGTAGGTGATGCCGATGGCGTCGAACAACTGGAACAGGGCCGCGAGGATGAGCAGCTCCGCTCCCAGGGTGATCACGTCGGGCACGTCGCTGAACAGCTCCATCAGCTCGCGCCCGAAGAGCACGAACATCAGGGCCATGGTGCCCATGTAGCCCATGTTCAGCAGCGTGCCCAGCAGGGCCCGGCGGCGGGCGAGGTCCGGCCGGCCTTCGCCGATGGACCGACCGACGAGCGTGCAGACCGCGTGGCCGATGCCGATGGCGGGCATGAAGGAGAGGTCCGTGAACCGCCAGCAGGTGGCGCTGGCCGCCAGGTGGTGTGTGCCGAACTGACCGATGATCATGGCCATCAGCACCGCCCAGGCGGTGATGTCGACCATGAAGCTGACGCCTGCGGGCCAGCCGACCCAGGCCAGCCGCCGCATCTTATCCCACTGCAGCGGCCAAGTCTGCCGGGCGCCGTAGCGTGCGGCAATCGACCCGCTGCACATCACCGCCAGCAGCCAGAGCACGCGGACCAGGTTGGCCACCACCGAGCCGACGGCTGCACCGGCCACGCCCATGGCCGGCATGCCCAGCCGACCCTGCACCAGGCCGTACGTGAGGACCAGGTTGAGGATCGTCGTGCCGACCACCGAGTAGGCGTTGTGCCGGGGCTCATGGATGCCGTTGAAGAAGTGGCCGAGGGCCACCGCCGCGCCAGCGAAGCCCAGGCCCAGCAGGCGGATCTGTGTGTAGTCCGATTCCATCGCCTGGACGGCGGGCTCGTGCCCGACCCAAGCGTAAAAACCGGGGACCACCGGCCACAGGACGATGCCCAGAAGCCCGAAGGTGAGGCTCAGCCAGATGCCCTGCCAGCCGTAGGCGGAGCAGTCCCGGGGTCGGCCGATGCCCAGCGACTGGCTGACCACGGTGGTGACGCAGACCATCATGCCGAGGCAAAAACCGAAGATGCTGAAGTAGACCAGGCTGGCGGAGGACACGGCGGCTTGGGCTGCCGGCCCGAGCGGCGAGACGATGGCGAAGTCGACGAAGCTCATCAGGCTCTCGGCCGCGGTGGAGGCCACGTTGGGCAGGGCCAGCACGAGCAGCATGCGCAGGTCCGTTCCCCAGCCGGCACTGGAACCGTCGGTGGAGCTTTGCAGGACAGGAGTTTCCTGGTGGGTGTTCATGTTTCGATATTGAGAAAACGCAGGCGAGCCGCCCGGTCCCCGTGGGTCCGTGACAACTTGGGCGGGTGGCCCATCCATCGCAACGCGATGGCTGGGCTCACGATGATGGGGATGAAGGCAAGGCTCCTGGTCAAGCAAGGCTTGCCTACCCACTCGATCATCGCCAGCCCACCCTTGCTGCGCAAGGATGGGCCACCCGGTGTTCCTTGCGCCCAGGGCGGGGACAAAGCCCGTCGCTCCTGGCGAGAAAGGTGGGGATAGGCTCCGCCGCTCCCCTTGGACACCCCGCCTGATCTGTCACGGACCCACCTCACGCAGCTTGCCTGTCACCATCCACGATGCGGTCAGCGGGCGCGCAGTTGGCCGGGGCCGGAGTAGACGTCGTCCACCTCCTCACGCGGTTGCTCACGTGGACGCTCGTCGAGGGGCGGGGCGGTATCGGCATCCGGCGGGCGCTCCGGGTTTAAGCTCGAGAGCTCGCCGAAGCCCTGCTGGAGCTGTGCCTCCAACTGCTGCATCTCCGTTTCAAGCACACGGCCGGCATCCTCCGCCGAGGTGATCTCGCCGGCATCAATCCGGCTGGTGACCGACTGGACGGATTCGATCATCCTTGGAACCAAGCTGATGAGTTTGTCTGCGAGCCCCGCTTGCTCGAGCGTTTGCACCTCGGGGTCCACGATTCGCCAGCCGTCGCCGACCCGCCGGATCCCGATCTGGCTCGCCATGGGCATTCCCGGGACCTGAACCGACGCCACAGCTTGGTCATCACTGACCGGCTCCACGCTAAGCAGTGTAACATCGACACCGCTTCCGAAGCCCGGCATGGCCGTGTTGGGCAAATCGGCGTCTGGAAAGTGCTCGCGGCAGCGCTGCACGAGCGTCTGCAAGGCCTGGACCAGCGGCTCCTTGGCCTCGCTTAGCTGCCGGCGCGCCTCCTGCTGCTCGGGCACCACGACGTCCGGCAGTTGTTGGATGCTTCCCGTTCGCATGATCTCGATGTAGGCCGCGATGACGGTCTCGGGTGAGGAATGGTCGATGGCGACCGCTCCGGCGGTCCCGGCCGGCGATGTGGGAGCCGCCGCTTCCTCCGCGGTAGCTGCCGCCCCGACAATACCCCGGTCATGCGCGCGGCTGGGCACCGGCAGGGGCACCATCATCCGTCCGCCGGCTTCGAAGCTCACGTTCACCGGGGGCGGCGGGTCCTGCCCATGGTCGCAGCCCAGCGTGCCGATCATCCCCGCAAGTACGCCCGCCATGATCACCAATCGCAACATCGCACGTCCTTTCATCGCGTTTCTCAGGCCTCTTCCTTCCCGCCGGTCAGCGGCTATGATACGTCCCCATGCGCTGGTTTGTCGATGCCTGCTACCTGCTGGCCGCCGTCCTGCTGGCTCCCTTGGCGGTCTATCGGGCCGTGACGCTGGGCAAGTACCGGCAGGATTGGGGGCAGCGGCGGGGTTGGCTGCCGGAGCGAGAGGCGTCGGCCCGCCGGGTCTGGATCCATGCGGTGTCCGTCGGCGAGATCAACGCGGTCCGCGGCCTCATCGAGGCGTGGCGGCAGCGCGATCCGCAGGCCGAGATCGTCGTGTCCTGCACGACGGATACCGGCCTGGCCCGTGCCCGCCAGTTGTTCGGCGATCTGACGGTCATCCGCTACCCACTGGACCTCAGCCGTTTCGTGGACCGGGCCCTGGACCGCATTCGGCCGACGATGATCGTCCTGGTCGAGTTGGAGGTCTGGTACCAGTTCGTGACCCGGGCGGCGAGCCGCGGCATCCCCGTGGCCGTGGTCAACGGGCGGCTCAGCGAGCGCAGCGTCCGGCGGTTTCGGTGGGTGAGCGTTGTGGCCGGCCGGATGTTCCGCTCGCTGGCCTGGGTCGGTGCCCAGGATGAATTGTACGCCGACCGGTTCCGGCGGATGGGGGTGCCCGCGGACCGCGTGTGCGTGACGGGCTCGATGAAATGGGACACCGCCGAGGTGGCGGACAGCCTGCCCGGCAGCGAGGATCTGGCCCGGGCCATGGGCATCGACCCCGCCCAGCCGACCTGGGTGTGCGGGAGCACGGGACCGGGCGAGGAGGCCGTGATCCTCAAAGCCCGCGACCGGCTGGTCCGCGAGCACCCGGGTTTGCAGGTCGTACTCGTGCCGCGCAAGCCGGAGCGGTTCGACGAAGTCGCCAGCCTGGTTCGCCGGTCGGGCCTCAGTTGCGTGCGGCGAAGCGAATCGGCCGACGGCACCCGGCGGCAACCGGCAGTGAACACGATCTTCCTCGGTGATACCATGGGCGAGCTGCGGAAGATCTACACGCTTGCGGACGTCGTCTTCGTCGGACGAACGCTGGCCCCGATGGGCGGATCGGACATGATGGAGGTGGCGGCGTTGGCCCGGCCGATCGTGGTGGGGCCGCATACGGAGAACTTCGCCGACACCGTTCAGCGACTCGCCGAAGCCCGGGCGATCCGGGTGGTGCCCGTCGACGTATCGCGAACGGAAGTGGCTGAGGCCCTGGCCCAGGCGGTTGGCCAACTGCTGGCGGATCGGGAGGCGGCCCGGACGCAGGCCCTCGCCGGCCGCCAAGTCGTCCAGCGTAACCGTGGTGCCATCGAACGTACCTTGAACGCTCTTGTGGAGATTCTCGACCGTGCCCAGCACCTTGCTTCGCCAACAGTTAATGAAGAACGTCCGTAACCTGGTCGTGAAGGTGGGGACCAACCTGCTGACCGACGCCACCGGCCGGCTCGACAAGGCGATGATCAGCGCGATCGGCCGTCAGTTGGGCATGCTCAGCGAGCGGGGCATCCGCGTCACGCTGGTCACCAGTGGGGCGGTCGGCTCGGGCATGTCCATCGCGGGGCTGACCAGCCGGCCGCGCGAGTTGCCCATGCTGCAGGCCTCCGCGGCGATCGGGCAGCCGACGTTGATGGGCCTCTATGCCAGGGCGATGGCCCGGTTCGACCTGCACGTCGGGCAGCTCCTGGTCACCCGCACCGATTTCGAGCACCGCACCCCATACCTCAACATCCGCAACACCATCGCGGCCCTGCATCGCCTGCGGGCCTTGCCGATCATCAACGAGAACGATACCACGGCGGTCGATGAACTCGGCCGCTTCGCGGACAACGATACCATTGCCGCGCTGGTGACCAACCTGGTGAAGGCCGATCTGCTGGTCCTGCTGACCGTGGCGGACGGCCTGCTCAACGCCGAGGGCCAGCGGATCGACCTCGTCCCGCGGGTGACGCCCGACGTGCTCAAGCTGGCCCGGACGGAGAAGTCGTCCCTGGGCAGCGGGGGGATGGCCAGCAAGCTCCACGCGGTGAGCATGGTCAGCGACGCCGGCGAGGCCGTGATCATCGCCAACGGCCGCGAACGCAATATTCTCGTTCGCCTGCTGGAGGGGGAGCGGCTGGGCACGATCTTCGCTCCGGCCGAGCACAAGATGTCCGCCCGACAGCGCTGGCTGCGCAGTGCCGTCCGGCCCGCCGGCCGTCTGGTGCTCGATGACGGGGCCGCCGAGGCGGTGCTCCGCGGGAACAAGAGCCTGCTGCCGCGCGGCATCACCGAGGTGACCGGCCGCTTCGAACGCGGGGCCATCGTCGCCCTGGTCTCCGTCGCCGGGCACACCATCGCTCACGGCGTGGTCAACTACGGCCATGCCGACCTCGCCCGCATCAAGGGCCTCAAGTGTGCCGAGATTGCCGCCGCCCTGGGCACCAAACCCTTTGACGAGGCCGTCCACCGCGACAACCTCGTGATCATCGTCGGCGAGTGAAGGAACCGCCCACAGATCACACAGATGGACGCAGATGGGATACACGGGACCAGGGAAGCGGCTCACCTCGCTACCGGGTGGTTCCGGGGCTGAGCCCACCTGCGCCGGTGGTGCCCGGGTACACGTAGCGGAAGCGGGCGTTGGGGGCGGTGTCGCCATTGAGCGTGAAGTCCAGGATGTCGCCCTCTTCCTGCAGGTTGTCGGACCATTTGAACTGGAACGTCGGGACCGCGGCGGAGCCCGTCCAGCCGAGCAGGTCGCGCGGGATGGCCAGCTCCAACTCCTGCCCGTTGACCCGCATGGCGACCTCGCCTCGCGGCCGCCACGCCCACCCGCCGGCGCTGTGCTCGAGGATCGAGGAGGTCGCGTCCTTGACGCGGCGGTTGACGATGAAGTCGTAGCCCTCCCAGCCGTTGGCCGCGTCGCCGTCGGCATCGATGAACAGCATCATCCAGTGCCGGTCGGTGGGGGGCGTGATCGGCTGAGCGGTGCGGGCGTAGAAGTAGACGGACCGGACGTCGCCGGCCACCTTGACCGAGAGAAAGTCGTTGCGCCCGGTGCGGTTCTCGTAACGGCCGATGTCATCGTAGGCCGGGTGGTCGCGGTGCAGGGTGTCGCCGCGGTCGTCGCGGAACTCCGGGCGGACCGCCCGCCAGTCGGCGAACCGGCCGTCGATGGTGATGGTCATCGGTTCGGCGGGCGCCGGGCCGGGTCGCACCCCCTTGAACCGGCGAATGTGGTTGACCATCTGGTAGTAGTAGTGGTCCGCGTGGCCGCCCTTCATCGGCTCGATGTCGCGACCGTATTCCTGCGTGAATAGGTCCACAAACATGACCGGCTTGCGCACGCCGGCGAATTCGTCCAGCCGCATGGCAATCCATTCGTTCCACCCGGTGATGAAGATGAACTGCGGGTCGACCTCCAGTGCCCGCTCCCATTGCTCGGCAATGTTGAACCCGTGGTTGACCGCGCCGGGCCGCGTGTCCCGCGCCCCACGGTGCCAGCTTCGCCCGTAGGTATCCGCCTCGCTGAACGCACAGAGCCGCCGCCCGGAGCCGTTCTGCCCCACACCTACGGTCATCTGCTCCGCCTCGCCGGCCGAGTTGCGATAGACGTGCTGCGGGTGGATCTCCAGCCAGCCCCACTGGTCCGGCCCGGCCGGCCCCTTGAAGTAATCCGGCTGCGGTGCGCGGAAGGTGAAGAAATCCTTGACCTCGTCGCTGACCTTGGCCGGGTCGGCGAGGATCAGCGGCTTGCCCTTCCAATGGAACCACAGGTCCGCGTGCAGGCCGGGCTTGTACAGATCGGCGTACAGCTCATCGACCACCTTGCGCGGGTCCCAGAACGGGCAGAGGAAGGCGATCTGCGGCGTGCGCCCGCCGTCCCGCCGCACCGCGGCGAAGACCTCGCATAACCGCGTGTAGACCTTCCGGTAGGTGACCTGGTTGGTCACGTCGAAGATAATCACGGCGATGTTGGCATCGCTGAGCATCTGGGCGTGCTTGCGCAAGACCCAGGCGTCGTCACTGAAGTAGTACCCAAACAGGCTCTCGCCCCAATGGTGGTAGTGCCGGGCCGGCCCCCAGGGCGGGCTGGTGGGGCGGTTCATGGCGTCCGGCTCGGCGGCGAGGATGCGCGTCACGTCATAGGGCCCGCCGGTCCCGTGCTGCCCCAGCCACAGGAAGTAGAAGATACCGACGAAGCGATCCGGGCGCGGCGGGCCGGCCTGCTCGTGGTCGATCAACGTGCGGCCCAGCC
This sequence comes from uncultured Planctomycetales bacterium, assembly GCA_964511155.1. Classification (GTDB taxonomy): domain Bacteria; phylum Planctomycetota; class Phycisphaerae; order UBA1845; family PWPN01; genus JAAYDF01. Next base: position 353 of record CAZEEJ010000205.1, on the reverse strand, counting down.
CGTCTGTGGTCGCCCAGGTATCCGCCCAGGTGTCCACGATCTCCGCGGCATCGCCCCGCGGCCCGTATCCGCTCGCCAACGTGAGGATGCCCACCGTCAGCACCACGATCACCCGGCCCAAACTCATCGAGCATCCTCCCTGGTCAGACCCTGATTCGCGCGGCGGTCTACTCCGATCCGCGCCCCGGGAGCCGACGTAGCGGTCGCCCCCCGTGGCGACCGCTGGGCGGGTGGCCCATCCATCGCAACGCGATGGGTGGGCTCGCGATGATGCGGATGGAGGAGGATCTCCTGGCAAAGCAGGCTTTCCCACGCGTTCGATCATCGCCAGCCCACCCTTGCTGCGCAAGGAT
>CAZEEJ010000204.1:0-9410 GCA_964511155.1 uncultured Planctomycetales bacterium | reverse complement strand
ACCACGCGGGCCCCGATGATCGGCCATTTTCAGCCTTACCTGATCGACGCGATCAAACAGGGCCGCTGGGTCGGGGTCTGCCCGAACCTGGTCGCCTACGTCGGGCTCTGGCAGCCGATGACCAGCGCCGCGTTCATGCACGGGCGCATGACCGAGTTCGTCGGCAAGGGGTTGTCCGGGCTGATTGGCTATGCCGTGCCGCGGCTCTACTGTTGCTGGTTCAACACCGAGGCGGCGGCGGAGTGGACCTGGAACGTCCAGGGCCGGACGACACGCGAGTTCGCCCTCTCCTACGCAGTGCGTCAGGGCTACGCGGACCCCGAGAAGTTCGCCGACTGGTCCGAGGTCATGGGCCAAGTGTCGTGGGATGTGTACGGATCGAGCTTCCCGGCCGGCGAGATGCGCAACCAGCCGGGCAAGCTGGCGGACATGCTCCGCAAGGGCGAGGTGCCGCAACTCGGACACGTCCTGTGGGGTGTCTACGGCATTCCGTTCGGCGATTTCAAGACCGCCGAGCAGCTTAACCGCCGCTTCGACGAGGCAGCCCGGGGCGTACAGCTCGCCCGTGAGTTGGGGTTGGATGAGTACCTGCACGAGAGCCTCGTCGTGCAGGGTTACATGAACGCGATCAAGGCCCTGTACGAGCTTGGCCGGATCGTCCGGCCGGATGGCGTCTCCGACAAGCCCGCCGCCGCCCGATGGTTCCGGATGTACGTGGACGGTTTGAAGCAGGCCCGCGAGCATCTGCCCGCCTGGGAACAGGTACTGCCCGGCAAGGAAAGGGACGAGAAGCTGGTGAGCCGGGGGGTCGAGCTGCTCAGCGGCATGATCGACGAGATGTCCGCCCTCGCCACCGACCTCGGCATCGAGCCGCAGTGAGCGCGCGGGCGCGAGTTGAACGCGGTGGGGCAATCACGTGGTCCTTCGCGACCAAGACTCGCTACCGGCTTGCCTCTTCGCGACGCAACCTTACGGTGTGCCACTGCTCTGTGAGCAGTGCTTGCGTGCGTGCTCTGGACCACGAGCCTATTTGCCGCACGCCCACCAACCGTGTAAGTTCTTGGAGCTGCGCCGATCCTGAGGGAGCAACCGTCGCGGGTCTGCTCCCCGGACCCACGGTGCTTGGAACCCAGGTAGCGTCATGGAGGCATCATGCGACTGATTCGATTTGAGGACGGCAACGGACAGGTACGGACGGGCGAGCAGGTCGGGACCGACGAGGCCCGGCTGATTCGCGGCGACGTGTTCGGCAAGCACGAAATGACCGACGAGACGGCCCGCATCCGGCGACTCCTGGCCCCGGTAGAGCCGCCCAACGTCATCGCCATCGGTTTGAACTACCAGCGGCACGCGGCCGAGAGTGGAGCCCAGCTCCCCGACCACCCCCTGGTCTTCTTCAAGCTGACCACGTCGGTCATCGCCCCCGGCGAGCCCATTATCCTGCCCGCCGACGCCCCCGACGAGGTGGATTACGAGGCGGAGCTAGCCGTGGTGATCGGCCGCAAGGCCCGCAAGGTCTCCGAGGCCGACGCCCTGCGGTACGTCCTGGGCTACACCTGCGCCAACGACGTCTCCGCCCGCGACTGCCAGATCAGCCGTGACAAGCAGTGGGCCCGGGCCAAGGGCTTCGATACCTTCTGCCCGCTCGGCCCGTGCGTGGTGATCGACCCGGCCCTGAACCCCAACGCCCTGTCGATCCGGGCCCGCCTCAACGGCCGCACCATGCAGGACTCCAACACCGCGGACATGATCTTCTCCGTCCCGCGGCTCATCAGCTACCTCTCGCACCAGTTCACCCTGCTGCCCGGCACGGTGATCTGCACCGGCACGCCCGAGGGGGTAGGCTGCGCCCGCAAGCCGCCCGTCTACCTCAAGCCCGGCGATTGCATCACCATCGAGATCGAGTCCATCGGCGAGTTGACCAACCCGGTCGTCCATGACGCGGGAGAGTAGGAGGAAGGCACAAAGGCAGAAGGCACGGAGGCATAAGGCAGCGGGCAGTAGGCGAAGAGTCTTATGGCGGCATGGAGAAGTCCGTGCGGCACCCGGCGAGCACAGCATGAAGCTTCGCGAGTGAAGCCTACTATCCGGCTTGCCGCTTCGCGGGGCAAGCGTCCAAGTGCCGGCCACGTGCAAGCTGCCGTGTACCCCCGATCCCCCACGCCCCGTCCCCGGATCCCCACCTCGCACGCGTTCCGCACTGCTCAAAGAGCAGTGGCACACGCGACGACCCCCGCTCGCACCCGGGGGACTTGCGTCCCCGGCTCGACTTGCGTCCCCGGCTCGCTCTTACCGCCAACCCCCGCATCACTCATCACTCAGTACTCATCACTCAGTACTCATCACTCCGCCGCCCCCCGGTTCGCCAGCCGAGACGAGCACAGATCCATCGGGATCATTTCGAAGTGCACAGGCGAGGCGTGCCAGATGTGCTCGGCATACTCCTGGATGGAGCGGTCGCTCGAGAAGTAGCCGATGCGGGCCAGGTTGAGGATCGCCGCCCGCGTCCACGCCCGGCGGTCCGCCCACAACTCGTCAACCCGTTCCTGGGCGGCGACGTAGGATTCGATGTCCGCCATGAGCAGGTAGTTGTCGTGCTCCACGGTGAGCCAGCTCAGAACGTCGCGGAACAATCCGGGCTCCTGCGGGTTGAACTCCCCCTGGGCAATGGCATCGAGGGCCCGTCGTACCCCGGGGTTGTTCTGGTAGGTGTCCCAGGGATTGTGCTGCGGTCGCCGCTCGGCCACTTGGTCGGCGGTCAGCCCGAAGAGGAAGAAGTTGTCCTCGCCCACCGCCTCACGGATCTCGATGTTGGCCCCGTCCAGCGTGCCGATCGTCAACGCCCCGTTCATCGCGAACTTCATGTTCCCCGTGCCCGACGCCTCCGTCCCCGCCGTCGAAATCTGCTCGCTCAGGTCGGCGGCCGGGATGATCATCTCCGCCAGCGAGACGTTGTAGTTCGGCACGAAGAGCACGCGCAGCCGATCGCCGATCCGTGTGTCACGGTTGATCGTCCGGCCGACGTCATGGATCAGCTTGATGATCAGCTTGGCCCGCTTGTAGGCCGGCGCCGCCTTGGCCCCGAAGAGCACCACGCGCGGCGGCAGTTCCGAGTCCGGTTCGTCCAGCAGCCGGTGGTAACGCATGACCACCTGGATGATGTTGAGCAATTGACGCTTGTATTCGTGCAGCCGCTTGATGTGCACGTCGAACAGCGCCTCGGGCGAGGCCTTCACGCTGAACCGTTTCTGGATCCACGAGGCCAGGCGGGTCTTGTTCGCCCGCTTGATTTGCGAGAACTCCTCCTGAAACTCGGGGTCGTCGGCCAGTGGTTCCAGCCGGCGAAGCTGGCCCAGGTCGCGGACCCACCCGTCCCCGATCCGCCGGGTGATGGCCGCCGACAGCGCGGGGTTGCACGATGCCAACCAGCGGCGGGGCGTGACCCCGTTGGTCACATTGCGGAACTGCTCCGGACGCAGGGCCGCGAAGTCCGGCACCAGCCGCGTGCGGATCAACTCCGAATGCAGCGCGGCCACGCCGTTGACGCAGTGGCTGCCCACGATGGCCAGGTGGGCCATGCGCACCGTCTGGGCGGACCCCTCGCCGATCAGCGACAGCCGTTCCAGACGTCCCATGTCGTTCGGCCAGCGGCGCAGCACCTCCCCGTCCAGGAACCGCTGGTTGATCTCGAAGATGATCTGCATGTGCCGCGGCAACAGGCGGCTCAGCAGGGGCACGGGCCACTGTTCGAGGGCCTCGGGCAGCAGCGTGTGGTTCGTGTACGCGAACGTCGCCCGCGTCAGTTCCCAGGCCCGCTCCCACGCCAGCCCGCGCTCATCCACGAAGATCCGCATCAACTCGGCGATGGCCAGTGCGGGGTGTGTATCGTTGAGTTGAATGGCCACCTTGTCCGGAAACGCATCCAGCGTGTCCTGCGTCCGCTCGTAGCGCCGGAGGACGTCGCTGAGCGTGCTGGCCACGAAGAAATACTGCTGTTTGAGCCGCAACTCCCGGCCGGCATCCGTCTCGTCGCTGGGATACAGCACCTTTGAGATCGTCTCGCTCAACGCCTGCTGGCGGACCGCCTCGACGTAGCCTCCGCGGTTGAAGGCCTCGAGGTCGAACGTCTCCGAGGCCCGAGCGGCCCACAACCGCAGGATATTCACCGTGTTCGTACCCCAGGCGACGATCGGAAAGTCGTACGGCACGGCGACGACCGTCGAGTACCCCATCCAGGTCGGTCGACTGCGCCCCCCCGCGTCGCTGCGCTGCCCCACGTAGCCGTACAGCCGGACGGGGCACGAGAACTCCGGCCGGGCGATCTCCCACGGCGACCCGAACCGCAGCCAGCAGTCCGGCCGCTCCACCTGCCAGCCGTCGTTGAGATCCTGCTCGAAGATGCCGTATTCGTACCGGATGCCGTACCCGTAGATCGGCAGCTCCAGCGTGGTCGCCGAGTCCAGGTAGCAGGCCGCCAGCCGCCCCAGCCCGCCGTTGCCCAGCCCCGCGTCCGGCTCGATCGCGCACAGTTTGTCCAGGTCGATCCCCAGTTGCCCCAGCCGCTCGCGGCACGTGTCGAACACCCCCAGGCAGACCAGGCTGTTGCGCAGTTGGCGGCCGAGCATATATTCTAAAGAGAGGTAATAGATTCGCTTGACGTCCTGCTCGTGATAGGCGGCCTGCGTCGCGATCATGCGGTCCACGATCTGGTCGCGCACCGAGCGGGCCATCGCCACGTAGCGGTCGTACGGCGAGGCCAGCTCCCACGAAACGGCCTGCGTCAGCCGCAGCCGCCGCAGAAACTGCTCAACCAGGTGGTCCGGGTCGATCGCCGTGGGGGGGACGCGAAACGTGCCGGTCGTCTGCTCGGTCATGGCTGCCCACCTTTCGCTGTGGCTAGGTCCAACCCGCCTTGACGGCAAGGTTCAACTCGCCGTGACGGCAAGGTTCAACTCGCCGTGACGGCAAGGCTCAACTCACGCCCTGAGGACGCGCGTCGGAGTATACTGCCACGTCCGGAACCTGAACAGCGGGATCGAGGGTGATGAGTACTGAGTACCGAGTACTGAGTGATGAGTGATGCGGGGGTTCGCGGTAAGAACGAGCCGGGGACGCAAGCGAGCCGGGGACGCAAGTCCCCGGGTGAGCGCCGGGTAACGAGCCCCAAGCGCCAGCGCGGGAATACGAGCCCCAAGCGCCAGCGCGGGGATGGGGAGCGCCAGCGACATACTCAACGCTCGCTAAGCGCCAGCGCGCGGTTTCGCGTGGGAGGTCCGGGATGGGCGGGGTACAACGCTCGTCGCGAAGAGGCAAGCCGGTCGCGGATTGGCACTCGAACCCGGCGCCGCTCACTCGCTCACTTGCTCACTTGCTCACTCGCTTCAAACTTCAGCGCCGCCGAGTTGATGCAGTAGCGCAAGCCCGTCGGCGCGGGGCCATCGTCGAACACGTGACCCAGGTGAGCCGCACAGCCGCTGCACGTGACTTCGGTGCGGACCATGCCGTGGCTCCGGTCCGGCCTCGCCGCCACATTCTCCGCCGAGAACGGCGTGTGGAAGCTGGGCCACCCGGTGCCGGAATCAAACTTGGTCGCGGAGCGGAACAGCTCCTGACCGCAGCAGACGCACCGGTAAACGCCCTCGCCCTTGTGGTTCCAGTAGCGGCCGGTGAACGCACGTTCCGTGCCCTTTTGCCGCGTGACCTGGAATTGTTCCACCGTAAGCCGGGCACGCCACTCGTCCTCGGTCAGCGTGACCGGATCGCCGCTACAATGGGGGGCTGGGGTCATGGGGGCCTCCTGTGTCTGGCTGGCGTCCCGGGGCATCGTCGCGGGTTCGGCGGATACGGAGCTCCGGGTTTCAGCCCGTGCCGCCTCCGTCCCGTCCCGGCAATCGCAGCCAGCCACCACACCCGCCAGGACGCCCGCCAGAATGAACCGCACCCGCCTCATGCCGTTATTGTAGCGCCCCCTTGCATTTGCCGACCTATCATGGCAAACTAAAAGGGTTGCCGGGCCCCAGCGCCCCGGCCCGACATACGAATAAGCTCCACGAGCCTTCCGCTCGCTCCCGCATGGTGCGTGGGCGTGGCGGGGCCGGCCGAAAGCCGGTTTGGCTCGACCGCCGGGGGATGCGGTCCCGCGGCGGGATAAACCATGGCAACCTATTGGAAAGGAGAAAACCATGGCCGTAAATCCGCAGACTGACACGTGCGCGCGCCCATCTACCACCGACCCGTTGTCCAACCCGCCGGTCATGCCCGTCACTAAGTCCGGGGCCGAGTTGCTGTATGAGGTGCTGATCCAGCAGGGCGTCGAGGTCGTGTTTGGGTACCCCGGCGGGGCGATCCTCCCGACGTTCGATGCCCTCTACGGCAAGCCGTTGAAGTTCATCCTGACTCGCCACGAGCAGGGGGCGGGCCACATGGCCGACGGCTACAGCCGGGCCACCGGCAAAGTCGGCACCACCATCGTCACCAGCGGGCCCGGGGCCACCAACCTGACCACCGCCCTGGCGACGGCCTACATGGACTCGATCCCCATGGTCGCGATCACCGGCCAGGTCGCCACCGCCGCCATCGGGAACGACGCCTTCCAGGAGGCCGACGTCGTTGGCGTCACCCGCCCCGTCACCAAGCACAACGTGCTCGTCAAGGAGGTCAAGGATCTCCCGCGCGTCATCCGCGAGGCCTACTACATCGCCCGCACCGGCCGCCCCGGCCCGGTGCTCGTCGACCTGCCCAAGGACGTCCAGGTGAAGCAGGCGGCCTTGGGGGATGCGTCCGAGATGAGCCTGCCCGGCTATCGGCCGCGAACCAAGGGCAACCCGCGCCAGATCCGCATCGCCGCCGACGCCATCAACGCCGCCGAGCGCCCCGTGCTCTACGTCGGCGGGGGGGTGATCTCCGCCGATGCTTCGGAAGAGCTGCGCAAGCTGGCCCGCAAGGGAAACATCCCCGTCACCACCACGTTGCTGGGCCTCGGGGCCTTTGACGAGCTGGCCGACGAGGGCCTGACGCTGCACATGCTCGGCATGCACGGCAGCGCCTACGCCAACTACGCCGTCCAGGCCTGTGACCTGCTCATCGCCGTCGGCGCCCGCTTCGACGACCGCGTGACCGGCAACCTCCAGACCTTCGCCCCGCACGCGCGGATCATCCACGTCGACGTCGATCCGTCGAGCATCAGCAAGAACGTCGACGTCGACATCCCCGTGGTGGGCGACGCCAAGGCCGTGCTCCTCGATCTGCTGCCGCATATCGAGCACCGCGACCGGGCCGCCTGGTTTCAGCAGATCAACGCCTGGAAGAAGCAGTATCCCTTCGCCTATCACCAGCGGGAAGGGACCATTCTGCCCCAGTACGTGATCGACCAGATCAGCCGGATCACCGAAGGCCGGGCCATCATTACCACCGGCGTCGGCCAGCACCAGATGTGGGCCGCCCAGTTCTACCGCTGGCGGCACCCCAGGCAGATGATCACCTCCGGCGGATTGGGCACCATGGGATACGGCTTCCCCGCCGCCGTCGGCGCCGCCGTCGGGCAGCCCGACAGGACGGTCATCGACATCGACGGCGACGGCAGCTTCCTGATGACCTGCAACGAGTTGGCCACCGTGGCCGAGTACAACATCCCGGTCAAGGTCGTCATCCTCAACAACCACTTTCAGGGCATGGTCCGCCAGTGGCAGGAGCTGTTCTACAAACGCCGGTACATGGCCACGGTCATGACCAACCCGAGCTTCGCCCGCGTGGCGGAGGCCTTCGGCTGCATGGGCATCGACGTCCGCGACGCCAAGGACGTGCCCGACGCCATCAACCGCATGCTCAGCCACCCGGGGCCCGTCGTGGTGGACTTCCACGTGGCCGCCGAAGAGAATGTCTACCCGATGGTCGCCGTGGGCAAGAGCCTTCATGAGATGGAAATGGGAGGCATGGCCTGACGGCCGGGAGCCGACCCATGTCCGATCAGCAGCTTCACGAAGAGAACACCGCGTCACCCGCCGCCCGCCGTCCGAAGCGGCCAATATGGCCCGCCATCCGGGCCCTGCTCCGTACGCGCATCGTGGCTGGCCTGCTGACCGTCATCCCCATCTGGGTCACCTGGGTGGTGGTCAAGTTCGTGTTCGACACCATGAAGTCGGCCACGGAACCCCTCGCCCAGTGGGGGGCCAACCTGGTCATCCAGGCCAAGAGCGACGTGCTGCCGGAGACCGTACGTGGCTACCTCGAATGGGGTGTGCCCGCCCTGGCCATCCTGATGACGCTCTTCATCCTCTACGTTCTCGGGTTGCTGGGGGCGAGCGTCTTCGGCCGCCGACTCATCATGCTCGCCGAACGGATCGTCGAGAAACTGCCCCTGGTCAAGACCATCTACCGGTCGACCAAGCAGATCGTGATGACCCTCGGCGGAAGCCAGTCCATGAGCTTCAAGCAGGTGGTCCTCGTCGAGTTTCCCCGCCCAGGGATGAAGTGCATCGCTTTCCTGACCTCGGTCATGAAGGACGCCGACACCGGTCGCGAGATGGCCACTCTCTTCATCTCCACCACTCCCAACCCGACGACCGGCTACATGCAGATCGTCCCGCTGGAAGAGGTGTCGGCCACCAACTGGACCGTCGAGGATGCGGTCAAGGTGTTGATGTCCGGCGGGATTCTCAGTCCGCCCACGGTCCGTTTTGACCGCATCTATCCGGTCAAACTGTCCGCGGATCCGACTTTTGTACGTGGTGATATGGAATCTTTACAGGATAACGCACCGGCGTGGCCGCAGCCGCCGGTTTTGGATCATGCCGCAAGAACGGGCGGTTGCCCCGGCAGCACGCCGGCCGCCACGCCCGGGCTCGAGCGCTCCACGAAGGATAACCGACCATGAGAAAGCACATCATTACCGTACTCGTGCAGAATCAACCGGGCGTGCTCGCCCACATCGCGGGCATGTTCGCCGCCCGCGGATTCAACATCGACTCCCTGGTCGTCGGCCGCACCGAGGACCCCGCCTTGTCGCGCATGGTCATCGCCTCCACCGGCGACGACCTGACCATGGAGCAGATCCGCAAGCAGCTCGGCAAGATTGTCACCGTTGTCAAGGTGCGCGACCTTAGCGAGCAGGTGACCGTCGAACGCGACCTCCTGCTCATCCAGGTCCACTGCCCGCCGGAGAAACGCGGCGAACTCAGACAGGTGACCGAGGTCTTCCGCGGCAGCCTCGTTGACGTCGCCCCCCGGTCGGTGACCATCCAGCTCACCGGCCCGGAGGACAAGATCGAGGCCTTCGTCGAGCTGTGCCGCCCCTACGGTATCAAGCAGTTGTCTCGCACCGGCGTGATCGCCGTGCCCCGGGCCAGCCAGGCCGGCGACAAGGAGGAACTCCCCGCCGGCCGTAAGGCCCGCACGCGTACCGCCACCGCCGA
>CAZEEJ010000203.1:0-9601 GCA_964511155.1 uncultured Planctomycetales bacterium | reverse complement strand
CTGAGTCTCGCGCTGGGCGATGACGGCCACGAAGTCAGGACGGCGGCCAGTGGACGTGAGGCCATTGACACGGGGGTGCGGTTTCAACCGGAGGTGCTGCTGACGGATTGGATGCTCCGGGGTGACCTCCACGGCCTGCACGTGGCGCAGGTGTTGCACGCGGTATGGCCGGAGACCCGTGTTCTGCTGATGACGGCGTTTCCTTCAGAGCATCTTCGCGCGGAGGCCGCCCGCAGCCACGTTATCGAGTTCATCGAAAAACCCTTCAGCCTGGAGCAGATCCGCGAGGCGGTCGTGCGGGCGGTCAAACTCGATGCTTCCGGTCCGCATCAGGCAACGGTGGCCGTCCTGTGGCTGGACGGTGCCGGCCGGATCCTCTCGGCCAACGGCCGGGCCTCGGCCATGCTTGCCGAGGTGGGTTCGGGGAGGGGCCAACGAGACACCTTCGCAGACCTGTTTTCGCCGGATGTCGCGCCCAACCTGGACGCGGCAACCGATCGCTGGGTGCCAAGCCGGCCGCAAGCGGAGCGACCGACCTGCTGGTATGTCCGCTCGCAGGAGCCGCTGGCCGACGGATCCCGCCTGGTGGTCCTGCAGTTGGCGGATGAACCCCGGCTGGCGAGTGCCGGACTGCTGGGTATGCTGCTGGGCTTCTCCCCGGCGGAGCGGACCCGTTGGCCGTTCGACCGTCGGGTCCTGGTCATCGACAGCGATGGCCTGAACCGCACCTGGTTCGTGGCGATGCTCGAAAGCTGCGGGGCGGGCTGCTATGCTGTCGAAAGCTTCGAGCGGGGCCTGCACCTGCTGGGCGGTGATGTGGGTCTGCAGTTTGTGCTGGTCAACTGCCCCAAGCCGGCCCTGCCATGGCAGGCTTGCGTGGAAAGCTTGCGACACGCCCGGTCCGATGCGGTTATCGTGGCCGTCACCGATGATTCGGAGCGGGAGGAGGCCCTCGCAGCGGGAGTCGAACACCTTCTGCCGAGGGTCTGGCGGGTCGAGGATCTGATCCGGTTGTTGACGAAACCGTAGGCGATGGGTGGGCATCGAGAGAAAAACGGGTGACGCATGGAGTTTCTCAAGAAGTTGATCGGTACGCCGGGCGTCGCAGGCCGTGAAGAACGCGTCCGCGATTTGATTCTGGCCGAGACCGCCGGTCTGTTCGACGAGACCTCGGTCGACCCGATGGGCAACCTGGTCTGTCACAAAAAGCCCGGCAAGCGGTCGAGCAAAGCCGCCCGTAAGATCATGATCGCCGCCCACATGGACGAGATCGGCTTCTATGTGCGGGCCATCGATGAGGAAGGCCGTCTGCGGTTGCAGAAGGTCGGCGGGTTCGAGCCCCGCAACCTCTTCGCCCGGCGCGTGCTCGTGCAAGGCAAGCGCGACCTGGTCGGAGTGATGAACCCGGGCATCCGCCCCATCCACGTGGCCTCCGAGGACGAACGCAAGAAGATCCTTGAGGTCAAGGATTTTTTCGTGGATCTTTTCCTGCCGTCCAAGGAAGTGGACAAGCTCGTCCGCGTCGGCGACCCGGTCACCTGGATTCAGGACCTCGAGGTGATCGGCGACGTCTGGACGGGCAAGGCCATGGACGACCGCATCGCCATCTGGGTCGCGATCAACGCCCTGCGCAAAGCCGCCGACAAGAGCCCGCACGACGTGTACTTCGTGGCCACCGTGCAGGAGGAAGTCGGCTGCCGCGGGGCCGGGCCCGGGGCCTATGGCATTGACGCCGAGATTGCCGTGGCCGTCGACATCACGCTGAGCTGCGACACCCCCGGGATCGAGAAGACCGACGCCATCAGCGAGCTGGGCAAGGGCTGCGCCCTCAAGGTGATGGACTCGTTCTCGATCAGCGACCGCGGCCTGCTGGATGAGTTCATCGCCACCGCCCGGAAGCACAAGATCCCGCACCAGCTCGAGATCCTGCCGCTGGGCGGCACGGACGCCGGCTCCATGCAGCGGGCCGGCGCCGGCTGCAAGGCTTTCACCCTGTCCATCCCCACCCGCTACGTGCACACGCCGACCGAGAGCGTCCACCGCAAGGACGTGCAAGCCGGCGTAGATCTGCTCGCCGCCTGGCTGACCACGTGAAACCTGGCCGGGGGGGACATTCACTGGGTTCGCGGAACGTGTTGCAGTGAGAGCACCTTATTTGTATGCACTTCGTAAGATATTGATGATGAACAGGTTACAATCGCTCTTTGATGCTTTCTTTGACATATCTGTCGCGATGATTTACAATGTGGAGGACAGGTAAGGGAAAGCCGTCGGCGCCGATACTGTGCAGGAGAGACGGTTCATGAGCCCTCTTGCCACGCGATATATGGAAGCCAAGGCTGTTCAACTCAATTTCCCCGGAGTGCGCCCCTTCGCCGTTCTCCGGCTGGATCAGCATAGCGTCGCCGGGCTCATGGCCCTGCTGGATGATGCCCGACAGAGTGGAGGGCGACGCTGGTTCCTTCTGTCCATCACCGCGGATAGCCTGCAACGCATCAAGTTCCTGGACTTGGGCCGTACTCCACAATACGAAAGTCGAGCGGCCAAGCATTACCTACGGGCCGGCCAGTTCCGCGTGACCGGGCGAAGCGGAAGCTGCAACATCGAGTTCTCCACCAAGGGTGCGGAACTTCTGCGCGAGCAGCTTGCGGCTGCTCAAGCCGAAATGCGGGATTGGCTCGAGATCAGAATACACAAGAGCACCAGCCGGCGGGACCATCTACTGGAGTTTGTGCCCGATACTGAGAGTGAGAAGCTTGAGGTCGGTAGCGAAGCGGAGAAGTTGGGCTTGGCCGGGCAGGCCTTATTCCAGACAACATTAGAGGCAGAGGACTTCAGCGACTGGGAGACCTGATTTGCCCGACTGCAGCCAAGGGGAAGTCTGGTGGGCCGAATTGCCAGCCCCGGCTAACCGACGACCGGTCCTGATCCTCACGCGAAGCGGGGCGATACCGCATCTGTTGAATGTGACCGTAGCCCCCCTCACTCGGACCATACGGGGCATAGAATCAGAGGTCGCTCTCAGTCCTGCTCACGGCGTGCCGACCGCTTGTTGTGTTTCCACTGACAACATCCTCACCATCCCCAAGGCTATTCTGGACCGGCGCATTACGAGTCTCGATGAGGAGACCATGGCTGACGTATTCCAGGCGGTCCGGTTCGTGTTCGACATGCCGAGCACTTGAGGTTAGGCATTCAAGTGCCAGGCACTCAACGCTGTAAACGCACAACACGATAACGAGCCCGAAGCGCAAGCGTCGGGTACGGGGGATGGCTAGCGACATACAACTCCGAGCGTCAACGACGGAACGCTTTGGGCGTGTACGTCGCTGACGCTCCACCATCCCGTCGCTTGCGCTCCGGGCTCGTTGGGGTGCGTCGCTTGCGCTCGGGGCTCGTCAACACCTGCAATCAGACCTTCCAGGGCGGCTGTTCCGGCAGGTAGGTCTGGAACTCGGCGATGAGGGCCTGCTCGTACTCGGCGGTGTAGGTGCCGGCCAGGAAGCGGTCGATGGCCTCGTCGTGGAAGCGTTTCCAGCTTGCGTCCTCGTGGCCGGGATTGATGGGGTAGAAGCGGGCGTCGTTGGCCCGGGCGGCCTTCAGGTCACCGGGGGCGTCCCCGATCATGAGCATCCGTTCGGGGGTGTAGCGCCCCTGGGCGGCGAGCTGGATGTGCTCGGCCTTGGTGCCCATTTCCTGGCCGCAGATGAGCCGGGCAAACTCGTCGATTCCGTGCTCCCGCCACTCGCGTTCCAGGGCCTCCGTGGGTGTCTGGCTGACGACGAGCATATCCGCATGGTTCGCCAGCCGGGCGAACGACTCGCGCACATAGGGGAAGGGCGGCACGTTCTCCACCATATCCGCGATGGTCGCGTTGACCGCCTCGCTCCAGCGCAGGGCTTGCTTGAGCACCGGATCGCCGGTCCGTTCGCAGAGGGCCTGGAGGTTTTTGTTGTCCAGCGGGACGCCCGAAGCGATGAAGTCGCGTACCGGATCCGCCTGGGGGATGGCGACGCCGCGGGCGATGACCTCCGGCCGTTCGCGCAACAGGTCGAATGCTTTGATCAAGGCGGGCCAGCGGTTCACGCCGCGGTCCTTCGAGTAGAGGTTGACGAACTCCGCCGCCTCGCGGGCGTACTTCGACACGGCCTGCAACCCCCAATGCTTGATGATGTTGGGGATGAAGCATTCCTTGTGCTTGATCTCCATGGTATCGAACACGCAGCCATCGGAGTCTATGCCCACGAAGAAGGCGTGCCGCGGCTCGAATTGCTCCAGTTGCTGGCGGGGATCGGACATGCTGCGACTCTCCTTGCAGTCGGGTCAGGGCCGGCAGTATGACCTCGCTGGATGGCGCTTTTCAGTAGCGGCCGCCCCCTGTGGCGGCCGGTGTGCCGAGGCTCTCTCGCTGCCCAGCGGCCGCCAGGGGCGGCGGCCGCTACAAAGCTCCAGTTGCTTGCGGGGGTCGGACATGCTCTCACACTCCGGAGAAGGCGCTGAAGCCGCCGTCGATGGGGACGGTGATGCCGGTGACGAACCGCGAGGCGTCCGACAGCAGCCAGTCGACCGTGCCGTACAGGTCGTCGGCGTTGCCGAAACGAGCCATGGGCGTGTGGGCGATGATGGTGCTGCCCCGCGGGGTCAGTTCCCCCGTTTTCTCGTCGGTCAGCAGGAAGCGATTCTGGTGCGTGAGGAAAAAGCCGGGGGCGATGGCGTTGACCCGGATGGTGGGGGAGTACTCCTGGGCCATGTGCACGGCCAGCCATTCGGTGAAGTTCTTGACCGCGCTCTTGGCGGCCGAGTAGGCCGGGATGCGGGTCAACGGCCGAAAGGCGTTCATGCTGGCCACGTTGAGGATGACGCCGGTTTTCCGCTCGGCCATGGCCCGCCCGAAGACCATCGACGGCAGGACCGTCCCGACGATGTTGAGGTTCATGACCTTCTGGAAAGCCTCGGGCGGCAAGTCGAAGAACTTCTGCTCGGGACCGGTGGTGGCCTGTGGGTGGTTGCCGCCGGCCCCGTTGATGAGCGCGTACACCGGGCCGAGGGTCCGCTCGCAGGTCTCAAGGGCAGTTTCCAGGCTGGGGCGATCCAGCACGCTGGCGGTCACGGCCAGCGCCCGCCCGCCCGCCTTGGTGATCGCCTGGACTACCACTTCGGCCGCCGCAGGCTTCAGGTCGAGCACGGCCACGTGGGCGCCGCGCCCGGCGAGATGTTCAGCGATCCCGCCGCATAGAACCCCGCCCGCGCCGGTGATGGCTACCGTCCGGCCGGTCAGATCGAAAGCGTCAGTCATGCGACCGGGAACTCTTTCTCCGGAGCGGCGTCGCTCTCGGCGTCGAACCACTCGCTCTTGAAGTTGATGCGCTGCTTGGTCTGCATGGCCAGGTTGGCGGTCAGGGCGACGACGGCATCGGCCAGGGCGACCCGGCCATCGCAACGCGGCTTGTGCTCGCTCTCGAACCCGCCATTGCGGATGATCCAGCAGAGGTGCTCCTGCTGCTCGCGGTAGCCGCGGCTGGTGAGCGTGTCCGCCTTGCCCACGCCCGCGGCCCACGCCGCCGTGGACCCGGATGCGACCGTGGGGCGACCCATCCGGTCCTCCGCCCACTTCACCCGCGTGTCCCGGTCGCCGCCCTCGCGGAACAGGTACGCGTCCAGTTCTTCCTGTACGACCATGGTGCCGCGGGTGCCCATGACCTGCTCGCCGTAACCGTCGAACCGGTTTGTGCAGATCGAGGAGTAGGTCACCACGATCTCCTGCGGGAACTCGAAGGTCAGGAAGATGTGGTCGTGCACCTCACGGTTGTCATCGAAGAACGAGTTGACTCCCGACCCGAGCACGGCGACCGGGTGGACTTTGCCCAGGAAGATGCTGGCCGCATCAAGCTGGTGGCTGCCCAACTCGACCATCAGCCCGCCGCCGGTTCGGTCGAAAAGCCGCCAACTGATCAACTCGTCGAGCGACTTGTACCCGTAAGCGGCGAAGTCGATGTTCGTGTCGTCGCCGGGAACCGCCCGGTGCCAGCCGTCGTGCTTGCCGGTGCGGGCGTCATCGGCCCCATTGCCCGTCTGGTTGCGATGCCAGTACGCCCGGATGTGTTTGACGTCTCCCAGGATCTCCCGCTGCTGAAGGATGGACAGGGCATTGGCGTACAGGTAGCTGTAGTGCCGCTGGTGCCCGATGGCCAGCAATCGCTTGTGGGCGTCGGACGCCCGGACCATTTCCTTGCACTCGGTGATCGTCTTGGCCATCAGCTTCTCGCACAGCACGTGCTTGCCCGCCGACAGGGCGTCGATCGTCGCCTTGGCGTGCAGGTGCAGCGGCAGGGCGACCACGATCAGCTCGATGTCCTCCTGTGCCAGCATTTCCTGGTAGTTCTCGTACAGCTTGACGTTCTTGGCATCCTCGCCGTACAGGTCGTGCAGCGTCTTCCAGGTGCGGGCCTGGCTTGAGGGGCGAATGTCGGAAAAGGCCACGAACCGGATGTAGTCCTGGTTGCTCTGGGACAGGTGGGCGTAATTGCCCTGGTCCCCGCAGCCGATGATGCCCGCGCGCACCGGGTCACCCTTGAGCTGCTCGTAGCCCCAGTAGAGGCTGGCCGCCGTGGGAATGGCCGCCGCCCCCGCCAGAAACTGCCTGCGCGTCACCCCCGCCGCGTCGGCGAAATTGTCCCTGCCGACCTGTCGCTGCTTGCTGTTGAGTACCATCAATCGTTCCCTTCTTGTTCAATCGGCTGTTGCGATCCCACTTATCCCGTTGCCTCTTGTAGCGGCCGCCCCCTGCGGCGGCCGGCGCCCCAAAGCGCTATCGCCGCCCAGCGGCCGCCAGAGGCGGCGGCCGCTACAAAGCGCCGCTGCCATGCTAGGCTGCCTCCGCCTGCCCGCGTCCTCGCCCGCACAATGCGCCTAAATACGCATCGAGCCCGCCCCAGCGGCCCACGCGCGACGTGGCGATCATCAGCAGGGCGATGGCTTCGATCAGATTCTTGTTGACGATCAGGTAATGCCCCTCGCTCATCGGGCCCTGGGGATACCCCAGCCAGGGCGGCATGGCGAAGTAGTACAGGGCCAGCAGGCCCACGCCGCCCAGGGCCGCGAACCGCGTGAACAACCCCAGCATCAGGCATGCCCCCACCAGCGTCAGGCCCCACATGTTGGCGAAGTCGATGAAGGCCGTCTGGCTCTTTTCCCCAGGGGCCTGCCCTCTGCCCAGTTGCTCCGGCGTCAACTTCGAGATCGTGTTCATCTCCATGGCCCGCAGGGGGGCCTCCGCTCTGGCCAACAGGGCCGCCAGGGCCTGGGCCTTCTTGCCGTAGCGGTAGACCAGTCGTTCCTTGTTGTACTCCGGGCCGACCGGGCCGGTGAGCGCTCGCTCCATCTCCTCAATTTCCTTCAGCAGCAGTTCGTAGTCGGCCTTTTGCTGCTGGAAGTCCGGGTCGGCGAAGATCGCGTCCACGAAGATCTGGTCGTCCGGTTTGTCCGGGGCGCCGATTTGCTTACGCTTCGCATAGGCGTCGGTCTCGGCTCGTTGCTCCGCGGTTAACGCGTAATGCTCGACCAGCAGGGCATAACGATCATCGATCCGTTGCTTGACCGATTCCGCCGTCAGGCGGATGAGCCCGTCGGGGTCGTGGACCATGGCCCGGAAGGTCGGCCGCAATGGGCCGGTGGACTGTAGAAGATAGCCCGTCGCCCGCCAGTCGCGCTCGGCGACGATTTTGTACAGCCCCTCGTAGGCGAAGTGCCAGCCGATCGAGATGCGCAGCAGGACCATGAAGAAGATGGTCCAGCCGGTGACCGTACGTGCACAGGAGGGTCGCACTGCCAGTTCAGGTGTCGTGTCAGCCATGATGATCTCTTGTTTCCGTTGGTTCTCGCGTGGGGGACTCTAACCTTCCCTAACCGGTTGTTGCCCGCTCCCGGCCGTCACCCGGGCCTGCCCCCCTCGGGGAGCCCGGCCGGCGGTGGGCCATCAGCGGGATCGAGATTGACATCCCTTTTGGGCAGATTGAACGTCACGACCTGCGGCGGGCCGGACGTTCCGCACCCATCGCCGGGCTCGAGTACCAGGAGAGCGGCGACGGCGGGGTGATTGTGACAGAAATCCCGCGTCTTGTCGAGCCCCATGACGAAGAAAGCGGTGGCCAGGGCATCGGCGGTGGCGGCGTCGGCGCAGATGGCCGACGCGCTGGCGACGCCCTCGGCCGGCCAGCCGGTCCGCGGGTCGAGGACGTGCCCGAAGCGCCGCCCGCCGGCCTCGAAGTACTGGTTGCTCGCCGAAGACGTACCCAGGGCACGGTCCCGCAAGCGTACCGTGGCAATCAGGCGGTGGTGCTTCCAGGGACTCTGGATGCCTACCAGCCAGCCGCGCTCGTCGCCGTCGGGCGTGCCCAGGGCGTACATGCTGCTCAGCCCGCCCTGCATCAGGGCCGCGGGGATATCGAAATCCTCCCGCAGGCGACGAATCGCCCGGTCGATTGCGTAGCCTTTGCCGATGCTGCCCAGGTTGATCTCCAGGCCGCGGACCCGGTAGTGCACCGTCCGCTCGCGGCGATCCAGCAAGACGTGGCCCATTCCGCAGCTCGCCAGGGCGGCGAGCCGTTCAGCCTCAGACGGCAGGCGCCTGGGCCCCCGGTAAAAACCCCATGCCTTGACCAATGCCCCGGCCGCGACGTCGAAAGCCCCGCCGGTCTGCTCATGCAGAGCCGCCGCCCGGTCCAGAACCTCGAACAGCCGGTTGTCCACCCGCACCGGCGCCTCCGCCGCCGTCTGGTTGACGTACGACATGGGGCTCGTGGCCGAGTAGATGGTCAACAGCTCCTCAAATTCGTCGATGGTCGCGAGAGCGGACTCCGCGGCAGAGAGGGCTTGTGGGATGCTCGGCGGCAGGAAAATGCTGAATTCGCAGGCCATCGCCCGTCGGGCCACGCACAGGTTCGCCGTGACCGAGTGGGGCTGGCTCTTGCGGTCGATTCCCTGCGGAAGCAAGTTCGCCACCAGCCCGCCGGTGCACGCCCCGAGCCCCCGGGCGGTCAGGAATCCTCGCCGTGACCAGCCTGCTTGGTTACTCACCGAATTACGAAGCGACGATGTCGCTGATGGTCACCTCCAGGTGACGCTGGCGATGCCCGGTCTTACGGCGGTAGTTCTTGCGGCGGCGGAACTTGATCACATCGATCTTGGGGCCTTTGATCTCGTTGCGAAGGGTGCCCACGACCTTGGCCCCCTCCACGAAGGGCTGCCCGATGCGCGCATCGGCACCGCTTCCCAGGGCGAGCACATGATCGAACTCGATGGTCTCCTGGCCTTCGGACAGGTCGCGGAGGTCCACGTACACCCTGTCGCCCGTCGAAACCTTGTACTGTCGGCCGCCGTCTTCAAAAATCGCGTACACCGTGCTCACTCCCGCGTTGCCGTGCCCGGCCTCGCTGACGCCCCGTCTACACTAAACCGGGCCGGGGTCCGAGCCACACATTATGCGGCAGGTCGCCGCCCCGGTCAAGCGTCCGCCCGCGCCGCGATTGTGAAGGGGGCCGTGACAGGATCGGCGGGGTGCCGATTCGTAGCGGTCGCCCCCCGTGGCGACCGGCGGGTGGCC
>CAZEEJ010000202.1:0-9621 GCA_964511155.1 uncultured Planctomycetales bacterium | reverse complement strand
TGCCCCTTGCGCGAGATTGCGCCCGTGAGAGTAACCTCGCTGTTCTCCGTCGCGGTCTGCCACGCGGTCGCTCGGACAGCTGCGTCAAGCCCAAGGGGCGTGGTGGTTCCTTGCTCCCCCCAGGCCGGGCACACGCCCAGCGTCCCGGTCAACAGACAGATCATCGCCGGGCGCAAACCAGTAATTCGCGACATCGCTTCATCCTCCTCTTCCGGTGCGCTGCCGAACGCGGCAGCGCAACCCGATCCGGGCGGTCCAAGCACACCTCGGGCGATAAGCCGACGGTTCAGAACCGATCTCACCCCCGATATCGTGTCCCATTATTATACCGCGCCCGATCCCGATACGCATACCCGGCCTTTCTATCTGCGCGCCACTATTGCAGCTACACTGGATTTGGCCATCTTTGGCGCAGACCGCCTCCCGCGGGCATTTGATGTTCACCATGGCCCGAGCAAGGTGGATCAGCTACTCGTGGGCGTCAATCTCGTCGTCGGCCTCGCGGCAGAGGAACAGGAACAGTCTTCGTTTTGCCGCTCTTGAACCGGATTTGAACGGTGCCATCCGCTGAGAGCGTCACGGTCCGCTGCTTCGGATGGATGACCTGGGCTCTGGCCACCCGACAGGACAGAGGATCGCCCCCAGTGAAGGGGTAGACGTGGCATAGACCGGGGCAGTATCATACGAACTACAAAGTCCGAGAACGTAGCCGCGCAGGGCTCGGTGTTGCACATTCCGGCTACGCGTATGTTTCATGCAGTGTGACTTGACCGCAGCCGCGGATGTTGTGGGTGAGCGGTCGCTTTTCCGGCGGCGGTGAGTAACTATGTCGTCTTGGAAGTGCGAATCTGCGGCTCACGGGCCATCCTGTCCCAAGAAGATTGTGGGAGAGGCCAAGACCCCCCCCACGTGCCGTCCGGCACACCCGTGAGGTGGAATCCGATGCCGAATCTGCTGATCCGAGATGCTGACGGCTGCGAGAGCAGGCACAGCCTCGAGCGTACCACGTTGTTCGGCAGGGACCCGGATTGCGATCTGGTGCTGCTTGGAGATGGCGTATCGCGCCGCCACGGGCGGTTTGTGAGGGACGACCTGGGGAATTGGTGGGTCGAGGATCTCGGCAGCAAGAACGGGATCTTACTCGGCAGTCAGCCGCTCAAACGGCATCATCTTGTTCACGGCGACGTGCTGCACATCGGCGCGGTCACGATCCGCATCCTGGAGGCATCGCTCCATCAAGGGGACAGCGGGGCCGGCCAGATCACCCTCATGCGGGAACCCGGCAACCTGCAGACGACGGTCGAGCATGAGCCCGTTCGCCCCGAGGCCATCGCGGATGGCCGTCTGGCCCTGCTCTACAACATCAGCCGCCAACTGCTCGACCAGAAGGACGTGAGCGGTCTGATCGACACCACGTGCTCGGCGCTGATCAAAGCGCTTGACGCCACGGTCGTGGTCACCGGCCTGACCTGTCATCCTGAGCAGCACCGCGAACTGCTGTTCGTGCGTCCCAAGGCCACGACGCCGGCCGAGGTAACCCTCAGTCTCTCCGTGCTCAAGCGGACCATCAACGCGGTAAGTCTGTACTGGTTGCCGACACCAGTGCGGATGTTTCTCTCCAGGTAGCCCACAGCGTTGTCTCCGCCGGCATTCGGTCGGTACTCTGTGTGCCGCTGCTGCGGGCCCAGCAGGTGACGGGGTTTATCTACGTGGACAGCCGTCGTGACGGGCGGGCGTACAACGAACAGGATCTGGACTTCGCCGCCGCGGTGGGCTGCCTGGTAGGTACGGCCGTCGAGGTGGCTCGGCTGCACGAAGCTGAGTTGACTAAACAACGAATGGAAGCCGAGCTGGCCGGTGCCCGACGGGTTCAGCAGGCCATCATGCCCTCAACCTGGCCGATTGTACATGGCTGGGACATTCACGGCCGCCACCTCACCTGCCGCGAGGTGGGCGGCGATTACTACGAAGCCCTGGTTACCCCGAACGGACTCTGGTTGTTCATCGCGGATGTCTGCGGCAAAGGGGCATCTGCCGCGCTGCTGGCCAGCAGCATCCACACGGCCGTGCAGACGTTGGTCGATCAATGTGCGTCGCCGGCTGAGCTGCTCAACCGGCTCAACCAGCTCCGGATGCGCCGGGAGATCAAATCGGCGTTCGTCACCGCGTTGGCGATTCTGATCGGCTCCCCTGATGAAGACATGTTGATCGCCTCGGCCGGCCATCCGTTTCCCCTCCTGGTACCGTGGCAAGCCATGCCCAGAGAGATCCAGGTGGAGCCGGGCTTCATGCTGGGCGTTTTCGGGGATGCCAGCTACACGGATATGCGACATCCGCCCCTGAGCCCGGGCGACGCCCTGCTGCTCTACACGGATGGCGTCACCGAGGCCCTCGACGACCAGAGCAATCCTTTCGGCGAGGAGGCACTGGTACAGTTGCTGCCTGTCTGTGAGGACCACACCGCGGCGGGACTGGTGGATGCGGTGTTGCGCGGGGTGGATATGCACCGTGCCGGGTGTGAGCAGTCGGACGACCTGACCGTGCTCGCCTGTCGGCGAACGGGGACCGAATAGAGGTGCAACCATGTCTGAGTGTATTGAGCTCGCGGTTCTGGAGTCGCTGCTGGACGGAACGCTGGCGGAGCAGGAAGCGTCGGCAATCCGCGCGCACGCGGAGACGTGTGCAACCTGCCGCGGGCGACTGGAAGAGTTGCGGGCCGGGCGGGCGGCGGCCGGGCCGGTCCCGAAGGATGCTCTGCCGGATCGGGGCGACAGGCAGGGGGAGACACGATCGCTCGCGCCGGCAGGTGGCTTCGGGCTCGATGCCGGTGCCGGCCCCGCCGGCGACAGCATTCCCGGCTACAGCATCATCCGGGAGATCCACCGCGGCGGGCAGGGCGTGGTGTACCAGGCCGTTCAGCAGCACACCCGGCGCAAGGTGGCCATCAAGGTCATGCGTGAGGGGCCGTTCGCCGACCGGCGTGAGAAGGCCCGCTTCGAGCGCGAGGTCGAGATCCTCGGCCAGCTCAATCATCCCAACATTGTGGGCGTGCACGACAGTGGACTAGCCCACGGCAGCTTCTACTTCGTGATGGACTACATCTCCGGCCAGCCGCTGGATGTGTGGATGAGCAGCCGAGAGCGGTCGATCGAGGAGACGCTGCGGCTGTTCACGAAGATTTGCGAAGCGGTGAATGCCGCCCACCTGCGTGGCGTGATCCACCGGGATCTCAAGCCGGGCAACATCCGCATCGACGCCGAGGGCGAGCCGCACGTGCTGGACTTCGGCCTGGCCAAGACGGCGGGGGCGGGCGAGGTGTCGGTAATGACGGTGACCGGCCAGTTCATGGGCAGCCTGCCGTGGGCGAGCCCGGAGCAGGCCGAGGCCATCCCCGGCAAGGTGGATGTGCGTACGGATGTCTACTCGCTGGGCGTCATCCTCTACCAGATGCTCACCGGCAAGTTCCCGTACGACGTAGTTGGCAACATGCGCGACGTGCTGGACCGCATCATCAAGATCGAGCCGGCCCGGCCCAGCACCATCCGCAAGCAGATCAACGACGAGGTCGAGACCATCGTCCTCAAGTGCCTGAGCAAGGAGCGCGAGCGGCGGTACCAGTCCGCGGGCGAGCTAGCCCGCGATATCGGGCACTACCTGGCCGGTGAGCCGATCGAGGCCAAGCGGGATAGCGCACTGTACGTGCTCAAAAAGAACCTGAGGAGGTACAAGCTGCCGGTGGCTGTCGCCGCAGGGCTCGCGCTTCTCTTGACAGCGGGCTTGGCTGTTAGCTCGGCTCTGTATGTGCGCGCGGAAAAAGCGAGACGAGAAGCCCAAACGGAACGCGACCGTGCGGATGGCCAGACCAGAGTCGCTCAAAAAGCCAAGCAGAAACTTGAAGAATCGATCGAGTACTACTACGCCTTCGCCATCAACCGAGCGCATGAAGCTTCCCAGGCTGGCAGTTCTTACGCCCAGGACCTGCTGATCCAGGTCAGTCCGTACATCCTTCCGAAGGACTTGCGCAGCTTCGAATGGTACTACCTGTGGAAGATCAATCAGGCCGGCCCGACCGTTGCCTATGAAACCGGCTCGCAGCTTAGAGCGCTGGCCCTGTCTCCCGATGGGAAGACCCTAGCTACGGCGGGGACGGATGACACGGTTACCCTGATTGACCTAGCTGGAGGGCGCAGACGCGCGCTCGCGCCGAAGCACTCCGGGTGGATCGAGGCGCTTGATTTCTCCCCCGACGGAGCCCTTCTGGCGTCCGCGTCCAGAGACAAGACCGCGAGAATCTGGGACGTATCTACAGGCACAAGGCTTCATGAGCTGACCGGCCACAGAGATTTCCTACGCGGAGTGGCCTTCTCTCCCGATGGGCTGAAGCTTCTGACAGGCAGTTACGACGGCACAGCCAGGGTCTGGGACGTGGTGGTAGGGCGTGCCACGGCGGAGCTCACTCAAGAGTCAGTCACCTCGGTGGCTTGGTCCCCCCGCGGTGACGTCTTCGTCACCGGAACGGCGCTGGGGCGGGTTCATGTCTGGGATGCACAAAGTCATCAGTTGAAAGCCGTGTTGGACGCCCACTATGACCCTGCGAACCTGAAGCTCAGTGGTGAGCAACGATGGCGAAGCGGCGTTTTCGGGTTGGCCTTCTCTCCCGACGGCCGCCTCCTGGCGTCGGCCAGTTGGGACGGCACGGCGAAGATCATCGACATAGCCAGCGGAAGAGAGAACTTGATTCTCCGAGGCCACGACAGCGGGCTTCAGGCGGTTGCATTCTCGCCCGACGGACGTCGTGTCGCTTCGGGAAGCCTGGATGACTCCGTGCGGCTCTGGGACTTGGCCTCAGGGCGAAACGCGGGCAGTCACGGCACCCACAAGGGCGATGTTAACGATGTATTGTTTTCGCGTGACGGCAGCCAAGTCCTGTCCGCAGGCATCGATGGCAAGGTGGTGGTGTGGGATACCCCACAGGTCGGAGGTTGCGTGCAGCTTTCCGGGCATCCCGGCGAAATTGGTGCGCTTGCGTTCGCCCCCGACGGACTTCTGCTGGCCTGCGGCGACGATCAGGGTATGATCAAGCTGTGGGAGCCCGGTGCAGGACGAGAGCGAGCGACGCTGGTTGGGCACAAAGCTGCGGTCACCGATGTCATATTCTCCCCAGACGGTAGAGTGCTGGCCTCCGCTGGCGACGATGCGACGGTCAAGCTGTGGAATGTTGCCGCGTGTCACGAGGAGGCGGAACTTCGCGGGCACGGGAACCGAGTGCAGGCAATCGCGTTCTCCCCCGACGGCAGAAGACTGGCGGCGGGCTGTAGCGACGGAAGTGTCCGTATCTGGGATCTGCTCACGCGAAGTGAGAGGGCAACACTGGCAGGGCACGAGGGCAGCGCGTACGCGGTGGCCTTCTCTCCGGACGCGCGACTGATCGCCAGCGGCGGCTCGGACAACAGGGTCATCGTGTGGGACGGCGAGACATTCGAGAAGCGATCCACGTGGATGCGTCCCTGGGCACCGCGGAGCTCCGCCGTGCGGTGCTTGAGCTTCAGCAATGACGGGACGATGCTTGCCGCCGGCAGCTTCGACAGAGTCGTCACGTTGTGGGAGGTCGCGACGGGGCAAGTCGCATGGCAACTCCGGGGTCACAGCGGGCCGGTCTACTCGCTCGCGTTTCTGCCGGATGGGCGAAGCCTGGTGACGGGCAGCCGTGATGGCACAGCTAGGCTCTGGAGTACCGCGACGGGGTTGGAGCGCCTCACGCTGAAGCAGGACAGCGGAAGCATCTACGCAGTCGCAGTCTCACCGGACGGCCGGATTCTGGCATCCGGTGGAAAGGACAAGACAATCCGGCTTTGGAAAGCCACGGCGGAGAGCGAAGTCATGGATGGGCGCGAACGTGCTTCCCTCCTCTACAGGGTGGCAGACGTGCAGAGAGCTCAAGGCAATTTGGAACTGGCTGCAAGCCTGGCAAGGCAGGCAATGGAAAGCCGGGAAGACCGAGAGGACACGAGCTTGCGGGTCAAGCTGCGCCTCTTGCTGGCCTCGATTCTCGTCGAACGGAGCCAATCCTCCGATTACGCCGAGATTGAGTCACTGGTGCTTTCAAGTGCGGACTTGCTGACGCAGGACTCCGCTCTGCCCGGGCAGTCGGAGCTCAAGGATAACTTGCTGCGAACTGTGCAGATGATTTGGGGGCCCGACGGGGTGAATGACCCGGAGCGACTCTTGACGCTGACGTTGAAGCTGGCACCGAAGATGGCCCTGAACAACCAGAGTTGGGCTGTGGTCAAGAACCCGGGCGCCAGCCTGGAGGAGTACCGGCGGGCACTGAAGATGGCTCAGGCCGCCGCGGAAAGGACGCGCGAAGGGACCACCCTCAACACGCTGGGCGCCGCCCTGTTGCGTACCGGAGCTTGCCGGGAAGCGCTGGCTGTGCTGACCGAGTCGGAGCTTCTCAACCGGGGACGTACTCCGAGTGATGCCGCTCTCGCTGCGCTGGCCCATGAGTGTCTCGGCGAGACCGAGCAGGCGCGGGCGGCATTTGAACGGGCTCGCCGCACTCTTGACACAATGGAGCCGGAACTCGTCGCGGCCGACGAACGATCCCTCGTCCAGGAAGCCGCAGCTGTTCTTGGCGGTGAAGCCCGAGTCCCGACTTCGTCCTCGCCGTCCCCCGTGGCACCGGCAACCCGCTCTTCAGCTGCCCAGCCGGCACCCGCGTCATCGCCTTCTGCGGATAATCCGGGGTCGGGACTTCAGTTGCCTGTGCTTTACCCTGGAGATTCACCGGGAGCATTGATGGAGGCTCAATTGTTGCTATGCAGGCATGGTTCCGAGCAGGCGCTGGCCTTGATTCAGACCCTGGTGGACAGCGGCGACGATTCTGCGGAAAGCCTTAATACGCTGGCATGGGCACTTCTCCAAGTGGGTCGGATCGAGGCGGCACACTCGGTGTTTCGGGCAGTTGTTGCGCATCTTGGAGACTGGAGTCCGGAACCCCCGTCCAATGCCTTCATACAACACTGGACAGCAGCCTATTTCCTGGACATGGTTACGGACGAGCAGTTTGTTGCGCGCTACACCAATCATGCGAGCCTTGGCAATCAATACGCATGCTGGCCCTGGTTCTACATCGGCCAGCGGTTGGAGATCGAGGGCAAGCTGGAGCAGGCTATCGCAGCGTACCGCAAGTCGGTGGAGCTGGGCAAGCTGCTCGGCGCCCACTACATCCATAACTGGTCGGCCTATCGGCTGGGCGTCCTGACCGGCACGATTCCTGACCCCGCGGCGGCATCGGCGCGGGCCGGCCCGGACGATTGAGTGCCAGACTTTGGGCGGATGGACATCGATTCGAGGTGTAACCATGTCCCACTGCATTGACATCGCGATTCTGAAGTCGCTGCTGGATGGCGCTCTGCCCGAGCATGAGGCTTCGGCGATCCGCGGGCACGTGGAGACGTGCGCGACCTGCCGGGGGCGGCTGGAGGCGCTGTGGGCCGGGCGAGCGGCGTAAACGGCGGCGTTAATCTCGTCGTCGGCCTCGCGGCAGAGGAACAAGCGAGTCGAGCCGGGGGGGCGTGTTCGTGATCTCGGACCGTGGTATGCGCCCAGATCCTTGCATGACCCCAGCGGGATTCGAACCCGCGTTGCCGGCGTGAAAAGCCGGTGTCCTGGGCCTCTAGACGATGGGGCCGCCGACTGCCGGCGAGCGGCCGGTCGGTTGGAGGGGGTAGTATAATGCCCGTTGCGAGCCGAGGCAACTGGGCGAGGGGAGGTAGCAAGGCAGCGAGGCAGGCGGGTGGCCCATCCTTACGCAGCAAGGGTGGGCTGGCGATGATCGAACGCGTGGGAAAGCTTGCCTTACCAGGAGCCCTTCCTCACATCCGCATCATCGTGAGCCCACCCATCGCGTTGCGATGGATGGGCCACCCGGGTCCGTCTAGCCTGTCACGGACCCTGCGGGGAGGCAGCAAGGCAGCGGGGCAGCAGGGTAGCCTTACTCAGCACTCAGCACTCAGCACTCAGCACTCCCGCCCCTGCGGGGGCAGGGCGGCCAACAGTTGGGCGGAGACGGGGCCGCCGGCGGAGCAGAGGAGCGTGCGGGCCTGCTCGCTGGTGGACGACAGGCGGATGGTGAGGGTGTCGGACGGGAGGAGGTCGGCCACGCGGTCGGCCCACTCGATGACGACAGCCCCCTGGGTGAGCATCTCATCAAAACCGATGGCTTCGAGGTCGCTGCTGCCGCGCAGCCGGTAGGCGTCGACGTGGTGGATGGTCAGGCCCGCTTGGCTGGGTGCGGTCTGGTATTCGTTGACGATGACGAAGGTCGGGCTGTTCACCTGCCGGAGGTCGGTCACACCGGCCCCCGCGGCGAGCCCCTTGACCAGCGTGGTCTTGCCGGCCCCGAGCGGGCCGATGAGGGCGATGACTTGGCCGGGGACCAGTGCCGCTCCCATCGCCCGGCCCAGTGCCTGCGTTTTCTCCGGTCCGTCGCTATGCAGTGTGATTGTGGTCATCGGAAGTGCTCGTACCCACGGGGCTCCAGCGGTTCGCGACGGCCTTCGGGGGATAACAGGGTGATGGCGGAGCGGCCGGCGGTTGCTCGGGCGACGATGCGGCCTACGGGGATCAACCTGGGAGCGGGGTCGCGGTGACGGGGATCGGTGTGCGCTTCCCGCGAAGCGGCAAGCCCGGACGAGGGGTCCGCAGGTTGCGGGTCGTTTGCATCGGTGTTGGGCGGCACGGGGGAATCGCTTCGCGAAGAGGCAAGCTCGGACGGAGGTTTCATGGGTTCGGTGCGGTTGGTCCCCTTGTCGGGTGCCGCGGCGAGGGTTGCCAGTTCGGCATTGCCGACCAGCAGAAGCTCGAAGTCCTCGCCGTCGCTGAGGGCGTGGTCGAGCGGGGTACGGCCGTCGGTGCCGGCCATGGCCCGCGCATCCTCGCTGACCGCAGCGGCGAGGGCTTCGCGTGACAGCTCGGCATCACAGCCCGAGGCCTGGCAGAGTCGATCCAGGTCCATGGCCAGACCGTCGGAGATGTCCATCATCGCGTGCAGGCCGGGTTCGGAGGCGAGCAGGGCGGCCAAGTCGAGCCGCGGCGTGAACGCGAGGTGCCGGCGAAGCAGACTGCCGCCCAGCGGCCCGGACACAAAGATGGTATCGCCCGCTTGCGCTCCGCATCGCCGCATCGGACCGCGATCGGGGGCCATCGGCTCGGCCAGGACGGTCACGTCGATGACCAGCCGCCCGGGCCAGCTTGTCGTGTCGCCGCCGACGATCGGGCAGTGGAACTCGTCCGCCAGGCGGCTCATCCCTTCGTAGAGACGCTGCACGTCGGCCAGGGTCATCGTCTGCGGGAGGGCGAGGCTGACCATCGCCGCCCTGGGCCAGCAGGCGGCGGCCGCACAGTCGCTCAGCGAGCAGGCGAGGGCCTTGTGTCCGATGGCCGCGAAGCTGTGCCGCTCCGTCTCAAAGTGCACGCCGTCCAGCAGCATGTCCGAGGTGACGGCAACCAACGGACGGTCGAGGCGTACCGCCGCCAAGTCGTCGCCGATGCCTACCGGCACACGGGAGGAGTCGGCGGCGAACCGTTCCTGCAGCCATCGGATCAGGGCGTTTTCGC
>CAZEEJ010000201.1:0-9646 GCA_964511155.1 uncultured Planctomycetales bacterium | reverse complement strand
GGGCTTCCTGAAGCTTCGTCGCACCGTCCAGGAGCGCATGAGCGTTAAGGATCCGGATGAGCTGGCCAAGATCGCGGACCTGATCAACTCCAAGTCGATCAGCAGTGCGATTGACCACTTCTTCGGCCGCGGCGAGCTGTCGCAGGTGGTGGACCAGACCAACCCGCTGAGCCAGCTCACGCACGAGCGGCGGCTGAGTGCCCTGGGCCCCGGCGGTTTGAACCGCAAGCGGGCGGGGTTCGAGGTGCGCGACGTGCACATCAGCCACTACGGCCGCATCTGCCCGATCGAGACGCCGGAAGGCACCAACATCGGTCTGATCGCGTCGCTGAGCATCTACAGCACGGTGGACGATTACGGGTTCCTGGTCACGCCGTACCGGAAGGTCGAGCGGGGCAAGGTCGACGGTCAGGTGGTGTACCTGCGGGCGGACGAGGAGATGCGGGCGGTGCTGGCTCCGCCGGAGGTGGTGGACCCCCAGACGAACAAGCTGATCGAGGGCGGGTCGCTGGGCCGGGCGAACAGCGACCTGGCGGTGGTGGACTCCAAGCAGATCGGGTTCGTGGACATTTCCCCCAAACAGACGGTGGGCGTATCCGCAGCTTTGATCCCGTTCCTGGAGCACGACGACGCGAACCGGGCGTTGATGGGCTCGAACATGCAGCGGCAGGCGGTGCCTCTGCTGCGTACCGAGCCGCCGATCGTGGCCACGGGGATGGAGCGGTTGATCCCGATGAACAGCGGGATGGTGGTGCGGGCCCGGCGGGCGGGGACGGTGACGGCGGTGGACGCACTGCGCATCGAGGTGGACGGCACGGATGAGTACGTGCTCCGCAAATTCCAGGGTCTCAATGAGCGGACCTGCCTGAACCAGAAGCCGCTGGTCAAGCTGGGCGACAAGGTGAAGGCGGAGCAGATCGTGGTGGACGGGCCGGCGTGCAGTCAGGGAGAGCTGGCCCTGGGCCGCAACGTGCTCGTCGCGTTCATGACCTTCGACGGGTACAACTTCGAGGACGCGATTCTGATCAGCGAGCGTCTGCTGAAAGAGGACGTTTTCACCAGCATTCACATCGACGAGTACGACATCGAGATTCGGGAGACGAAGCTCGGGCGTGAGGAGTTCACGCGGGACATTCCGAACGTGTCGGAGCGGGCGCTGGCCAACCTGGACGAGAACGGCATCGTGCGGACGGGCACGCGGGTCGGGCCGGGCGACATCCTGGTGGGCAAGGTCAGCCCCAAGAGCAAGAGCGAGTTGTCCCCGGAGGAGAAGCTGCTGCACGCGATTTTCGGGCGGGCGGGCGAGGACGTGAAGAACGATTCGTTGGAGCTGCCCGCCGGCGAAGAGGGCGTGGTCATCGACACCAAGTGGTTCAGCCGGCGCACGCACCTGACCGACGAGCAGAAGAAGCAGTTGCAGAAGCAGATGCGCGACTACCGCAAGACCGAGGATGACAAGATGGTCTCCATCTTCCGCAAGATGTGCCTGGAGGTTGAGACGGTCACCGGGCAGGTGATGGTCGACCCGAGCACGAAGCAGAAGGTGGGGCACTCGGAATCCAACGAGGTCATCATGGAGCAGATCGAGAGCTTCCGAGCCCTGGTCGAGGGCGGCGATCTGCGGTGGGTGAAGCCCGCCTCGTCGCGACCGGACGCCAAGCGGGTGATCGACCGGTACTGGCCGCGGCTGATGGAGATCGCCGAGGAGCGCGACCGCAAGCTGGCCCAGATGAAGCGGGGCGATGAGCTGCCGTCGGGCGTGCTTGAGATGGTGAAAGTTTACGTGGCGACGAAGCGACAGTTGGCGGTGGGCGACAAGATGGCAGGCCGGCACGGAAACAAGGGGGTGATTGCCCGTATCCTGCCGGAGGAGGACATGCCTTTCCTGGAGGACGGCACGCCGGTGGACATCCTGCTCAACCCGCTGGGGGTGCCTTCCCGGATGAACGTGGGTCAGATCCTGGAGACCCACCTGGGCTGGGCGGCGGCGATTCTGGGCTTCCAGGCGGTGACGCCGGTCTTTGACGGTGCCCGGGAAGCGGAGATCAAGGCCAGCGTCGAACTGGCGAACAAACACGTCCAGCAGCGCAAGAAGGATGCCGCGGCGGTGCAGCAGGCGGGCAACACCCGCGAGTTGCTGGTGGAGATGCCTCGGGGTGGCAAGACGACGCTGTTCGACGGGCGGACCGGCGAGCCCTTCGATCAGCCGGTGACCGTCGGGTACATCTACATGCTGAAGCTGCACCACCTGGTGGACGACAAGATCCACGCGCGGTCGACCGGCCCATACTCGCTGATCACGCAACAGCCGCTGGGCGGCAAGGCCCGCACGGGCGGTCAGCGGTTCGGCGAGATGGAGGTCTGGGGCCTGGAGGCCTACGGTGCGGCGTACGTGCTGCAGGAGCTGCTGACCGTCAAGAGCGACGACGTCGAGGGCCGGACGAAGATCTACGAGTCCATGGTCAAGGGCACCAACACCCTGGAAGCGGGCACCCCGGTGTCGTTCGACGTGCTGTGCAACGAGATCAAGGGGCTGGGCATGAACATCCAGCTCGAAAAAGCCCGGGCGTTCTGACGAGGCAGCCATGGCAGATTGGAGTGATATTGCCCGCGAGAATCTCGAGGCGGCGCGGCGACTCGATGAGGGCGCGTGTTTCCGCAGCAGTGTCAGCCGCGCCTACTTTGCCGCCTTCTCAGCGGCGACCTTCGCCCTGACAGGAAAGCTGACTTTTAAGCCGGGACGCGAAGCACCGGAGCATAGCGGGTTGCCACGATTGCTGGAGGCATGTTTTCAGAACCTTGGGGTGACCGGCTTGCGCGAGCTGAAGCAATCAATGCGCCGGCTTTACTTTCAACGGCTGAATGCCGACTACCGATCGGGCCGAACGGTCGACCAAACGAGTGCACGCGAAGCCCGACGCGACGCCTACAGAGTGTGCAGGTACCTGAGGGTACTGACATGATTACTATTACCGAAGCCTCTGAAGTTGAAGAAATCGTGGAATTGGTCAGGAAGTACCTTGATCCACATCAACCTTCCGACGGCAGTTATCGTCTGAACGTGATTCCGGAAGGCATCCAACGGGATGCTGACTGGTATTATGTCCTGGTGGAGCCTGATCGGGATGACGTGCGGTCCTACGATTACAGCGCCCGGCTCGCCGAGGCTGAATCGGACCTCCAGGAGAAGGAAAACAAGAAGATCCTGCTCGTGCCTGTTCTCTCCGCATAGGGGGAACGGCATCGATTTATCTGAAATCTGATAGGAGCGATTGCTCATGGCAGACAGCGTATATGATCGGATCAACGATTACGGCAGTGTCCGGATTGCTTTGGCCTCCCCGAACGACATTCGCAGTTGGTCGTTCGGCGAGGTGAAGAAGCCGGAGACGATCAACTACCGCACGTATCGGCCGGAGAAAGACGGCCTGTTCTGCGAGCGGATCTTCGGACCCGAGCGGGACTGGGAATGCGCGTGCGGCAAGTACAAGGGCACCAAGCACAAGGGCATCATCTGCGACCGGTGCGGGGTGAAGGTGACGCACTCGCGGGTGCGGCGCAAACGGCTGGGGCACATCAACCTGGCGGCCCCGGTGGTGCACATCTGGTTCTTCAAGGCGATGCCCAGCCGACTGGGCGCCCTGCTGGACATGAAGACCTCCGACCTGGAGAAGGTGGTCTACTTCCAGGACTACATCGTCGTCGATCCGCTGGATTCTCCGCTGAAGCCCAAGCAACTGCTCAACGAGGAGGAGTACCGGGCGGCCCGGGAAAAATACGGCGAGCACGGCTTCGTCTCCGAAACCGGGGCGGAGGCGGTCAAGCACCTGCTCCAGCGGCTCGACCTGGCACAGGCCAGCGTCGAGCTGCGCGAGGCCCTGGCCAAGACCAACAGCAAGCAGCGGATCAAGGACCTCAGCAAACGGCTGAAGATCGTCGAGAACTTGCGCAAGAGCGGGAACGAATCGGAATGGATGGTCATGGAGGTTATCCCGGTTATCCCGCCGGACCTTCGCCCGCTGGTTCTGCTGGAGAGCGGCAACTTCGCCACCAGCGACCTGAACGACCTGTACCGCCGGATCATCAATCGGAACAACCGGCTCAAGAAGCTGGTCGACCTGAACGCCCCCGAGGTCATCATCCGCAACGAGAAGCGGATGCTGCAGCAGGCGGTCGACGCCCTGTTCGACAACGGCCGATGCCGCCGTCCCGTGCTGGGTAGCAGCAATCGCCCGCTCAAGAGCCTGACCGACATGATCAAGGGCAAGCAGGGCCGGTTCCGCGAGAACCTGCTGGGCAAGCGGGTGGATTACTCCGCCCGGTCGGTGATCGTGGTCGGACCGGAGTTGCGGCTGCACCAGTGCGGTCTGCCCAAGAAGATCGCCCTGGAGCTCTACCAGCCGTTCATCATCCGCAAGCTCAAGGAGCGCGGGCTGGCGGATACCATCAAGAGCGCCAAGAAGATGCTGGAACGCCGCGACCAGGAAATCTGGGACATCCTGGAAGAGGTGATCATCAACCACCCGGTGCTGCTGAACCGTGCTCCGACGCTGCACCGGATGGGTATTCAGGCGTTCGAGCCCGTGCTGGTCGAGGGCAACGCGATCCGCATCCATCCGCTGGTCTGCCGGGGGTTCAACGCGGACTTCGACGGCGACCAGATGGCCGTCCACCTGCCCCTGTCCATCGAGGCCCAGGCCGAGACTCACGTGCTGATGATGTCGACGAACAACATCTTCAGCCCGGCCAACGGCAGCCCGATCATGTCCCCGTCGCAGGACATCGTCATGGGCATCTTCTATCTGACGTGCGACTACCTGGCGGAACGGCCGGACCAGCCGCGCAAGCGGCGGTTCTTCAGTCATCCGCACGAGGCGCTGATGGCCCACCACCTCGGACGCGTCAGTGTCCACGAGAAGGTCCTGTGCCGCGTGCCGCGGGACAAGGTCATCACCTCTCAGAAGAGCATGCCCGAGCCGGTGCCGGCCAGCCACATCCTGGAGACCACCGTGGGCCGGCTGATCTTCAACGACATCCTGCCGCCCGAGACGGCCTTCTATAACTACCCGCTCAGCCAGAAGGGGGCCGGTCGGGTCATCGCCGACTGCCACCACCAGCTCGGCCGGTCGGCGACCATCGACCTGCTGGACAACATCAAGGAGCTGGGCTTCAAGTGGAGCACCCTGGCGGGGTTGTCCATCGGGGTGCACGACCTGCGCGTGCCCGCGGCCAAGCCCAAGATCATCGCCGCCGCCCAGAAGATCGTGGACCGCACCGAGCGCGAGTTCAAACAGGGCTCGATCACCCCCATGGAGCGGCACAACAAGCTGATCGACGTGTGGGTGCATGCCCGCGAGCAGGTGACCAAGGAAATGATGACCGAGTTGCGGAACGACCGCCGCGACGAGCAGGGCGACTACGTGCCCATCGCCGAGGACCGCGGGCAGTTGCACCTCAACCCGATCTTCCTGATGACCGACTCAGGGGCCCGCGGCTCGGTGGACCAGATCCGGCAATTGGCCGGCATGCGGGCTCTCATGGCCAAGCCCTCCGGCGAGATCATCGAGACGCCGATCAAGAGCAACTTCCGCGAGGGCCTCAGCGTGCTCGAGTACTTCAGCTCGACCCACGGTGCCCGCAAGGGATTGGCTGATACCGCCCTCAAGACCGCCGACTCCGGGTACCTGACCCGCAAGCTCGCCGACGTCGCTCAGAACGTCATCGTTAACGAGGAGGATTGCGGCACCATCACCGGAATCACCAAGGGGGCGATCTACAAGGGCGAGGAGGTGGCCGTCCCGCTGCGCGAGAACATCGTCGGCCGGACCGCCCGTGATTCGATCCGCAACCCGATTACCGACCAGCTCATCGTGGCGGAGAATTCGCCCATTACCCGCGACATCGCCACCAGAATCGAGGAACTGGGTCTGGACACCATCCGCGTGCGCAGCCCGCTGACCTGTGAGAGCCCGCTGGGCGTCTGCGCCCGCTGCTACGGGGTGGACATGTCCACGAGCCACGTGGTTGAACAAGGGATGGCGGTGGGGATTATCGCCGCCCAGTCGATCGGCGAGCCGGGCACTCAATTGACGATGCGGACGTTCCACACGGGCGGGGTGGCGACCCGTGCGGTGGTCGAGCACGAGATCAGCAACACCCAGGCGGGCGTGATCGCGTTCCACGATCTGAACGCGGTGGACGTACCGGCCAAGGGTGAGATTCCCGCCCGCACCACCGTGCTCAAGCGTAACGGCGAGATCGCGGTGGTCGACGCCAAGGGTCGCGAGCTCGAGCGGTTCAAGGTGCAGTACGGGGCGGAGATCATGGTCAAGGCCGGCCAGGAGGTCGCCCCGCGCACGCAACTTGCCCGGTGGGACCCGCACTTGACGCCGATCCTGGCCGAGAAGGCCGGCTTCGTCCGGTTCCACGACATCACGGAAGGCGAGACCGTCCGGTTGGAGCAGGAGCGCGAGGGGGCCAAGTTCGTCGTCGTCGAGCACAAGGGCGAGAAGCATCCGCAGATCATCATCGAGGACCGCGAAGGCAACGTGCTCGACTACCACTACCTGCCCGCCAAGGCCCGAATCGAGGTCCAGGAGGGCGACGAGATCATGCCGGGCATGTTGCTGGCCAGGCAGCCGCGGGCGATGGGTGGCACGCAGGACATCACCGGCGGTCTGCCGCGGGTGACGGAGATCTTCGAGGCCCGCAAGCCCAAGGAGCCGGCCGTCATGGCCGAGATCTCCGGCGAGGTCGAGATCGTGGCCGACAAGCGCCGCGGCAAGATGACCATCGTCATCAAGTCCGAGGGCGGGATGACCAAGGAGCACCATGTGCCGCAGGATAAGCAGCTTCTGGTACACGCCGGCGACCGTGTCGAGGCGGGCGACCCGCTCGTCGACGGTCCGCTCGTCCCCCACGACATCCTGCGGATCAAGGGCGACGAGGCCCTCTTCGCCTACCTGCTGGCGGAGGTCCAGGCCGTCTACCGCAGCCAGAACGTGACCATCAACGACAAGCACGTCGAGATCATCCTGCGGCAGATGCTCCGCAAGGTGAAGATCGACAACCCCGGCGACAGCAAGTTCCTGCCGGGCGAGGTGGTGGACAAGTTCCGGTTCCGGTCGGAGAACAACCTCCTGGACCGTAGCGTCAAGATCAAGGACCCCGGCGACAGCAAGCTGGACCTCGGGGCGATCCTGCCGCGGGCGGAGTTCGACGCTCTGGTGGCCAAGATCGAGGAGGAAGGGGGCACGCCGCCGACCAAGGACCGCAAGCCCCGCCGGGCCACCGCCAAGACCTTGCTCCTGGGTATCACCAAGGCCTCGCTGGGCAGCGAGTCGTTCATCTCGGCCGCGTCGTTCCAGGAAACGACCAAGGTGCTGACCGAGGCGGCCATCAGCGGGGCGACGGACGACCTGATCGGCCTGAAGGAGAACGTGATCCTGGGGCACCTGATCCCGGCGGGGACGGCTTTCAAGCCCTACCTGAATATGCGGGTCAAACACCTGGGCCGCCCGGTGCCCGAGCGGCAGGTGGCCCCGGAAGAGGCTCATGCGATGATGCAGGAGGCGGCCACGGCGGCCGGCAGTACGGTCGCCACGACCGCGCTGACCGCGGCGACGGTGACCGCCGAGTCCGGCGCGGCCGTCCTGGAGGAGCAACGCAGCCAGCAGTAGCAGGCCGGCCTGAAGGTGGTTATGATATGGGTTTGGCCGGCGGCCGAGGTGGTCTCCGGTCCCGTCCCCAGATCCGGTCGCCGGGGCGGGACGTGACAGGCACTTGGCCCGGCCGCGGTTTGGAATCGAGGAAACGAATGCCGACGATCAATCAACTGGTTCGACGCGGTCGCCCCAAGCAGATCCGCAAGTCCAAGGTCCGCGATCTGGAGTCCTCGCCGCAGAAACGCGGCGTATGCCTGATCGTCAAGACACAGACCCCCAAGAAGCCCAACTCCGCGCTGCGCAAGGTGGCCCGTGTCCGCCTGACCAACGGCAAGGAAGTGACGGCGTATATCCCGGGCATCGATCACAACCTGCAGGAACACTCGATCGTCCTGGTGCGGGGCGGCCGCGTCCGCGATCTCCCGGGCGTTCGCTACCACATCGTCCGCGGTACGCTGGACTGTGTGGGCGTGCAGGGCGACAAGGAAAACCGGCCGCGCAATCGCAGCCGCAGCAAGTACGGCGTCCGCCGCCGCAAGTGACCGGCCACCGTGTGCCACTGCTCTTTGAGCAGTGCGGGAGGTGTGCAGACTCCCCGTTGTGCGAAGCCGCAAGCGGCCGTGTGCAAACTCCGGGGCGTGCGAAGCCGCAAGCGGCCTGAGTTCGCGATGATCGGACCCCCTGTGCTTCCTGGCCAGGAGGCATCCCCATGAAATCGCTGACCCTCGAGAGTACGGCTTTCCCGCACAACCAGGCGATCCCCCGCAAGTACACCGGCGACGGGCAGGACATCTCCCCGCCGCTGTCCTGGTCCGACCCGCCGCCCGGCACGCACGAGCTTGCCCTGCTCGTCGATGATCCGGACGCCCCGACGCCCGAGCCCTGGGTGCACTGGGTGCTCTACAAGATCCCCCCGGAGTTGACCGCCCTGCCTGAAGGGGTGGCCCCGTCGCTACGGGTCTCTCAGCCCGGCGGCCTGTGGCAGGGCAAGAACTCCTGGGGCAAGGTGGGCTACGGCGGCCCGGCACCACCCCGGGGCCACGGGCTGCACCACTACCATTTCAAGCTTTACGCTCTGGACAAGCCGCTGACGCTCGATCCCGGCGAGGGGAAGGCCGCCCTGTTGGGGGCCCTGGCCGGCCACGTGATCGCCGAGGGCGAGCTGATCGGCACCTACCAGAGGTGACCCTTGCCCGACAAGCGTGTGCACCGCGGTCCGCATCCCGAGGACGGTGCCGCGTTCGGCCCCGCCATGTGGCCCGCGCTGCGCCGGGCGGTCGGGGAGCTCTCCTGGCTGCTGACCCGCGGGTATGCGGAGAAGTCGGCGCTCAAGCTGGTAGGGGACCGTTACAACCTGACGGAACGGCAGCGGACGGCGGTGCGGCGGTGTGCCTGCCCGGACGACGCGCTCGCCGGTCGGCGGGAACGCGAGGTTGCTCCGGCGGAAATCGCGGGTCGGCCGGTGCTGCTGGACGGTTATAACGTGCTTACCACGGTCGAGGCGGCCCTGGCCGGCGGGGTGATTCTCGAAGGCCGGGACCGCTGCCTGCGCGACTTGGCCAGTATGCACGGCACCTTTCGCAAGGTCCGGGAGACCGCACCGGCCATCGAGCTGCTCGGCGGTGTGCTGCAAACAATGGCCGTCAGCCGCTGCACGTGGTACCTCGATCGCCCGGTGTCCAACAGCGGCCGCCTTCGGGAAACCATCCTTCAACGGGCACAGGCCCATCACTGGCCTTGGACCGTGGAGCTTTGCGATGATCCGGATGCGCTGCTGGCCGCCTCCGCCGACGTGGTGGTCACCGCGGACAGCGTGATCCTCGACCGCTGCGCACGCTGGCTCAACCTGGCCCGCCTCACGGTGCAAACGCAAGTGCTCGGCGCGCGTCTGGTCAGCCTCATCCCGGAGAGCACATAATCGGCGGGGCTTATTACGCCATAAAACCACGGCCTCTGGCCGTGCGACCCGAAGAGCTTCGGAG
>CAZEEJ010000200.1:0-9807 GCA_964511155.1 uncultured Planctomycetales bacterium | reverse complement strand
AAAAAGGCTCCTGACCCCTTTTGTGCTTCGCGCCGGCGAAGATCTGCTCTGGCCCGTGCACATCGATCGGCCGGGCCTGTATACCCTGCAGCTCCACGCCGAGCCGGGGCCCACGCCCGCCCATCGTTGGTTCGTCCGGATCGAGACCCCGGATGGTTTGCCCATCACCGATACGCGGACGATTGAACCTGTAGACCTGGCCCTCGGGCCGCGACAAATCCGGTTTCTGTTCGCCTGCGAGCAGGCCTTCGGTCCGGCCCAGGTGCGCATCAAGGCGGAGCGCGGCGAGCCTGTGCGCATCCGCGACGGTTCCTTCGCTCAGGTGGCCGACGATCGGGGGCCGGCGGCGGGGAGCTTCCACCATCGGGCCGACCTGCCCGGTGGCATCGAGTTGTACGAGTTGCCAGACCCGCTGCCCTGGGCGCGCTGGGCGAGCCGAATTGAGGTTGTGCCGACTCTCCTGGATGCCGTATCTCGGTTGCAGGAGTCTCCCGGGCGCGATGGGCCGCCGCTTACCGTGGTCGAGGCTGCCGCGGACTTGGGGGACCTGACTGCCGAGGGTGATCGTTCGGTCACCTGGTCCCGGCCGACGGGACACGAAGTGCTGCTGACCACGGTCAGCACGCGGCCGGGTGTGCTGATGATCAACGAATCGTTCGACGCCGGCTGGCACGCCGAGATGGAGGGCGAGGCGGTACCCATTTACCGCGTCAACGCTGTTGTTCAGGGTCTCGTACTGCCCGAGGGGCGGCACAGCATCACGTTGCGTTATCGGCCGCCGGGTCTGACGGCGGGCGCCACTGTCAGCGTGGTGTCCGGCCTGGTGTTGCTCGCCGGGCTCATCCGGTGTGGTGTCGGTCGGTCAGCAGGGCGCAGAAAAGGATCGGTCAAGCACGGAGAGCGCTGTGCTTGACCGATCGGTTGGGGATTGGCAACTCAAGGCTCACGCGTTCACGTGAGCTGTGTATCTTTCGGTCAGTATTCCACCTACTATTACTCCGGCCACGTGGGAATGCAACCCGTTTATGCTCGGGGTGTGTGGTGCGGCCCATGTTACGGTTGTGGCGCATCCGGTGCGCGCCAGCACCGAAACCCCTGTCTTTACAGTTGATGCGCGTTTTTTTTGCCGTGGACAGGCGTGATCCTGACCGGTTACGTAAATGGGCGAAGTACGGGTAAATACCTATGGCGGAGGCGGCAGAAAACTGTCCGCGAGCGGCGGTGGTCGGCGATTCACATTGCGGCCGGCAGCGGCTGAGTCGCCTTGACGCGTGCCGGGTCGAAGCCGGCCAGCTCCTTGAGAAAGGCTTCGATGCGCGAGCGCTGATCCGCGGAGAGGTGTCGCCGGCCGAAGGATACCTCGTAGTAGGCCTCGACCAGCGTGGCGGCGTCGCTCAGCAGTGGGTAGCGCCGGGCAAGCTCGGCGGCGAACTCGGCCGGCGTCTGGTGCCGCTTACGCTGCAGTCCGAGATGGGCCATGCGCCCGCAGAACCGGTGATAGAACTCCTCCTCGCTGCTGCGGCGGTCGGCCCTTCGCGCACGCCACTCCTGGCGCAGTCGCACCGCGAGCAGATAGAGGACCGAGACGATCACGTATCCGCAGAGGACGACCATCAGGGCGACCATGATGGCGAAGGCCCAGTAGAGCAGGCGGTCGGACAGGCTCAGCTCCGCTCGCCACCAGATGAGCTCACGGAGGAACGCGGCGACGGACCCGGCCAGGGTCGGCTTGTCTCCGCCCGGCCGGCGCAGCCAGCGTTCGAAGCTCGTGCCCAGCTCGTCGCGCACCCCGGAGTCGTAGGCCACGACCAGGTTTGCCCACTGGAATTGCAGGTAATCCAAGTAGCGGTGGGCGTCCATCAGCCAGCCCTGCCGAATGGCGTGCCCGGCATCCTGAGGGGGCGTGGGATCATAGGTGACCCAGTCCCGGCCGGGGATGAACACTTCCGTCCAGGAATGGGCGTGTTTCTCGCGTACCACATAGTAGCGGCCGATCGGGTTGTACTCGCCGCCGCGGTACCCGGTCACGATCCGGGCGGGGATGCCCCGGTACTGGCAGAGCAGGGTCATCGCCGCCGCGAAGTGCTGGCAGTATCCCTGGCGACTGGTCAGCAGGAAGTGCCCGATGGGTTCGCGTCCGCCGGGAGTGCTGCCCGCGAGTTGATACACGAAGCTGGGGCCCTGAAGGAACTCGACGACAGTCCGGGCAAAGGCTTCATAATCGGCCGGGGCCTCGAGCGGTTCCGTCGTGCCGGCGCGGGCATCCAAACGTGCGACCAGGGCCTGGAGTTCAGCCTCCCGCGGGAGCGGGGGGTCGGGTAGCAGGACGGACGGCGTGATGCGCTCCAATTCGCGCTCCGCGTCGAGGGCCGCTTGGATCCGCGGGGCGAGGTTGCCGTCGCGGGTCCGCACGGCGGACACCGCTTCGTACCTCATGCCGGTGCCGGACTTTCCTTGTACCCGTAGCGTCTGGTCGTCGATGCTCTTGCGGACCTCGTCGAAGTTGGGCAGGCGGATCTCGATCGCGGGGTAGCAGGTGAAGAGGTACTGGTGGTCGGTGGGTTGGAGGAGATAGCGTTGAACCATGACCGTGCTCTCGAGGGTGAGATGCTCGCCCTGCAGGACCGGGATGATTCGGTCGGAGAACAGGGTTGAGATGATTGGCAGGTCGACGATCGAGCGGGTTTGCCTGGAGGGGGCCCGCCACTCCCACGGCTCGCGTGTGCCGAGGTCCCGGCAGTAGCGTACGAAAGTCGCCCCCCGGAAGTGGGGTTCCACTTCAGCGTCCGAGGGTGGTGGGTCGCCCTCCCAGGTTATGACGACGGTCATCACTTTGCGTTCGGACTGTTGGATGGGGCCGAGCGCCTCGAAGTTGAAACTGGGACCGAAGCCGGTCAAGGCATAGCCGCCGCCGGGGGCATCCAGTCGGCCGAACATGCCCCCGCCGACGCGCGGGAAGAGGACGAAGATGGCCGCCCCGATGACGACGCAGGCGAGGCCGGCCAACGAAGCGACGCCCATCGCCGCGACTCGGGGCAGTGCGTTCGCGCCGGGTTGACTCCCGCGCCAGGGCAGGTCGATGCCCAGGTTGTGCCGTCGCAGGCGATGCTGCTCGCTGACCACGTGGAATTGGAGGAAGGCATGGAAGCCGACGGTCAGATACACCAGCAGCACCACGGGGAAGAGGAGGTCGCCGCTGACGATGGCCGCGACGATGAGCAGCAGGAGGCTCAGCACGAAGACCTGGGCTTGGTCGCGGTAGGTCTGCTGCTGGAGCAGCTTGCAGACGCAGACGAGGATCATGAAGTGGGCGAGGGCGATGATGGGGATGACGTCGAGCCCGAAGTACTCGAAGAGCAGCAGGATGAAGGCGGCGATGATGAAACCCGCGCCGGCTACGCGGTTGAGCAGGGGTGCGTTTCGCCGAATGACGGTCCACCAGCCGACCAGGCAGGCGCCCAGCACGAGGCACCACAGATACCAGACCCCCTCGGCGAGGGCCAGAGGCGTGGTGACGGTGATGAGCAGGGCTGCTTCGGAGAAGAAGAGGCGAGGCCGGGGGTTCATGCCGCGCCCCCTTCCGGCAGCCAGGAAGAGGCCGGCATGAAAACGGTCTCCAGCCACTCGGTACCGGGTGCGGCGATGCGCACGGCCTCGGCCCGCGTGCCGAGGAACCGCGCCACCCGATGGTGGGTCTCGGTCATGCGGGGTGTACAGAGCAGGCAGCGGGCGTGCCAGCCGCTGGTCCAGCGTACCCGGGCGAGCAGATTGCCGAGCGCTTCGCCCGGACCGGGTTCGAGGAGGGCCAGTTCGTGCAGCAGACGTCGGCGGTGGGCTCGACCGCCGGCAGGGGGGATGGCCACGGGCACACGGCCGCAGGCGATCAGCCCCACCCGGTGGCCGCGTTCGAGCCCGTCGCACACCGCGGTCGCGGCGGCGGCGATCAGCCGTTCCGCCAAGTGGTCCGGCGGGCGGATGGGCTCCTCGGCTACGGCTCCCCAGCGCATACGCCAACGCGGGCCGGTTGGCGGTTCGGGTTCACCCAGCGGCCAGGGATCCACCAGGACGATGACCTGCGTCGCGCGGAGCGGGACATGCTCGCGGACGACCAGTCGGCCCAGGCGCGCCGACCCTCGCCAGTGGATCCACTTGAGGTTGTCGCCTTGGCGGTACTCGCGGACCCCGTAGAACTCCTCACTGCCCGAACGATCCTGCGCGGACCGTGAGGCTGCCGCCTCGGCCAGATCCCGTCCCTTCCACGGATCGCGCCGCAGTCGGCCCACTGCGGGGTAGACCACCAGCTCCGCCGGCGAGACCGTGTCCGTTTCCGCGGCCATCAGTCCAAAGGGGAACCGCGAACTCACCCGCACGCCTTCGAGCAGGATGCGGCCGCGGATCGGGCATCGGGAAGCGACCTCGAACCGCTGCTCCTCGCCCGGCAGCAGCGAGCCTACCCACGAGAGGGGGAACCGGGCGCGATGCGAGGCGATGGGCTTCTCCCCGATCACCAGGCACCAGGCTCGCATCCACCGCCCGCCGTGACGGATGGTATACACGATGGGGAAGGGGCGGCCGGCTACGACCGCGTGCGGCAGGGTTCGGGTGACTTCGATGTGCCGCACCATCAGCACCGGGACCACCAGGCTGATCAGGAGGGCACCGGTACCGATCCCGAAGAGCAGGAACAGCAGGTTGGTCTCGCTGTGCAGGGCGGCCAGGCCGACGACCAGCACGACCACGACCGCCAACAGGCCGGTGAAGGTGAAGCGCAGCCCGCGCCACGGTGAGGTCCGCGCGTGCGGCTGGATGATCTCCGTCTCGCCCGCGGCCCCGGCCTGCGGCCCTGCCCCCAGCGCGGTGTGGGATTGGCTTCCCGCCGGTTGTCTTTCGGCGCTTACGGATGGGCGCCCGGCCGGCGTCCCGCTTCGACTCGCCATTTGACCCAGCACCTGTTTCATCTTCACCGCCCTGCATATCGTACCGCACCCGCGATCGCAGTTGAAGCCGGCCGACGGCCCCTCAACGAAGCGGGTCCGTGACAGAATCGGCGGCGGGGTGGCATGGGCCCGTGCTCAGGCCCGTGGCCTGTCCTGACGCCGCCACGGGTCGGAGTACCGACCCATGCCACCCGCCGGCTGGTGCTGTCCGGGGTGACGAACGATGCGGTGCTGACGATCACGCTGACGGACGTGGCCAGCGTGGGGACCAGCCTGCCGCTGGTGGGCGTGACCGCGGTCAAGGTGGGGGTTTGCCGCAGTGACGCCAACCGGATGTCCGGAGAAGGGGGGAGCGGAGAAATGAGAAGACGGGCCAGGTTCGTTTGTTTGGGCGTTTGGGTGGGCCGAAACATACGCCGGTCGCCACGGGGGGCGACCGCTACGAGCGGCGGGTGAAGGCGGAAATGGGCACCTCCCTGCTGATGGACGGGCCGGGTTGAGATGTCGCAGTTCTCGCCTCTGCGTTCCTCGGCGACCTCTGCGGTAGAACGAGGACGTTTGAACCGCAGAGGGCGGAGAGGACCGCAGAGGCAGGAAGGGAAGATCCACAGATTTCGCAGATGACGTAGCGTGGGCTCTGCCTACAACCCAAGACGAATCTCACGCAGAGGCGCAGAGACACTCGGCA
This sequence comes from uncultured Planctomycetales bacterium, assembly GCA_964511155.1. Taxonomy (GTDB): domain Bacteria; phylum Planctomycetota; class Phycisphaerae; order UBA1845; family PWPN01; genus JAAYDF01. The sequence goes on along the minus strand of CAZEEJ010000200.1, from coordinate 4,182 downwards.
ACGCCTCTGGCAGCGATCTTTGCACTGGGAACCGCAACGCGGTTTCAGAGCACAGCTCGGGGTCGCGCAGCGCACCCCGGGAACCAGGGGCGCGGCCGTGACCCAACCCTAAAGGGGTTGCATGTACCTCCCGCAGGAGGTGGTGGGGCTTCGGGGCCGGCTTAGCGGCGCGGCTGGGTGGCATGGGTCGGTACTCAGGCCCGTGGCCTGCCCCGACCCACCACGGGTCGGAGTACCGACCCATGCCACCCGCCGGATATGAAACCCTTTCAGGGTTTGTTCGATCAAGACGGGTCTGATCACCCAGGGTGCGCTGCGCGACCCTGGGCTGTGTTATTCAACGCCGTTGGCGTTGTACGTTGTTCAGCGTCCTCGGGAAGGGGAACAGGCACGTTTTTGCATTGAAACTTATCCGGCGCGACTGTGCCGCTGCGGGTTCGTTTGTAGCAGCCGGACCCGCGACCCACCCCGCCGGGGCACGATTGGATGGCGGGCGCGGAAACGACAGATGAGTCCAGCCCAGCGTCGCGGAATGCAACGTTGGGGTCCATTCCCCATTCCTCATTCCTCATTCCTCATTCCTCATTCCTCATTCTCCATTCCCCATTCTCCATTTTCACCGGCCGCGGAATGCAACCGGGGGGCTCTACGCCAAGCCGCGGATTGTGGCTACCATGTTGCAGTGCAGGATAGGCGTTCGGGTTCTCGTGGAGGCCGATCCATGGTGCGATGGCGTGTTCTTCTTGCGGCGGTGGTGATGGGGGCGGGTTTGTGGGCGGACGTGGCGGGAGGGCAGCAACTGACCGGTGCCGAGGCGCCCCGGCATCCCGAGCTGCCGCCTCCGCCGGATTGTGACGAGCCCAACGTGGAGGTGATGACCTTCAGCATTCCGGGCAGCGGCGAGAAGAACATCTCGCGGGCGATCGTGGTGGTCCCGAGCGACTACGGCCGGCTGGGCGAGCCCGCGACGCGGACGGCCGCGACGGACAAGCGGTACCCGGTGGTCTACCTGCTGCACGGCTATTCCGGCAATTACACGAACTGGTACCTGAAGATGAAGGCCGCGGGCCGGTCGCTTACCGCGCTGGCCGACCGCTTCGGCACGATCATCGTGATGCCTGACGGCAAGTACTGCTCGTGGTACCTCGATGCCCCGACCGGGTCCGAGGACCACGCCGACTGGCAATGGGAGACGGTCATCACGAAGCACCTCGTGCCGGAGGTGGACCGCCGGTACCGCACATGGGCCGAGCCGGCCGGCCGGGGCATCACCGGGTTGAGCATGGGCGGGCACGGGGCGATCTACTTGGCCGCTCGGAACCCGGACCTGTTCAGCGCATGCGGTTCGATGAGCGGCGTCATGGACCTGACCAACACGTCGCGGCCCGACGCTTTGGTGCGGCGGCTGGGACCGAAGGAGGAGAATCGGGACCGCTGGCTGGCGTACAGTGCGATCGGGCAGGAAGCGGTCGGGGGCCGATCATCGACCGAGCGGGCGGGCGAGCCGGCGTCGCCGACTGCGGGCCGCGGCCTGGGCCTGCTCGTCGATTGCGGTATCGACGACATCTTCATCGAGGACAACCGGGTTTTCCGCAAGCAGCTTCTCGAACGCGGTATTCCGCACGATTACATCGAGCGGCCGGGAGCCCACAACTGGGATTACTGGATCAACGCGCTGCCGTACCACATGCAGTTTCTTTCCGATCGGCTGAAACCGGCCGGCTCACCGGAACGCGCGGGGGCGATGCCCGCATTCCGCCCGGTGGTCGTGGCTGACAAGCTGCCCGACGACCCGTACGGCCTCGACGTCGCGGACATCAACGGCGACGGCCGCCTCGACCTCGTGCTGACGCGTTTCTTCGGCATCGACTGGTACGAGGCCCCGCACTGGCAGCGGCATCCCATCGTCACCGACGCCACCCGGCAGAACATCGCCGGCGTGGCCCGGGACATCGACGGCGACGGTGTGCTCGACGTGGCGATTGCCGCCGACTGGGAGTTCACCGACACGGTCAGCGACGGGACGCTGTGGTGGGCCAAGGGCGGCACCGGTCAGACACCCTGGCCGCTCACACGTATCGGCGGCGAGCCGAACCTCCACCGGGTACTGTGGGCCGACACGCACGGCGACGGCCGGGGCCAGCTCCTGGTCTCACCGCTCAAGGGCCGCGGGACCACGTCGCCGCACTTCGCGGAGCGGGGCGTCCGTCTGCTCCTGTTCGACATTCCCGATGATCCGGCCGCGCAGCCTTGGCCGACGAAGGTGATTGATGCGTCCCTGCACGTCTGCCATGCGGCGATCCCGGTGCGGTTCGACGACGACCCGGCCGACGAGGTGTTGGCCGCGAGCTTCGAGGGGGTGACGCTCTTCGATCGGCAGGCGGATGGCTCGTGGCACAAGCGACACCTCGGTGCGGGCGACCAGCAGAGCTCGCCGGACCGCGGTTCGAGCGAGGTATCGCTCGGCCGGCTCAAGGACGGTCGCCGCATCGTCGCCGCCATCGAGCCGTGGCATGGGAACCAGGTAGTGGTGTACGTCGAGCCGAGTGGGGGGGATTCAGGCGGGCTCTGGCCGCGGTTCGTGCTTGACGATACGTTCGACCAGGGCCACGCGGTCGTCTGCGCGGACCTGGACGGCGATGGCAACGACGAAATCGTCGCCGGCTATCGCGGCCCCAATCGTCGCAACCGCGGGCGGCCTACCAGCCTCAAGGCGTACCAGGTGATCGACGCCGATGCCAGCCGATGGTCCACCCACTGGATCGACGACGGCGACATGGCCACCGAGGCCCTGCAGATCGTGGACCTGGACGGCGACGGCCGCCTCGATATCGTCGCCGCCGGCCGCAGCACGCGCAACCTGAAAGTCTATTTCAACCAGGGGCGGCGATGAAGACGCCACATGGATGATCCCAGGTCTCTGCCGCCATCACGGATCGCCGCCTCGCCCGCTTCCCCGTGCATCCTCAGCGGCCTCCGCGGTTCAATGGTATGCAACCCGGCCGATCAACGACTCCCGCTCCGGCCCCCCGCCTCGTCGGTAGCCTCGATGTTGAGGGTGAGCTGCGACAGGCGTTGCACTGCATCGCGATATGCGCTCCCGGCTGCCCCGTCGGCGACCTGACTCAGCCACCAATGGGCAATCGGCGGCTGTTCGCTTGCCAGGCGCTTCTGTTTCTCGATCTCGGCCCATGCCGTCGCGACCGCCCGCCGAAGGCCGGTACGGCGAGTGTGCAGGCAAGATGCCTCGGCATTCACCGCGGCACGTAGCGACGAATCATTGTCGGTTAACAGACTCCCGACGAGGTCCAGGCGGTGCTCGGTCAGCTCGCGGATGCTCTGCCCCGCCGCGCCAAACATGTTCGACTCGGCAGATTCGATGTATCGAGGCCGAAGACTCGGCGTGCATGGGTTGGGAACCATGTATTGCCGCAAGGCCGACACGGCACTGCGAAACGATGCCCGGCTCAGGCGATCCTGTCCCCAGCGGGCATGAACCTCAGCCATCAGAAAGGCCAGGTGGGTTCTCTCCAACGTCGAAGCTCGGGCCTGAAGATCGCCGTAACGATCGAGACTCTGGTCCCGCTTCTCTAGCTGCTCGGCGCGGGAGGCGATGGCTTTGTCATGTGTACCTTTTATTGCTGCGCGGCGCCGGCGATCGTCGTTGCGGTAGAAGGGGTCGGATCTGATCTCGGCCCTGCGGTCCCGAGCGTTCCGAGTTGTCCGCGTCGCGGCGCCGTCATGGCTCGCGCGCACATTCGCCGCGTTGCGCCGAAGGGTCTCCTGCAGCGGTCCGTGCAACTCCCTGACCAGCGTTCTCGTCGCCCGGATCTCCTGTTCGTAGGTCTTCCGCTCTTCCGCGGAGAGCGGGCGATCGGAAGCTTCCGTCGCGGGATTCGTACTCGGTTGGCTGGTGGAGACGGTATCCACGGTTCCCAGCATGACCATGACCGATACCAGGGAACGGATAACCAACATGATCGTATCCTCCACGGTGTCTGACTTTGCGGATGTCTGAACCTGTTATGGCAAGCAGTATACCGCTCGGGTTACACCCTGCAAGCCGACGGCATCCGGCTGGGGGTCCGTGACAGAATCGGCGGGCTACCCGAGCCCAAATCACGGGGCAGACCCGCCAAGGAAAGCAAGTCGGGCCTGTGCAACGCTTTCAGCGTTGGGGGG
>CAZEEJ010000199.1:0-9828 GCA_964511155.1 uncultured Planctomycetales bacterium | reverse complement strand
CATGTTGCCAGACCAACTTCACCCGCAACAGTGCTGCCGCTCCGCGCGTCCCGACCAATGCGGGCGAGGGTGGCAGCGATCTTCATTGTACTTCGTTTCCCCAGGTGAGGAAAACGGGACACGCGAGGCTGTCTCGCTGATCGAGACATCCCCCCATGCTGATTGGCCCCCGCGTGTTGCGCCAATCATCGACTTCGCCCGTCTCCTCTTCACCCGGAAATGTGGGACGGACAGCCACCTGTCAGTTTCCTTCTTTGCGGCGGTACTGTCTTTACTCTACGGGTTGGCTACAGGCGAGGGCGGGCCCTCTGATGGGGGCGCACCTCGCGTCCGATTTCGGCTGGCGATCCTGGTCGAGGAAGCCTGGCCACCCCGCCGGTCGGCCGGTGGGCGTCCGTCGGCGAGAAGGGTCAGTTCCGCCTGTAGGTGGCTGCGACGGGCGTGGCGGAGTCGTGCATGACGTTCCGTCGGCACGGGAGACTGAATGGCGCAGAACACGGCTTCGACTGGGTGGACCGCTGGTCGGGCTGAGGCTACGATGCGGCCCAGACTGTCCGAGCCACATGGAGGCCTGCCCAGCCGAAAGGAGCGTGCGTCGTGCATGCGATGTGTTCCTTCCGATGTGTCGCCCTGTTGATTGCAGGTGTCGTGTCCGCCGTTTCCGCCGCCACCGTCCAGGAACGATACTACGCCCACAAGGCGGTCCATGACCAGCACGGGGTGATTGCCCCCTGGTACACCGGCACCAATGGCCAGATCGACGAGCGTATCCGCGTGGCGGTTGCCATGCTCAAGCGCTATCCCTGGACGCCCGCAGGCAAGGCTCCGCGCAGCCTGCCGGAGTACATCTACAGCGGAGCGTGGCACATCGACGCCGAGGGCAACATCACCATCCCCGAGATCGGAGACTGGGCCAACGGCGACCTCGCCCAGCGGGCCGCGTACATTCTCGGCGGGCTGATCGATTACTACCGCTATTCGGGCGATCCGTGGGCCAAGGAAGTCGTGGCCCTGCAGGCCGACGCGCTGCTCGATTTCGCCCTGACGCCCGACGATCACGATTGGCCGCGCTTCCTCATCAGCGTGCCTCTGCGCGGCAAGCCGTACGGCCACGCCGATCCGCACGGGCTGATTCAGCTCGACATTGCGGCCGAAGTGGGCATCGTCATGGTGCGGGCGGCACAGCTCTGCGGGAACGATCGCTACATGGAGGCGGCCCGGCACTGGGCTGACCTGCTCGCGGCCAAGCGCCTCCGCGAACCGGGCGTGAACCCGTGGCCGCGCTACGCCAACCCGCAGGACGCCCCGTGGGAGGACATCGCCACGGGCGGGGTGGCGTTCATCCTCGAGTTCTTCGACGAACTGATCCGCAACGGCTATTCGGGCGAAAACGGTGCGCTCGTCGCGGCCCGCACCGACGGTATCGCTTACCTCCGAGACGTGCTCCTGCCAAACTGGCTCGAGCACGACGTATGGGGCCGCAACTACTGGGACTGGGCCTGCGATGTCCAGGTCGAGAACGTCACGGAGTTTGTCTGTCGATACATGATGGACCACCCCGACGAGTTCCCCAACTGGCGGAGCGACACCCGCAACATCCTGACGCTGTTCATCAACCGGACGTGTGTTTCATCGTCCAACGGCGACACGTTCAGCGGCGCGTGGGCGTATCCGGAGTCGAGCGGCTGCTGTGGGCGCTCGTTGTGGTACGGCCCGCTGGAACTGGCGCCGGTGTATGCCCAGTATGCGGCCGTGTTATCCGACGCTGATCAGCCGCGAGCTTCAACCCGTGCGGGAATGGATACAAACACGACGGTCGCCTGGGCCCGCGAGATGGCCCGGCGGCAGATGATCCTCGCCACATACGATTTCCTGCCGACCGGCGTGGTCGAGGATGGCATCGACGGCGGGCCGGTCGTTGCGGGTGACTGGTTCAAGATCGCCCACCCGATGGTACTCAAGCATTGCCTCAACGCCATCGCCTGGATGCCCGAGGTGTTCGCTCCGGCACATGAAGCGCACATCGTCCGCAGCACGCACACTGTGGTGGACGTGCAGTACGAACATGATTCGATCCGCTTCAAGGTGGCCGGCCCGCCCGACGCGAAGGCCGCCACCGTGCTGTGGGTTCCGTTCAAGAGCGATACGGTCAAAGCGGAGGTGGCGGGTGCGTCGGCGCCGATGAGGGTGAAGCACGCACCGGCCGACGCGGGGGTGCTGGTTTTCGTCGAGCACGCGCCGGGCACCACCGTGATCGTTACGGGCACGCCGCTAGACAAACCGGCGACGAGTCAGCCTTGTACGCTTGCCGGTGACCACGGCCCGATCGTCCCCCAGCGCTGGATCTTCGGTTACCCGCATCGTGAGGACTACGTGGACTCGGCCGGCAACGCCTGGCGGCCTGCGACCGAGTGGGTCGTCCGCGCGGGCAACAAGGTCGACTGTGTGGCCGCCGCCTGGCTCACCCAGAGACGGCAACTGGTGGTCGCGGGCACCAGCGACCCGGAGCTCTATCGCTACGGCGCACAATTCCCGGAGTTCTGGGCCGATTTCACCGTCGGCCCAGGCAACTATCAGGTTCGGCTCCTTTTTGCTGAGCACCGGTGGAACGCCGAGCCTGAGACGCGGGCCACGAGCATTCTGATCAACGGGCGGGAGGTGGTCAGCGGAATGGACATCGCGGCAACGGCGGCACAAGCGGCCGGAATCGTCGCCACGCAACCGGAGCAGATGTCCGCGCGGCGGTCGCGGCATCACGGACTGAACCGTGCGGTAGACCTCGTCTTTGAGAACGTGAAGCCTGAAAACGGCATCGTGTCCATTCGGTTCAAAGGCATCAACCGCGGCCGGGCCACGGTGCAGGCCATCGAACTGACCGCGTACACGCCCACGGGGGAGCCGGGCGACGAGTACCGCCTCGCCGGGCACAGCGCGATACCGGTACCGGTGCAACCGCCCGTGAGCGCCGCGCCGGCCACGAGAGAGGACGGCAACCTGCTGGCCAACGGCAACTTCGAGGAGGGCGGCCCCAAGGATCTCGGTGCCCTCGGCAAAACCGGGAGCGCGGCCGGCTGGAACTACACCTTCGCCTCGGCGGGGCAAGCCTACCTCTGGATCGAGTCCGACTACATCGCCCACCCGGACTGTGGACTGCCCGAGTACCACGACGGCAAGCAGGCGGTGCGTACCCACGCCGACCGCGGTGGACACACGCTGCTGTGGCAGGAGGTCAGGGTGAAGCCGGGCACAACCTACACCGCGTCAGCGTGGATCCGCGCGGCCGACCTCCAGGGCGAGGGCTTCGGCACAAACCCGTGCGACTCGGCCGGCCTGATCGTGGAGGAACTGGATGGCCAGGGCCGCGTCATCCACCAGCATCCCAAGCAGGCGGTCAGCAGCGCGGGCGATTACCGCAAACTTCAACTGGCGTTCGAGACCAGGCCGAGCACCGCCCGCGTGCGATTCATCCTCGAGGCCGTTCAGGCCGGCAACTACAGGCACGGCCATGTCACGTTCGATAACTGCCGCCTCACCGCCGTCGCATCCGAGATACCGTGAGCTTCCCTGAACTCGACGCCCCCTGTAGCTGCGATCAGACCATCGCGCGCGGAACCTTGTCTGCCCCGGGGACGCGTGGATGGCGACGGCGGGGCAAAATGGGGACTGGCTCCGCGCCAGCGCTGCTTGATGAAGGGAACATCCTCGGATGCAGGCCAAGTTCAGGCCTGGGGCACATCGCTCCCGCGGTGCCTGTCCCCATTTTGCCCCGCGGGAGGCGAGTTGCGCCCAACTCAATAGCCCGGCTGCACAACGCAACGCGAGACCGTCTTGCCAGTTTTTCAAAGACAACAGACGTGATCCCTGATGCTTGCTTCGTGTCTTGGCGCCTTTGCGTTTCGTACCGTTCATGCGTGCAGAGGCAAACCACTCACTTCCCGCTCCTCGCTTCGGTATCCCAGTCTACACGCGGGGCGTCGCCCCACAGCAGCTCGAGGTCGTAATACTGGCGCTTCTGCGGATCGAACAGGTGAATGACCACGTCCACGTAATCCACGAGGATCCAGGTGGCCGTCTCCCGGCCGCTGATACCATAGGGAGTCTGGCCGACGGTCCGGCCGTAGGTTTCGATGTGATCGGCCACCGCCCGCAACTGGCGGTCCGACGTGCCCGTGGCGATGATGAAGAAGTCCGCCACCGAGCAGATGCCGCGCAGGTCGAGAATCACCACGTCTTCCGCGCGATGATCGTGGGCGATCCGCGCCGCCTGTTGGGCGAACTCCAATCCCTCGATCGCCGGCCGGCCCGCCGACAAAGGTTGACGTTGTGATGACTGCGTCAGAGCCTGGCCCCTCCCTCGAGATCGAGCGGGGACAACCGGTCGGCTCATGGACCGGCACCCGCACTAGGTCGTCTCATATCTATCATCCACCCTCCATCATAGTCCGTCCAGCAGCTCGCACAACTGCTTGCCCAGCGAACCGCTGATCCGGGCCAACGCCCAGATGCTGGCCGCGTTCTTGCCCAACTCCACCTGCGAAAGCTGCGAGGTCGTCAACTCCGACCGCTCCGACAACTGCCGCAGCGTCAGGCTCTGCTTGAGCCGTTCCTGCCGGATGCGCTGCCCGATCAGCCGGTTCAACTCCTGCTCGTTGGTGTAGATCAGGCCCATCTCCTTGGCGATTCGTTCCAGGGCCGCCAGAAGCTGTTCCTCACTGAAGGGCTTCGTGATGTAGTCGCGGGCGCCCAGACGCATCGTCTCCGCCGCAGTCTGCACGTCCGGGTAGGCGGTCATGACCACGATGGCCACCCGGTCGTCCTCGCCGCGGATCTTCTCGACCAGCTCCACCCCGCTGATATCCGGCATCTTGATGTCGATCAGCCCGACGTCGAACGGCGCCTTGCGCACCGCCTGGAGTGCCTGCCGCGCCTGGGTGAAGGTCTGTACCTGGTAGTCATTCTCCTGCAGGATTTTCCCCACCGTCTTGCAGACCTGCGGGTCGTCGTCCACCACCAGCACTTTAATATGATGTCTTACAGCCATGGTACCTCGCACTCCTTAGTCTTGCATTGACGATGGAACATCATCGCCCTCATTGTATCGTGGTTAAAGTGCCATTGCTAGCGTCTTTTTTGCTTTTTTCGGCTAGACCTCTTAGTTTAGGGTAGTTGCACCCGTTATCGCCCGTCGGATGGGCCAGCCACGGAACGACCATGCGGCACCACTTGGCAGTCTTGTACGCCTCCTATGTCGACGCCATCCTGGCGGGGCAGAAAACCGTTGAGTGCCGGCTCGCAAAACTGGGCAATAATCCCTATCGAGCCCTCCGGCCGGGAGACTTGCTCTGGCTGAAGGACTCCTGCGGGCCCATCCGTGCCGTGGCCGGCGTCCGGGAGGTCCGCTTTTTCGACCGCTTGACGCCGGCTCGGGTCGATTGGCTTTGCGAGCGGTTCAATGGGCAGATCGGGGCCTCGGCGGCCTTCTGGCAGGAGCGTCGCGACGCCCGGTTCGCCACCCTGGCGTGGCTGGAAAACGTCTGCCCCCTCGCCCCGTTCCGGGTGTCCAAGAGCGACCGCCGCGCCTGGGTGGTGCTGGCGGAACCGCCCAGGCCCGATCGGCCGCTGGTCTCCCTGGACGACCGCCTTGCGTGACCCGTAGCGTCCGCCCCCCGCGGCGGACGGGGACGCGTGGAACCGCTTCCTTACGGGCGCGGCTCTGCTCGGCCGTCCGCCCCCCGCGGCGGACGGGGGGTGTAAACGAGCGCCTTGCTTGACCCACTTGGTCTGCCGTAGTATCACAACGATTCACGCGGGTATCCCGGCCGCAGCCCGGGCTCGACAGCAACCGACCCGCTCTTGGAGGAACACCCGGATGCAGTGGAGGTTACCTGATGCCGCCGGCCGCCGTCGAGGGCGACTGGCTCTGGCGCTCCTGATGACCCTGGCCGGGCTGGGCAGCGGGTGCGACGTGATCAACCCTGCCCTGGTGGGCACCCTGGGCGGCAACACCGCCGTCACCATGGACCGCCCGGAGGGGCACATCGTCATCCTGTTGATCAACACCACGCCCGGCCGGATCGCGGTGACCTTAACCATGACCACCGATCAGGGCGGGACACGCACGGAAGGGGCCAGCCTGGGTCCGGGCTACTTCCCCATCGTCAAAGACTGCGAGTTACAGAGCGTGACCATCGAGCAGTTCCAGTACGTGGCCCCGGGGACAGGCGAGGTGGTCGAGGTGCCGGCCAACCTGGGAACCTTGATCCGCGGCCAGGCCATCCAGTGTGGGAACGTGATCTCCATCACGGCTTCGGGCTCGCCCCCGGAGTTCCTCGTACAGGTGTACTAGTGAGCTGGACGCACACGATGAGATTGGCTGGGAGCGACATCATGGGTCTGGACGGCCGGTCAGTGGGCCGAGGGGCGGCGGCTCTGGTTTTGCTTGGGTTGCTGGCCTGCTCCACCGGTTGCCTGAACCCGCAGTTCGTCAATTCCCTGTCCGGCAACTTTTATCCGGTGGCCCCGGGCGGGACAGGTTTCGTTTTAGCTCGGGTGGTGAACGACACCGACGCGACCGTGGACTTCCAGCTCACCGCCGACACCGGCACCGTAACGCCGAGCACCGTGACTTTTCGGGGGCTGGACCCACTCTCACGCGAAGAGGGCACCATGTTCGCCTGGCCGATCCTGCGGCTGGGCTTGGGCAATCTGGACAACCCGCTGGAGCCGTCCATCACTGCGACCTTCGCGGACGGGCTGACCATCCGCGTACCATTCGCCCGCGCTCCGCTGGTGGGCGGAACGGACTTCCAGCGTGGGGATACCGTGGTATTCCGGCTGACGGCGGACAGCCGCTCACCGACCTACATCCGGGTGGCGATCGGGCGAATCAACGGCGCCGGGCAGCAGGGGCCGTTCTCCCGGGCGAATACCTTCCAGGTCGCTGAGCTGTTGTTGCTGCAGAGCGGTGCCTTGAGCCTGCAAGAGCAGCAAGAGCAGACTGAACCTTAACGCGCGTGCTGAAAGCCTGTAGCGTCGGCCCGCGCCACGGCGAGCAGGCCGGCGACACGCGGGTTTCGGGAGGCGCTATTCACAGCCTGGCGGCGGGAGCGATGTGCCGTGAGCGGACGTAAGTGTTTAACCATGTTGGCCATCGGCGGGGCGATCGCCTTGCCGGTGATCATCGGCGCGAGTTGCCCGGGCCCTTCCAGCCCACCGTTTTTCTGGGTCGTGCCGCCGGACACCGGCCAGGATATCGGCTCCCTGCCCGCCTGCCAGCCGGGCTTCGTGTGCATCAGCGTGGCGAATCGGTCGCCCGTTCCGGCGACCCTGGGCCTGTACCGACACAACGGCTACGATCCCTTTGACCAGTTCCCCGACACCCCGCGGCTGGCCTGTTGCATCCAATCCAATCCCCAGGTCGCCTGCCCCTGCCCCTGTCCCGGCAAGGACACCGGCAACTGCCGGCTGGACCGCATCGAGATCTTCCTCGAAGCCAACCTGGATACCGTGGCGGGTTTGACCACCATCCCGCTGCAGCCGGGGCAGTCCCTGCTCAAGCGGGTGCGTTGTGAAGACGTCAAGACGCTCGGCGCGTCCCTGGCTCGCGAGAACGGCGATCCGGTCAGGCTGCCCCTCGACCAGGTCGGCCCGATCTACCGCGACGAGGCCGGCGGGGTGCGCTGCGGCCAGACCATCGAGTTTTCCGCCCGCGAGCTGACCGACACCGGCGGCGGCACCGGCGGCGGAGAAGACGTCAGCGTCCTGGTCCTCGGCGTTCAGACGCAGTAACGCGCCCCGGAACTCACGCGGGAACTCAGACGGACCGCTTTCACATTCCACAATGTATCGACTTCGCTAAGCCCACGGGTTGCGTACGTGTTTAGCGTTCGGGGACTGGCTCTTTTTTGCCGGCGTGAGGGCTCTCCACGCGGTTCCGTCGCTCGACGGCATGGCGGTACCGTCGCGGCAGAAGGCCTTCGAGGCAAAAAAGTGCCTGTCCCCCTTCCCAGGACGCTAAACACGTACCGGGTTGCAACCCGTGGGCTTGGGTGACGGTAACCCGTGGGCTTGGGCTACTTGAGGTACTCCGTCGCGTGGCCGAGGAAGCGTTGGACAACCTCGGCGAGCGGGCCGCGCATGCGGACGCCGGCTGAGTAAGGGTGCCCGCCGCCGCCCAGATGGGCGGCCAGGGGCAGCACCGGGGTGCCATCCTCGCCGCGGAGGTTGATGCGGACGATGCCCGGCTCGGCCTCGGAGAGCAGCGCGGCCATGCGGATGCCGGCCAAGGATCGCGGGATGGCCACCTGGTCGTCCACGTCGGCGGGGGTGCAGCCGGCGGCCTCGATCTCCGCGAGACTCAACGTGCTGTACGCGATGCGGCCATCGGCCGTGAGCCGCGTGTTCTGGTAGACCGTGCGCAGCAGGGCGAGTTCCTCCAGCCGTTGCGAACGCCACAGCGACCGGCCCACGGCGGCCGGGTTGGCCCCCGCCCGGACGAGGGCGGCGGCGGCCTCGAACGCCTCGGCCGAGGTCGGCAGCGAGAAACCGCAAGTGTCGGCATGGATGCCCGCGTACAGAAAGGTCGCCGTCGTCGCGTCGAGCGGCCAGCCCGCCGCCGTGATCAGCCGGCAAACGAGTTCGCAGGTACTGGAGGTGCCGGCCTCGACCCAGTTGTGCCGCCCGAACCGCTCGTTGCTGAGGTGGTGGTCGATGTTGACCACGTGCAGGTCGGCCAGCGTCTCCCAGCCGCCTTCGACGTTGATCCGCTCGCTGTTGGCGGTATCGACTACGACGGCGACGTCGGCCTGCCGGACACGCTGGGCGTCGGCCGGGCGACAGTCGGCCCAGCGAAGCATGGCCGCCGGCCTGGGACCGAGCGGCCTGCCGCCGAAGGTGACCACGCCCTCACCGGGCAACGCCCGAACCAGACCCAGCATCGCCCCCATGGCGTCGATGTCCGGGTTGATATGCCCGATCACCACCGGTAGACGAGCGGCGGTCAGAACGTCAATGACTTCGCGGGGGACGATCATGGTCTGAGCTGGTTCACTTCTTCGCCGCCTCGATGAGGATGCGGGCGGTGGACTCGCGCATGACGCGGTCGTCGGGCAGCCGGCCGGCGCTCAGGGCCTCGCGCACGTCACGGCCACTGATGGGGATGGGCTTCCAGCCCTTCTTGCTGCATTCGTCGACCAGCCCGACGCGGCCGAGTTCCTCGTAATAGGCGGCAAAGCCGACCTTGACCGGCTTGATGTGCAGCTCGCCGGTCAGCTCGTCGAAGATGCGCTGGGCGGCCAGCGGGTCCCAGATGTCGGTGCCGTCGTCATAGGGGGCGTCGGCGTGCTTGCGGCCGATGATGATGTCACTGAACCCGAAGTTCTGGCGGTATATGCCGTGCATGATGGCTTCCTTGGGGCCGCCGTAGAACATCTTGATGTCCAGCCCGAGGAGCAGGGCCACGTCGTTGATGTCGTGGCCGGCCTTCTGCCAGAGGGCCTCATCCTTGTCGCCCTGCCCGAGTTCCCGCTCCTCGATGAGCGCCCGGTAGGTGCGCATGCGCGTGCTGGCGTCGACGTCGTCGGACTTGGTCTCGCCGATCAACGGGTTGAGCACCACGCCCGCGTAAAAGCCCTGGCGGGTGAGGACTTCAACGCCGTAGACCATGGCGTACTCGTGGGCCCGGTGGAGCGGGTTGCGCGTCTGGAAGGCGACGACGCGTTCGAACTTGCGCTCGGCGAAGAGGGCCCGGGTTTCCTCCGGCCGGAGCACGTACTGGCCGTACTCGGGATGTTTGGGCTGGGGCAGGACCTCGACCTCGCCGCCGACGAG
>CAZEEJ010000198.1:0-9837 GCA_964511155.1 uncultured Planctomycetales bacterium | reverse complement strand
TCTGGCGGCCGCTGGGCGGCGAGAAAGCTTTCAAACGCCGGCCGCCACGGCTCGGTTGAGCTCGCCGAAGTCGGGGGGGGGCCGCTACCCAAACACGCCGTCCAGCGCTGTCATACTAACCTGTCACGGGCCAGAGGCGGCGGCCGCTACGAAGCAGCGCTGTCATGCCAGGGCGGGCTGCGATATGATGCCGCCTTTGTCGGCCCGTGAGGCGGGTCTGGTTCGAGGCGAAATGGGGACTGGCTCCGCCCCTGCGATGCCTGATGAAGCAAGCATCTTCGGATGCGGGTCAAGTTCAAAACCTGGGGCAGACCGCTCCGGCGGTGCCTGTCCCCATTTTGCCGAGAAGGGTGTTTGACGACGTTCTCAATGAGCGGACAGCATGGCGAAAAGCATAGCGGATGAGCTGAAACTGGCGTATGAGGAAGCCGACGGACTGATCGCGGAGGCGACGACGGTGGACGCCTTGCGCCAGGCTGAGAGTCGGTTGCTCGGCAAGCAGGGCACCCTGGGGAACCTGCTGTCAGGTATCGGTCGGTTGCCCAAGGAGGAGCGCGGCCCGGTCGGCAAGGAAATCAACCTGGCCAAGCAGGCCATCACCGAGCGGTTCGCCGCCGCCCGCTCCCGGCTGGAGCAGGCGGGCGACCAACAGGCCGTCGCCGGCGCCCAGGCTTACGACCCGACCCTGCCCGGGCCGGTTGTCCCGCGCGGCAGTGTGCACCCCGTCACCGCCGTTCAGTGGGAGATCGAAGATATCCTCGGCCGTCTCGGCTTCGTGGTGGTCAGCGGCCCGGAGATGGAGACCGACTACTACAACTTCGAGGCCCTCAACATCCCGGCCATGCACCCGGCCCGCGACATGCAGGATACCTTCTGGCTCACCAACGGCTGGCTGCTGCGCACCCACACCTCGCCTTGCCAGGTGCGGGCCATGGAACGGCTCGGCCCGCCGCTGCGGGTGATCGCCCCCGGGCGCGTCTTCCGCTACGAGACCGAGGACGCCTCCCATGCCCACACGTTCCACCAGCTCGAAGGGCTGATGATCGATCGCGGCATCTCCATCGCCAACCTGATCGCGGTCATGAAGCTGATCCTCTCCGAGGTCTTCCGCCGCGAAGTCAAGATCCGCTTGCGCCCGGGCTTCTTCCCGTTCGTCGAGCCGGGGTTTGAACTGGACATGAGCTGCGAGATCTGCGGCGGTTCCGGCTGCCCGACGTGCAAGCGCAGCGGCTGGGTCGAGATCCTGCCCTGCGGCATGGTCCATCCCAACGTCCTGCGTGCCGGCGGCATCGACCCGCACGCCTATACCGGCTTCGCGTTCGGGCTGGGCCTTACCCGTCTGGCGATGATGAAGTACGGCGTGCAGGACATCCGCGGCCTCAACAGCGGCGATCTGCGGGCCATCATTCGCCCCGAACAACGCCACGGCGCAGCTATCATCGAGAAGCATTGACACCGCGGCTTGGCGTTACTTACACTGTAAGTGGTGAAACCATGACGATGATCGCCGCCGATCGGGCCAAGAATGATTTCGATGAACTTCTTCGCCGTGTCGCAGAAGGGGAGGAGATCCTTATCACCACAAACGGAAAGCCGGTCGTCAAACTGGTACGGGTCGAGGAAAGCCCCGAACCTGAAGTCCAACCCGCAAGAGGTAGGGCGATGACACTCGAAGAATTGCGGGAGTTTCGTAAGGATCTTGTTCTCGGTGATGACATCACGATCAAGCAACTGATCGAGGAAGGACGCCGGTTCTGAACGACCGGGTGAGAGGTGCCGCATGACAACAGTCGCCGCAGAGAATGCGGGTCGAGAGTTCGCGGAGCTGCTCCGCAGAGCGGCGGCTGGGGAGGAGATCGTTATCACCGAGCATGGCAAGCCCATTGCCAGGTTGGGGCCGGCGGACCAGGGCGATCAGCGGAAGTATCCCATGAGCCTGGAGGAACTTCGTGAGTGGCGCAAAGGGAATAGGCTTGGACCTGATCTGACCATCGAGCAATTGATAGAGGAAGGGCGAAGCCATTGAACCGGTTTGTGCTTGATTGCTCGCTGGCCATGCGATGGGTTTTTGAAGACGAGAATGATCCCGAGGCGGAAGCTGTGTATGCGGCGATTCGTCGCGGCGGCATCCACGTCGATGTCCCCGCGCTTTTCTGGCCTGAGGTGGCCAACACGCTGCTGGTGGCGGAGCGAGGGGGCAGATGCGCTCCAGGTAAGGCGGCGGACTTTCTGCAGAACGTCTTGACCTTGCCTATCCACATCGATACATGCGGCATAAGCACACTGATTCAAAGCATCCAGACGCTCGCAAAACAACGTGCACTAACCGTTTATGATGCCTGCTATCTCGAGCTGGCTATCCGCCTGCAGGTACCATTGGCAACACGCGATCGGGCGTTGAGGACAGCAAGCCAGACCGCAGGTGTTGAATTACTCCCGGCAAGTTGATTCAGGAAGACACCGGTGTTTGTCTCACTCAACTGGATTCGTGACTTTGTTGATCTTCCGGCCGGGCTCGATCCGCGGGCGATGGCTGAGCGGTTTACCGTGACCACGGCCGAGGTCGAGGGTGTCGAGCAGATCACCTGCGACGCGACGGGGCTGGTGGCGGCGGAGGTGCTGCGCGCCGAGCCGATCAGCGGCGAGGGCGGGCTGTTCGCCCTGCGCGTCAACGTCGGCGGTCGCGAGTTGGATAGCGTCACCGTGGCCGAGGGGCTCAAGAGCGGCGACCGCGTGATCTTCGCTCCGCCGGGGGCCACGCTGCCGGGCATTGGGCAGGTGGGCGAGCGGCAAACCGCCGGCCGAACCAGTGCCGGCATGGTCGTGCCCGGTGACGCCCTGGGCCTGCCCACCGTCGGGCAGCGAGCCCTCTGGCTCCCGCCGGACACCCCGCCCGGCACGCCGATCGACATGGCCCCGTTCAACGACTGGGTCATCGAGATCGACAACAAGTCGATCACCAACCGCCCGGACCTGTGGGGCCACTACGGTATCGCCCGCGAACTGGCGGCCATCTACGGCCGGCCGCTGGCCGGCTACCCCGTGACCGCCCTGGCCCAGATCGACGATCCGAACCTGCCGGTCATCCCCATCGTCATCGACGACCCGGCCAAGTGCCCGCGGTACAGCGCCCTGCGTTTCGCCGGCGTGCGCTCGCAGCCCGCGCCGCTGTGGATGCAGGTCCGGCTTGCCCACGTGGGCCTGCGCCCGATCGACCTGCTGGTCGATCTCACCAACTACATCATGTGCGAGTTAAGCCAGCCGATGCACGCCTTCGACGGCCGGCACATCGACCGCATCGAGGTCGCCACCGCCGGCCCGGGCGAGAAATTCACCACCCTCGACGGCGTCGAGCGGGCCATGCCCGAGGGCGCGCTCATGATCCAGTGCCATCGGCGCTCGGTCGCCTTGGCCGGCATCATGGGCGGGGCCGATACCGAGGTCACCGCGCGCACCGAATCTCTGCTGCTGGAGAGTGCGAACTTCGATCCGGCCACCATTCGCCGCTGTGCCACCGCCCTCGGCCATCGCACCGACGCCAGCGCCCGTTTCGAGAAATCGCTCGACCCGCACAACACCGTGTTGGCTATTCAACGTTTCGTCCACCTCGGCCGTGCCGCGCTGCCGGGCATGAAGCTGACCAGCCGCCTGTCCGACGCTTTCCCCTGTCCGCCCGCTCCCACGGTGGTCGAGGTCAGCCCCGACTTCGTCGGCCGGTACGTGGGTCGCTCCGTCACCGCCCAACAGATCCGCGACATCCTGACGCCGCTGGAGTTTGCAGCGCAGTCAACCGGCGACCAACTCAGGGTCACCGTGCCGACGTTCCGGGCGACCAAGGACATCGCCATCGAAGCCGACGTGATCGAGGAGGTGGCCCGCTTCATCGGTTATGGCTCGATCGATCCGGTCCTGCCCGAGGTCACCGTGCGTTATGTCGAGCCGGCCGCCATCGCCCAACTCGAACGACGCGCGCTCACTCTGCTCTGCGGCGGCCTGAGCTACGCGGAGATTCACCGCCCGATCTGGTTCGAGACCGACTGGCTCAAACAGCTCAAGTACGAGCCCGGCCCCACCGTCACCCTGCGTAACCCGGTCGCCGCGGGCACCGAGCGGCTGCGGACCACGCTCATCCCCGGGCTGCTGGCGGCGGTGGACCTCAACCGGCATCACCTCGACCGATTCGAACTGCTGGAGATCGGCAGCGTGTTCTTCGTGGGCGACGGGGCCAACGGCGACCGTGAGCACCGGCGCCTCGGACTCGCCCTGGTCATGCCCGGGCGCAAGCCGACCCACGAGGATGAGCTGATCCGCCGCCTCAAGACCGACCTGGAGACCTGGGCCCGCCAGACACTCGGCGCGACGTTGCAGTTCACCGCCGCGACTCCGGCCGCTCCGTGGGAGCACCCGGCCAAGACCGCCGCCGTCGCCCTCGACGATCGGCCCCTGGGACGACTGACCGTGGTGCCCGCCGCCGTCAAGCGGAACATCGACGAGCACCTTGCCGCCTGGTCCATCGCCGTTGCGGAGATCGACCTCTCCGCAGTCGTCGATCGGCCGATCACCCACCGCAAGCTCGTGCTCGTGCCCGTCTACCCGCAGATCGAGCTCGACTTCTCCGTCCTGACCGAGGCCGCCCGCCGATACGAGGACCTCTCTCGCTCGCTGGCCCGCTTTGACCACGACCTGCTGCGGCGGCTGGCTTTCGTCGATAGTTACGAAGGCGGCTCGGTGCCGGCCGGCCAACGCAGCCTGACCTTTCGGGCCACGATCGGGCACCAGGCCAGGACCCTCGCCGAGGATGATATCCAGGGCTTCCGGGCCGCGTTCATCCAATTCCTGGAAGCGGACAAACTCCTTTTACGAAGCTGACGCCATGCTCCGCCCACTTCACAAACCAGCAGCGGCTTGGCTTTCCGGCAAGGATCGGCGCTCATCGGCGTGGATCGGCGGTTCGGAAATCCCCGGCTCGCGGGCGGAGCCTACGCGGTGACGCATCACACGACTGTGCCCGCTCTCCTGCTCGCCCTCCTGCTTCCCGCCGCCCAGGGCCGCGCCGCACTCCGCGGCGACATCCAGGAGGACACCGTCTGGCAGGGCGTCGTCAAGATCAGCGCCGACGTCTCCATCAGCGGCGCGACCGTGCGGGTCATGCCCGGCACGCGGATCGTCTTCGATAAGCCCGCCACGCTGGGTACCGGGCCGCTCATCCTGCTCAACAGTCCCATTCTGCTCTATGCCCGCGTGGGGCAAACGGCACGACTCATCCTGGCGGGTACGCCCGAGCAGCCGATCATCATCGAAACCGCACCCGACAAGCTGCGCGGCTCGATCGTCGCCGGTCGCTCCACGTCCGCATCGGTCTTCGCCCGGCACGTCATCTTCCGCAGTCTGGGCGGGGCCGGCGGAGTCGGTATCACCGAACCGGCCCTACAGGTCCAACTCGGTGCGGAGAAGGACGATCTCTGGCTCTCACATTGCCGCTTCGAGGACTGCGGCCCGGTCGAAATCCTGACCGACGCTCCCACGGCCTCGGTTCACATCGCCCAGTGCACCTTCACCGGCTCCACCGGAGATTGGTCGCTCGACCTCGCGGGCAGCAGTCTCAGCGCCAAGGTCGTGGCCGGTAACCGTGCCGACGCAGCTTTCCGCATCGGCTGCTCACAGGCCCTGGTCAGCGACAACGTGCTGATCGGCCCCACGGCCGGGATCCGCATCCCCGGGGCCACCAGTGAGGCCCTGACCATCACCGGCAACTACGTGCACTGTGCGGGATTTCAGCAGTGGGGCAGTGCGGCCCTGACCTGTGATGCCCCCGCCACCCTGCTCACACGGAATGTGCTTCGCGGCGGTAACCACGTCGTGCAGGTCAGCCCGCGCACCGTGACCGGCAACGTCCTCATCGGCAGCAGCCGGGCCGCCGCTACCCACCCCGACCGCTCCGGCACTTCCGCTCGGAAGGGCGCGACCGTGAACATCGTGGTGAACTGCCCGCCCGGAACCGTGCTGGCCGACAACCTGTTCCTGGGCGCTGCCACTGCCGCGCTCTCCGCCGGCCGGTCACCTGAGAACCTGAGAATCGCGCACAACGTCTTCGACGGCTGGAACGCTGCCCAGCGGGCGATCGAGTTCCATGCGTTTCCGCATGCAGCCGCGGGGGTGGTGATCGAGCACAACGTCTTCGCCCGTTACCGGCTCGCCCCGGTTGTCGATCTCTCCCGACGCCCCGGCACCGTGCTGCGGACAACCTCAAACCTGTTCGTAGAGGTCCCAGCTACGGAGTACGAGGACGTCGCCGGTCACCCGGACTCCGCGTCGGGCGACCGGCGCATCGCACGCTGGGCTGAGTGGAGCGGCAGTGACGCCGACGTCTCCGAGGCCTGGGCCGACCAAATCGAGGAGCTTCTGCTCAACGGCGCGATCACCCCCGCCGAAGCCCGCCTTCGCTGGTTCGCGGCCTATCCCTCCGCCCCTGAGTCACCAGACACCCACCCCGCCCAGGAGCCATCAGACACCTACCCCGCCCACGAGTCGTCAGACACCCACCCCGCCCGGGAGTCTCCTGGCTGATTCGCGATCAACCACCCGACCCGGCTTGCCGCTTCGCGGGAGCAACGCGTCAGCGCCTACTCGTCATCCTGCCCGTTCGCCGACACCAGGCCGAGTTCTTTGTACTTCTTATTCAGCGTGTTGCGGTTGATGCCCAGGTAGTCGGCTGCCTTGATCTTCACCCCGCCGCAGCGCCGCAGGGCTTCTTCGATCAGCACCCGTTCCAGCCGCTCCGTGATCTGGTCCCAGATCTGTCCGGTTTCGTCCGTCGGTGCGTTGTCCATCGTCTCGGTCACCAGTTTGGCGGCCAAATCCTCAGGCGACGCCGGGCGCGTAGCCGATCGGTTCTGCTCGGCAAACGCCCGGATCGACAGCGGCAGCAAATCCTCCGTGAAATGCTCGCTTCGCGAGAGCACCACCGCACGCTCGATGGCGTTCTCGAGCTCGCGCACGTTGCCCGGCCAGGGATAACGCGAGAGCATGTTGAGCAGGTCGCGGGAAATCTTCCGCAGCGATCGCTGGTTCTCGTTGTTGTACTTGTCGAGAAAATGGTCGATCAGGGCCGGAATGTCCGCCCGCCGCTCGCGCAACGCCGGCAAGCGAATCGCCACCACGTTCAGCCGATAGTAGAGATCGTCTCGAAACCGCTTCGCCTTGACCTCCTGCTCGAGGTCCAGGTTCGACGCGGCAATGATCCGCACGTCGCTCGAAAACGTGCGATGGTCGCCGACCCGCTCGAACTCCCGCTCCTGCAGCACACGCAGCAGCTTCACCTGCAGCGCGGTCTCCAACGTCGCGATCTCATCCAGGAACAGCGTCCCGCCGTTGGCCGCCTCGAACCGCCCGATCTTGTCCCGGATCGCCCCGGTGAACGCCCCTTTCACGTGCCCGAACAGCTCACTCTCCAGCAACTGGCCCGACAAGGCCCCGCAGTTCACCCGAATGAAAGGCTGCTCTCTGCGGTCGCTGTTGTAGTGGATCGCCTTGGCGAACATCTCCTTGCCCGTGCCCGTCTCCCCGGTCAGCAGCACCGTCGCTCGCGTGCGGGCGATCTGGTCGATCGTCTGGAAAATCTCCATCATCGCCGGGCTGGCCCCGATGATGTTCGAGAACTGGTACCGCTCGCCCAACTGCTTGCGCAGCTCCGCCAGCTCGTCGGCCAGCTCGGCCTTCTCCCGGTATGCCATCCAGTTAATCCGAACAGTCTGCGAGATCATGGCCGTCACCACCGTCAGCACACGCAGATCCCGCTCCAACGAGTCCTGGTCGGTGAAGAGCTTGTCCATGCTCAGCACCCCGATCGTCTGATTGTCGCTGGTGATCGGCAGACAGATGAAGCTGTACGGATCGGGCCGGTTGCGCAGGCCCCCGGTCCGGTCCAGGTACGCCGGCTCCTGACGCACGTCGGGAATCACCCGCGCCTTGCCCGTCTGGAACACGCTGCCGGTGATCCCTTCACCGATCGCATAGACGCCGCGCCGCTGCTCGTCCGGCTTGAGCCCATGGGCCGCCTCGATCCGTAACTGCCCCGTCACGTCATCCAGGATCACCAGCCGCCCCTTCTCGATACCCATGCGTGCGACCAATACGCGCATGACGCGGTCGAATACCCGCCGCAGCTCCAGCGAGCTGCCCATGATCTCACTCACCTCTGCCAGCACGTCGTGCATCGGGTCCACGGCTGATTACTCCTTAGGCAGACTGCCCCCGCCGCTTTGCGGCATTGCATATCCTATGCGCACAGCAGCCGCCGACCAAGTCCCCACGTCGCGGCCTGACGAGCGACCGATGATCTATAAGTGTTGCTATCTCAAACGATAAGACACGCTCATACGCTGCCCAGGAAGAATGCAGCGGCGCCCTGGGTCCGTGGCAGGCTAGGCGGCCGGGTGGCCCATCCCCGCCGCGGCGGGGGTGGGCTCGCGATGATCGAACGCGTGATGGGTGGCATGGGTCGGTACTCCGACCCGTGGTTGCGCCGGGGCGGGCCACGGGCCTGAGTACAGGCCCATGCCACCCAGTCGCATCAGCGTGAACCCACCCATCGCGTTGCGATGGATGGGCCACCCCGCCGAGGAGGGCGGCAGCAACGCCTTGGCGGCCGGGCAATTCAAGTGAAACTGGCCATGGACTCCGCTTCGGCTTCGTCCGGTGCCTGATCCTCCGGCTCGGTCGGGGGCGGTGGGGCGGCCTGCGGGGTCGGGGCCGACCGCATCGGCGCCAGGATGACCAGGTGCCCGGGACCCAGCAGCGTCTCCACCGCCTGGGCGAAGTCCTTGCCCGGCCGGTCAGGCGACCTTGCCGGCCGGCGATGCCCCCATCCGGCCGCCCATGGCCGAGCCGGCCCGGCTCGACCGCCGCCGTTGGGCCGCCCTCATCAAGCACATCTATCAGGCCGACCCGCTGCTCTGCCCCAAGTGCGGCGGGACCATGAGGATCATCGCCTTCATCGAGGCCCGCCAGGGCGACACCATCCGCAAGATCCTCGAACACTGCGGGCTCTGGCACGACCCGCCGCCACGCGCACCGCCCCGACCAGCGCCGTCATCCCGGCCGGTTCGGTCAAGCCCCGCTTCGGAACCGGGAATCACCCACGAGGTCGATCCCGACTTTCTGGAACACCTCCGGCGCGAGGCCATCGAGCAACCCGAACTGCCCTGGGAGCCCTGAATCCAAGCGTAACATTCTCAATTCCGGTCTTGAACAGCCCGGGATAAAGGGGTATACTGCGCCTATGTTACCCGTGGATGGTCCACAAGCGCCCGGAACGACGGGATGACTCCGCGAAATGGGCACAAAGCCCCTGACCACCGGTGGGAACGGAAAGCCCGGAGGGCCGGCAGGGTTCGACAAACGACCCCCACCCCCCTGGGCCACGCCGCACCCTCTCGCGGAATCAAATTTCCTATCAGTAACTGGAATCGTGTGAGGAGAAAGAAACGCCCAATGCCAGAGGAGCAGTTCCTTGAGTAGATGTTGGCAAGCTTGCTGTGCGGTACTCGTATCGGGATCTTTATCTTTTGGCGCAGAATTCGTCGGAATACATTGGAATGGGTCTTTAGTTACACTCAATACAGATAATATGATAGCAGATTACGGCATTAGGATACGTCCAGGGTCAACTTTGAATTCTTTGGCACAGACTCCAGATGGCACACTCTGGTCTGTAGCTGCATCTCCACATCTTTTCCTGATATCCTTCAATAGAAATGGGCTAATCAGCGAGGTACCCATTGCTGGATTTTCTTCTACCCATTCTGTTAGAGCAATGACATCTGCACATGGTCTGTT
>CAZEEJ010000197.1:0-9868 GCA_964511155.1 uncultured Planctomycetales bacterium | reverse complement strand
GCCGTCGTCCGCGTGCGCACCTCCTATCAGTAAAATGGCGCCATCACGACCGGAACGAACGGTGGCGGGACTTGATATTCGGCTTTCATGGTGCTAGATTGCCGTGCATGGCCACCTGTGTTTCTGGTCGCCGCGGCGGCGGCGCGGCCGTTTGCTGGAAGTGGCAGGAACAAGTGTGTTGCGGAACTGCTTCGTGAAGTATCCAGACGACAGACTTGGCCACCAAGTGGCATCTGAAGTGGATCCTGTATCCCAGCCCTCGACAAGGCGTAACCCATGATCCACCGAGGCCCGCTGGGGACAATTGGCAACATCTGCATGATGGGCGGCCTGTTGCCCAGAGATGGGATGGTATGAGGCATCAAGCTGATGATCGGGTGATACACCGTAAGCTCCAGCGTGCACGAAGCGGCGCTGCGCTGCGCATATTAGATCTTTTTGCTGGCTGCGGCGGGCTTTTCCTCGGATTCCATGCGGCCGGTTGCAGGGTGGCCGGCGCTGTGGAATCCGATCCTCTGGCTGCCCGCTCACACTCGCAAAACTTCCACGGCGCCGATGCCGTACATGCAAAGGCCCGCGACATTACCGCGACCGACCCCGCCACGCTGGTATCTGAGTTAGGGCTTGGCGAAACAGACGACGCCGTTGATGTGATCATCGGCGGACCACCGTGCCAAGCATACGCCCGCGTGGGACGGGCCAAGCTTCGGGAGGTGGCAGCGCATCCGCATGCGTACCAGCAGGATCCCCGTAGTGATCTATATCTTCGCTATTTGCGATATGTGCGTGACCTGCACCCCGTTGGCTTGCTGGTTGAGAACGTCCCGGATGTGCTGAACTACGGAGGTCACAACGTAGCGGAAGAAATACCAGCGTCCTCCATGGTTAACGAGTATGTTAACTGTCCGTAGAGCTTGGTCGCGCGACGAGTTGCTCGTCGCCTTCAATCTGTATTGCAGGACACCGTTCGGGCGCCTCCACCGCAACAACCGGGACATCATCGCGTTGTCGCAACGACTGGGCCGCACGCCAAGCTCGGTCGCGATGAAGCTCTGCAACGACGCCAGCCTCGACCCGGTACATCGGGCGCGCGACATAGCAGGACTTCGGAACGCCGCTGCCGCAGATCGCGCCGTGTTCGAGGAATTCGATGCTGATTGGGAAAGGTTAGCACTCGAAAGCGAGGCCGCGATGCGTCGGCTCGGCGTGACCTTGCCATTAGCGAGGGCCGAGGTGCCAGAGGACCTGGCTACCAGGGCGGGCCCAACTGAAAGCACTCGTACGGTGCGAGTGCGCCGCGTGCAAGCATTGTTTCGCGCCACAGTAATGGCCAGCTACGACTTTACGTGCGCGATATCGGGCATCAGCGTCCCCGCATTGATTCACGCCAGTCATATTGTACCCTGGGCGCACGAGGAGCGTCGGCGCCTCGACCCCCGCAACGGCATCGCTCTTTCCGTACTCCACGATCGGGCATTCGATCGGGGATTCATCACGCTGGATGAGGATCTGCGCGTTGTCATCTCAGGGAAACTACGGGTCGGTAAGCCGACGGAGATTCATCGCGTTGCACTGCTAGCGATAGAGGGCAAAAAGTTGCGTCTTCCGACGCGATACGCTCCAGATCCGGCGGCGTTGAGCTACCACCGGGAGCACATCTACCAAGGTTGAGCCACCGTACCCAGCCTGTTGGCGACTGGGCAACGCGTCCAACGCGGAGTTCACGTTCATCCTCAAGAGCTACCAGTCGCGGGTGGGCGATCTTGTCACCGTTCGAATGGAGGTTCCCGACGAGGCGTACAGTGGAACCAGGGTAATCTATGTCTGGGGGCGTGTGGTGTGGTTTATGAGGGTCGGCTCAGGTCTCGATCAACTCGTATACCTTGCCATACTGCTTGATCCAGGCGATGTCGCCGGCGGTGGCGCGGCGGGCGATCTCGTCGAGCAGGCGGGCGGTGTCCGGCTCGATGATCGATTCATCAGGGGCGTCGGGTGAGTAGACGACTTCGATCGGCGCTTTGGCGACGTATCGACCCCGTCTGATGGTCGTGACTTTGGTTTGTCGTTTGCCTTGCACCATACCTGTTCAATCAACCCCAGGATCCGTGCGTGGACGCTCAACATCGCATCCAGGATAACCGATCATCGCTCAGATTTCCAGCCGTGGTTAACCTGGGCGGCGCACCGGGAAACGCGGAGAAAGGCCGGACAGTCACCTGCTTGTTTCCTTCTTCTGCGTTCCGCCGGTCTTGTCCATAGTTCTTTTGGCCAGCGGCTTGCGGGGCCGGCCGAGTGGACGGGGGGGCGCACCGCGCGTTCGATCCGGCGGGGATGCCGGCCACAAACACCTCGCCGCTCCACGGCCGGGCGGTGGGCGTCAAGAAGGGTGTCCGGCTCCGCGTCAGCATGGCCATCGGGGCGACATCAGCAGGCACCCGCGACGCCGGGAACCACGAGGCGGGCGCTGCGGGGCACGTTCACGACTTATCCGTGCGACCAAAGCGTGGTCAGCCGAGGGATGACTGTCCGCACGCCCGACAAAAAAGCCCGGCCGGTCCACATTTTCAGCTTTACTTTGTTGACAAAAAAGGGTAAACTGGTAGACTGAAAACCGGTGGAGCCGCCTCGTTCCGTGCATCTTCACGACCGGGGCAATCCGACCGAGGGGGGGTGAATGTCAGCAGTCCGACTGCTGCGGCATCTCTGGAAACCGGTAGAGAGGGGCGCATCTGATGCGGAAGACCTTCAGTTTTGTGATCGTGATCGGCCTGATCGCAACCAGCTCTGCACCAACAAACGGTGCGGGCCTGTGGGTGGTCGGAGTGCTCGAGGACACCAGCGGCAAGTTCAGCCAGGCCAAGGCCCTGTCCGCCGACGGGAACTGGATCGTCGGAACGAGCCGCAAAGGCGGGGCCGTCGTCCCCTTCTCCTGGTCGAAGACCCAGGGCCTCCAGCAACTCCCCTATCCCGGCGGCAGCCTCGAGGTCACCGGCTGCACGACCCAGTCGGGCGGCACGCTCCGGGTCAGCGCCAACATCGGCGGGTACGGCCGCATCTACCAGAATGGCAACTGGACCATCCTGCCGCCCCAGCCAGGCAGCGGCACGCGAAGCGTCTACGGGATCATCCAGAACCCGGCGACCCAGCAACTGTGGGTGGTCGGCAGCAGCTTCCCGACCGAGAACCAGAAAGGGTATCGCTACGACGGCTCGTCCAGCACCTACATCGACTTCTGGGGATACTACCAGGACCTCTACAGCGTGGCATACAACGGCTGGGCCGTCGGCAAGAACAACTGGGGCAACAGCTACGGCACGGACGGGACGCAGGCCGCATACGATTGGCGCTATGACAAGCCGATTCTCATCTTCAACTGGAACGAGAACTGCTCCGGCGGCGGAAACTGCGGTTGGGACCAGCTCAACCGGTTTGCCGGCTACGGCGACGCCAACTACTACAAGGGCAGGGCAACCGCCATCGCGCCCAATGCCCGCTGGGCCGTCGGTTACCTGACCTACACCGCGGCGAATCTCAATCTCTACCATGCCTTCAAGTGGCAGGTGCCCACGAATCCGCAACTTGCGCCGCAGCCATCGCTCTCCTGGACGCGGCCCATCGACCTCGGCACGCTCGGCGCCGGCGACACGCTGAGCTACGCCTACGCCGTCTCGGACCACGCCACCAACCCGGTCATCGGCGGGACCAGCTACGGTACCTTCAAGTACACCGGCTACAAGGCGGTCTACTGGACGAACGCGGGCGTCAACGACCTGGACGCGGTGCTGCAGTCCAAGGGCGTCGACATGAGCCGATGGGCCTCGCTGTCGCGCGTGGTCGGCGTGTCGGCCGACGGTACGCTGCTTGCTGGTTATGGGTTCTACGACGATGACGACAATCCCGCCTCCGCCGCCATCGAGATGGCCTTCCTCGCGGACATCAGCGACGCGCCGCCCTCGGCCCCGGTCATCGCGCTGCACCCGGCCTCACAGGTCGGCTGCCTGGACGGCAACGTCACCTTCACCATGGCCGCAACCGGCGCCGCCCCGATCAGCTACCAGTGGCAGAAAGATGGCGACGATCTGGCCAACGACGGCCATTTCTCGGGTGTCACCACCCCCACGCTGACAATCCTCAACGCCGGCGCCGGCGACACGGGCAACTATCATTGCATCGCCACCAACGCCGTCGGCAGCACTCCCACGAATGCCGCAACGCTCGCGCTCTCGTCCTCCATCCCGTCCACCCCGCCCGACGGGACGCCCACCGTCGGCGGAACCGATCGCATCACCTGGAGGTGGACGGATGTCGCCAACGAAAACGGCTACCGGGTGAAGGACACGGGCGGTGTCAGCAAGTCCGGCGACCTCACGGTGAACGCTACGCAATGGCAGGAGACCGGCCTGGCCGCCAACACGCCGTACACCCGCCGGCTCGTCGCGTTCAATGCCTGCGGCGAATCCGCGCCGTCCGCTGGCCAGACAAGCCACACGCTGGCCCTGGCGCCCGCCTACGGCACGACGACCGCGACGCCGACCGTCTCCTGTGACCAGAGCTCCAGCGCGTCGGGCTTGAGCCCCAATGGGAACGTGAGCTTCACCGCCACCAACGGCTTCGGTGACGGGCCTGCCCGCGTCGGCAAGTTCGGCTGGCTCTGGAATCAGACCGCGGGGACGCCTGGCAACTGGACCGGAGAGACTTTCTGGACCGCTGGATCACTGGTGACCCAGGTCGGGGCCAGCGGGAGCTGGTACCTTCATCTGCGCTCGTACAACAATGCGAGCCCTGCAGTCGCCAGCAGCGCCGTCCTCAACCTCGGCCCTTACACCGTCGGCGGCGGCAGTGGGTTTA
Organism: uncultured Planctomycetales bacterium; assembly: GCA_964511155.1. GTDB lineage: Bacteria > Planctomycetota > Phycisphaerae > UBA1845 > PWPN01 > JAAYDF01. Next base: position 5,020 of record CAZEEJ010000197.1, on the reverse strand, counting down.
CCTGCCTGCAGAACCCCGGCTTCGAGGACGGCTTCACCAGCGGCGTCGCCAACCACTGGACGAAGTACAACTACGCCGGCAATGTCACCTGCGCCGCCGACTCCTCGCAGAAGTACAGCGGCGCCTGGTCGCAGCGGATCGAATCCGCCAGCAGCAGCAGCGAAGGCGGTATCTACCAGCAGTTCAATACGACCGCGGGGCAGGGCTACACCATCCGCGGCTGGTTCCGCTGCTCCAACAGCCAAGTGGCCCCGTATATCGGGATCGACCCCTACGGAGGCACAAACCCGCAGAGCGCACAGATCATCTGGAAAACCGTTCCGACCTCAACCAACTGGGTACAGACACAACAGCCGGTCACCGCCTTGAGCAGCGTCATCACCATCTACCTCGACATGACCGTGACCGGCGGGACTTCGGGATCGCTCTGGATCGACGATGTCGAGCCCGCCTGCACCGGTGCCCCGGCGGTTCCGGCTGACGCGACGCCGGCCGTCCTCAGCACCACCAGCATCCGCTGGGAATGGGCCGACGTGGCCACCGAGACCGGCTACCGCGTGAAAGATGCGGGCGGAGCCGCGCTCTCCCCCGACCTGGCGGCCAACACCACGAACTGGACGGAGACGAACCTGACGCCCAACACGCAGTACTCCCGCAAGGTCCATGCATTCAACGCCTTCGGCGAATCGGCGGGCTCCACGGGCCAGACGCGCTACACGCACATTGAAACGCCCGCCGGCGTCACCTTCGGGACCATCACCGCAGCGAGCATCCAGGCCGGCCCCGAGGGCACGCTGTCCGGGCTCGCATCGGGCAGCTCCGGCGTGCGAATCTCAAACACCACCGCCGATACCAGCTCCGCGTGGCAGACCATCACCGCACCGTGGACTTCCACCGGGCTGCAGCCGAATACCCCCTACACCTTCGTGGCCCGAGCGAGAAACGGCGATGCGGTCGAGACCGCCGACAGCCCGCCCGCCGTCATGTGGACGCTCTCCACTCCGCCCGGTGCCGGCAGCGTGAGCGGTCCCTCCCTGGCCTGCATCAACAGCGAGATCGTCTGGACCGCGGCGTCCGCCTTTGGCATCGGTTCCGTGCAGCTCTATCGCTACGTCTGGGACCAGGCCCCCGAGCACCTCTGGACGGACAACGAGCCGGAGTGGTCCACCGGCACGCTGACCACCGTCCCCAATGCCCTCGGAACCTGGTACCTGCACGTGAAGGGTTACAACGCCGCCGGCGCTGCCAACGGAACATTCGACTATGCCGTGAACGTCGCCCCGCCGCTCCAGGCCGATTTCGACGGCGATTGCGATGTCGACGCCGACGACTTCGCCATTTTCGAGGCCTGCGCAACCGGTCCGAACGTCGCCTACCTCCCGGCCGTCCCCCAGGGTTGCCCGCTCGCCCCGGGCCTCGACGGCAAGATCGCTGCGGACTTCGACGAAGACGCCGACGTGGATCAGACGGACTTCGGCGTCTTTCAGCGCTGCTTCCGCGGCCCCGACGTCGCGGGGATTGCCGGCTGCGCAGATTGAACACCGCCCGGCGCCCCCCCTGCCCCCGCGGGGCGCACCTGCCGGGTAACCGTTTCGTCGTTTGCCATACCGTCGATACATCAGGGAAGTGACCTCACAACCTTCGAGCATCATCCGCGCAGAAGGCTCGCGTCCGGGGGCTGGCTCTTTTTTGCCGGCCCGAGGGCTTTCAATGCGGTTCAGTCACTTGACAGCATGGCGGTACCGTCGCGTCCGAGAGGTTTCAAGGTGAAAAAGTGCCCGTCCCCCTTCCCGAGCGAGCCAGATCCGCACAGGAACCTCGAGCCTGAAGGGCTCGTTCCGTCAGCCCAGGCCGAAGGCCTGGGGACGAGATCACCCCACCCAGGTCGGTCCTGAAGGGACCGTTCATGTGGCCGGTGCGAGAATCCCACCGGCGAATCCGCCGTCTGCCCTCCCGGCTCGCCTTCCCATATCCGCCGGCCCGTGAACGGTCACGGGACACGCAATGGCTGACCGCCCCGCATGCCCCGGCGCTTTCCATTCCACGCGTCGGTCGCTATGCTGACAAGTAGCAGAGGAGCACGATGCCATGGATGTTCCACTCAAACCCGAGTTGAAGCAGTTCATCGACGAGCAAGTGAAGGCCGGCCATTTTGCCTCGCCGACCGAGGTCGTGGAGGCGGGACTGGCCCGCCTGATGCTCGATCCGGAGCCCGATAAACTCGACGCCGCCGACCGCGCCGCCATCGAGGAGTCCGAACAGCAGATTGCCCGCGGCCAGGATCTCGACTGGCGGAAGGTCCGGGCGAAGCTTCGGGGCCGGTACCTCCGCGGGTAGCTCCCATGCCCAACCTCTATCGCGTCCGAGTCACCCCGCGTGCCCTCTCCGACCTGCAGAGCATCTTCGACTACATCGCCCAGGACTCGCCCGACAATGCCGCCGGGATGATCGAGCGCATCCTGGACGCCATCGACGGCCTCGAGTTCATGCCCTACCGCTTCAAGGTGTTGGAGGGGGAAGAGAAGAAAGGCATCCGCTCCATCCCCATCCGGCCGTACCTGGTTCGCTTCCGCGTCGAGGAGCAGGCCGGAGTCGTCCACATCCTGCACGTCCGCCACGGCGCCCGCCGGCCGGAGACGTAGTCATCCACTCGATCCATCCGGCCTGGCGATTCTGGCAACCCATTCTCAAGCTACCCGACCAAGGACATTTGACAGGTGGGCTTCCCGGCAGTAACCAAGGTGGCATCCAGATCGACCTCGAATCGTGTCGAGCGAACAACGCAATTGGACAGTCGGCGTGGTGTTTTGTGAAGTTCTGAGGGTCACAACGCGACGGAAAAGCGAATCAAGTTCACAATGACATCCCCTTTCCCTTTTCCAGGGTGATCTCGTTGTCTGCGAGAGGGTGAGATGAGATACCAAGTTGATCTGCTTGCGCTCGGGCGAGAGGTCATGGATTGTCGGCATGCCCTTGAAGACGGGGCCTGCAGGAGCGAACTGGCGGACGTATCCGATGGCTTGTACAGGCACGGGCCGGAGATGAGTTTCGTTGGTGAGGACTACGGGCAGCCGGGCCTCCCGAGGATACTATTCACACGGCTCAACCCAACCTGGAATAAAGACGTCGGCTGGTTCGGCACCCGGGAATCCGTCGAGGAGTTTCTGTCGGCCCACCCGGATGCGACTCCGGATGCAGTCTTCCGACATTACCTCACCGAGTGGGAACATGGTCACAAGTTGTTTCGCGGAATGCAGGACGCTGGAACCGTAACCGGCCATCCCAACAAGAGCCGCCGGTCGGGAGAGGATAAACGCGGAGACCCGCGATACGGGATTCAACTGATCATGGAGGAAATGATTCGGGCGGGAGTGTTCCCCGCAGGCGGGAGCTCCTCGCTGCGGTTCTGCGCGATCAATAACCTGGTCAAATGTGCTGGCAAGAGGGGCAAATCGAACCCGGGGGGCGCCATGTACAAACACTGCAACTACTACCTGAGGGAGCTGGAGATCTTGTCACCGCACATCTTGGTAGCGTTCGGCGGGAAGACGGATAGCCACCTCAGGTCGAAGCTGGGGAATCGGTTTGGGCGCCAGGGCAATCAGAGCATGATTACTCTTTCGCATGGTGATCCCTGCCGGTATTTCCCCTTTCTGCACCCGCTCGGCCAGGGTAAGAACAGGTGGTGCGGCAATGACGTTCGACACCTCCGTCCTTCCCCTGAGATCGCCAGAGAGCTTGGCCTCCGGGAGCAGTTACAGTTCAAAGCCGGGAAGAAAGGAAGCAGCACGGACGTACTGTTTCGCTACACACTCCATCTCGTGAGTGAGACCAAGCGGTTGAAGGAGGGTCTCGATTTTGTTGCCGCGGAATAGGGAAAGGCGGGGAAAGATCGGACAGGCACCTGTTTGGTTCCCGTTTCTGCGCTGCCGCTGCTTTGTCCCTGCCTTGTCAGCACATCGGCACCTGCTTTCTGCTACCAGCCCGCAGGCTTGCGGATGACGCCGCCGCGCCCGTCCGGGATCTCGGCAGGGAACTGACAGACCTCCAGCAGCCGCAGCGGAAAGGTCTTGTCCTTGTCCGCCGCCCCCCGCAGTTCCGTGGCCGCCCCGCGAACCGGGTGCCGCGACGGGACGTAGACGATCACCTGCGTTTGGGGCGACTCGGCCTTGACCATTTCCAGGGCAGGCACCAGGTCCGAGTCGCCGCTCACCAGGATGAGCCGATCTGCGCGGTCGTAATGAACATCGTCGAGCAACTGCAGCGCGATGTTCACGTCCGTGCGCTTCTCCTCCGGAGCGTCGAAGAATCGCGAGCCGCGATAGGAACAGCCTGCCACGCGGCATCGAACGCCCTTGATCTTGAACTTGCCGAGAATAACGCGGATGGCCGGGAGCGTGCTCAGCGCCCGAAGGTAGCACTCCTGGCGGGACCGCTTGGGGCCGTTCACCAGGGCCGTGAAGTAGTAGATGGCCTGGAGCTCGTCGTCCGGGCGCAGCCGCCGAAACACCGACTCCAGATTCAGCCACTTGTGCCGCGTGCCCCGCACCGCACCGCACCGCAGTAGAAGTTGAACCCGTCGATATAGACGATGCTGCGACGGTTCATGCGCAGCCCCCTTCCGTGCGGGCGCATAAAAACGGGCAGTCATATAGACTGCCCAACCCGCTTGACGCGGGGGAGCTGTAACACAAATATACCACACCCACGGCGACAGTCGAGGAAAAGCTCGTAACCGGCTATCCGGCAAGTAGTTGCATCAAGCGATGTTCTCCAGCAGTTTCCCGGCCTTCGCGCGGATTTCGTCCTCCAGCTTGAGCAGGTCGCCCAGGATCTTGCTTGGCGTGTCGTGGTTGACCGTCTCGACCGTCACCGGCTTGTATCGCCCGGCGGCCAGCGACCAGTCATTCTCGATGATCTTGGCCGCCGGAACGCGCCAACTATGCGGGGCGTCCTCTCGCTGGGGCCATTTGGCCTGATCGGGTCTTCCGCATGATCGTGTCCGCCCCTTCATGTTGCC
>CAZEEJ010000196.1:0-9941 GCA_964511155.1 uncultured Planctomycetales bacterium | reverse complement strand
TGACGCCGCTCAACATCATCGTTTCCCTGTGCCGCCGGGCATCCTCGCTCCTCGACGCCGTCGAGCATCATCGCTTTCCCATGCCGCTGAGCATGATCGCTCTCCCATACCGTCGAGCATGATTGTTTTCGCATGCCGCCGAGCATGGCCGCCTCTCAACGCCGCCGCCCCGGGTCTTCGAGCCTGAAGGGCTCGTTCCATCAGCCCAGGCCGAAGGCCTGGAAACGGACGCCCCCCTCGGCATCGGCCCTGAAGGGGCCGTTCACGCTGCCCTGACACCGTGCCACAACCTCGAGGCTTCATGTGCAGCCCTCTGCCCCGGGCCGACCAAACCACGCACCCGCACCTCAGCGCGCCGGCAAAACCTTGTCCACTTCGACGTGCGGCCGGGCAATCACATCCACGCTCACCACCTCGCCGATCTTCGCCGCCGCCGCCGCGCCCGCGTCCACCGCGGCCTTCACCGCCGCCACGTCGCCCGTCAGCACGACCGTCACCAGGCCCGAACCCACCTGCTTCCAGCCCCGGTAGGCCACGTTCGCCGCCTTCAACGCCGCGTCCGTCGCTTCCACCAACGCCACCATGCCGCGCGTCTCAATCAATCCCAACGCTTCCTGAGCCATGACCCTGTACTCCTGTATTCACCTGCGCCACGCACCCACGCGTAACGCAACACCCATTCTCAACTCTGCAATCTCAAATCCCACTAATCCCGAATTCATCTGTGTCCATCCGTGTGATCTGTGGGCCCTTCTTTCTTCTGCCCACAGATCACACCGATAAACGCAGATGGAATGACCAACCGCCCTGTCACTTCTCACTTCTCACTTCTCACTTCTGCCTTTGTGCCTTCTGCCTTTGTGCCTCCTGTCTTCTCCCCCAGCACGCCGCGCGTCTGCCGCGCCACAATCAACTCCTCATTCGCCGGAATCGTCATGATCCGCACCCGCGAATCGTCCGCCGACACCGTCGTCTCCCGCCCCCGCACCCGGTTGCGCTCCCGGTCCAGCCGCAGCCCGGCATAATCAAACCCCGTGCACACCAGCTCCCGGAACTCCCAGCCGTTCTCCCCGATCCCGCCGGTGAACACCAGCACGTCCGCCCCGTTGAGCACCGCCAAGTAAGCCCCGATGTAGTGCCGCACCGCCTCGACCAGCACCTCGTTGGCCAGCTTCGCCCGCTCGTTGCCCTCCGCCGCCGCCCGTTCGATATCCCGCAGGTCGTTGCTCACCCCGCTGATCCCCAGCAATCCGCCTTCGCGGGCCATCACGGCCAGGGCTTCCTCGAACGTCAGACCGAAGGCCGGCAACGCCTTGAGCAGCACGTAAGGGTCGAAGTCGCCCACCCGGTTGTTGTGCGGCAAACCCGACTGCGGTGTGCTGCCGAAACTGTTGGCCACGCTCCGCCCCCGGTCGATCGCACAGATCGAGCTGCTCCCCCCGACGTGGCACGAGATGATCCGCAGATCCTCCCGCCCGAGCAGCTCCGCCGTACGCACCGCAATGTAGCGGTGGCTCGCCCCGTGGAACCCGTACCGCCGCACCCCCGCCTGCGTCCACGGCCAGGGTATGCCGTACGTCGTCCGCGACGCCGGGATCGTCTGATGAAACGCCGTCTCGAACGCCGCCACCTGCGGCACCTCCGGCAGCCGGGCCGCGAACGCCTTCATCGCCGCTACGTACGGCGGGTTGTGCGCCGGCGCAATGTCCGCAAACTCCGTCATCGTCGCCAGCACGCGATCATCCACCCGCACCGCACCCGAGATCGCCCCGCCGTGCACCGCCTTGAACCCGATCGCGTCAACGTGCACCGCCGGGTCCGGCAGCATGGCCAGGCACCGCTCGATCGCCTCGCCGTGATCGCCAATCGCGCCCGCCCAGCTCTGATCGCCGACCTTCACGCTCGCGTTGTCGCTGCCGATCCGCTCGACACCGCCGCGGACCAGCTCCCGCTCGTCCGTCATGTCGAACAGCCGAAACTTGAACGACGTGCTGCCTATGTTGGCCACCAGCACAATCATGCCATTCGCCCCAACGCCGCTTGCGGCTTCGCACCGCTCACGGCTTCGCACTCTCCCACCACCGCTTGCGGCTTCGCACCGCTCACGGCTTCGCACTCTCCCACCGCCGCTTGCGGCTTCGCACTACCGCGCGAGCCCCATCAGAAGAACACGCCGCTCAACCCCTCGTGCGGCCGGGCAATCACATGCGCCGACATCAGCTCACCCACCCGGTTAGCCGCATCCGCGCCGGCATCCACCGCCGCCTTCACGCTGCCCACGTCGCCCCGCACGATCGTGGTCACCAGCCCGCCGCCGATCTGCACGCTCTTCACCAGATCCACGTTGGCCGCCTTGCACATCGCGTCCGTCGCCTCGACCAGGCCCGTGTAGCCCATCGTTTCCACAAAACCCAATGCATCGCTCATCGCTTCAACTCCAATTCCGGGGCCGCGACCTCCTCGCAGCCCCTCTCTCACTTCTCACTGCCTACTGCCCACTGCCTACTGCCCACTGCCTACTGCCCACTGCCTACTGCCCACTGCCTTCTGCCTATTTCCTACTTCCCCTTCCCCTTCGCCGCGCCGCCCGGCAGCATGTTCGACAGATCATCGTGCGGCCGCGGAATCACGTGCACGCTGATCACCTCGCCCACCTTCGACGCCGCCGCCGAGCCCGAGTCCGTCGCCTGCTTCACCGCCGCCACGTCGCCCTTCACGAACGCCGTCACGTAGCCCTTGCCCACCTTCTCGTAACCGACCAGACGCACGTTCGCCGCCTTCAGCATCGCGTCCGCCGCCTCGATCAACGGCACCAACCCCTTCGTCTCCACCATCCCTAACGCTTCCAGTGTTGCCATGTGTGGCACTCCTCTTTATGAACCCTTGCCTCGGTTCCTTAAACAACAAAACCGTCGACCACAACGCGCCCTCAAGCCCCCCCCCGGTGTGGCACCGGCGTCTCGCCGGTACCGGTGTGACACCGGACCTCGGCGAGCTCGGTCGAGCCACGTCCCGCCGGTGCCCGGCCACCATAGGGTCTCAGGACGCACCCTTCAGCAATTCCACGCGAGTGGCATTCGCCAAATTGCTCGCGTTACCCTCGTCCGTATCCAGGTGCACCTCCAGCTTGAACGACGGATGCACCCGGGCCACCACCCCCTCCAGCGTAATCCCGCAGTTGCTCTCAATCGCCAACCGCATCGCAGCACCGTTCTGCACGCCATAATACGCCGCGTCCGCCGGGCTCATGTGCGCATGCCGCAACGCCCGGATCACACCCTCCTTCATCTCGATGTGCCCCTTGGGCCCCAGCACGATGCAGCCCGGCGTCCCCTTGATGTCGCCGCTCATCCGCACCGGCAAATCAATCCCCATCGCGATGCCGTCCGTGAACGCCAGCTCGATCTGGTTCTCCGGCCGACAAGGCCCCAGAATCCGCAGGTTCGTGATCGTCCGGTGCCGCGGCCCAATAATCGTCACCAACTGCTCGCTGGCGAACTGCCCTTCCTGGTACAGCGACCGAAACACCGTCAGCTTCGCCCCCGGCCCGAACAGCGTCTCCAGGTCCTGCTGCGTGATGTGCATGTGCCGCGCGGAAATGTTCACCCGCAGGTCGGGCTTCGGTCCCTGCGGTGCAACCGCCGCCGGCTTGCCCAGCCGCTGACGCACCACCTCCCGAACCAGCCCCTCAATGGCCGTCCGATCCAGGCCCTTCGCCGTAGACACCATACTCATGCCCTACCTCCCACGGCCGATGCATGCCGCGGCGCGATGATCAACTCGGCACCCACCGTCCGTACCATCTCCTGCCAGTACGGCTCCAGCCCGCTGTCGCTCACCACCCGGTCCACCAGGTCCCAGCCCCCCAGCCGAGCCAGCGCCCGCCGATCAAACTTCCCGTGATCCGCCACCACCACCACCTCGTCCGCCGATTCCATCATCTGCCGCTCGGCATCCACCATCAGCACGTTCGCGTTATACAACCCCTCTTCCGTGATCCCCGCCACGCCGATGATCGCCTTGCTCACGTTCAGCGAGGCCAGCGCCTGGTTCGCCAGCGGACCCAACGCCACCCCCGTCCGCGGATAGATGTATCCTCCCACGAAAATTAACTCAATACTCGGCACCGCCCCCAGCAGGTTCGCGATCGGCAGCGAGTTCGTCACCACCGACAGCGAACGCGTCACCAGATGCCGGGCCACCTGAAACGTCGTCGTCCCACCGTCCAGGAGAACCGTCTCGTCGTCCTCGATCAGCTCGGCCGTTGCTTTGCCGATCGCCTGCTTCTCCGCCACCGCCGTCGATTCGCGCGTCGCGTAGTTCAACGCGCTGAACCGGTCGCTCACAAAAACCGCCCCGCCGTGCGTCCGCCGAACCAGACCCTCCTCCTCCAGTTGGGCCAGGTCCCGCCGAACGGTCGAGTCCGACACGCTCAGCTCCGCCGCCAGCGACGAAAGATCCGCGAACCCGCGACGGGCCAGCACCTCCGATAACTGCTGCCGTCGCTCATCCGCCGTCATCACGGCCTCCTCATCCGCCGAAATCCTGCCTCATCCTCTCCCGCCCCAACCTTCCCTCTCCCCGCCCCAACCTTCCCTCTCCCCGCCCCAACCTTCCGCTCTCTCCCCGCCCCAGCCTTTCTTCTCCCGGCCGGACCGCCTTCTCGCTCTCCACAAACCTGCGCCTATTATCGCCAGATCGTGCGCGAATTCAATCAAAATCTTTCACGATCCTACCAGATTCCGCCACATCTTACGTTCAGAGAACACGTTTTCTGGCATAACTTAATGTTTTATAGGTAGTTAAGAGATGGGTGGACGCAAAAGAGGGTTCGTCGCGACACCGGACACGGGTTTCAATACCGGGACTGTGAGTTATCCACAACTCACTTGTGAGTTGTTGGGGATAACCGGGGGTGCGGCGGGGGATGGAGGAGGCGCAGGGGCAGTGGGGGGCTACGGGGCGGTGCTGCGGGCCCGCTGGCACAGGGCGATGAGCTCCTGGACCTCGGCGGTGAGTTCCCCGACTGCGGTGGCCGCCCGGGCGGAGCTTTCCAGGGCCGCGGCGGCTTGGCTGATGCTCCCAAAGCCATACCCGCCGCCGGCGCCCTTGAGCTGGTGCGCCAGCCGCCTGAGCGTAGCCAGGTCGTTCGAGCCGAGGGCCTCAACGATGGCGTTGACCCGGTCTGGCAGCGCCCGCACGAACTCCTGGATCAGTTCGAGCATGTCCGGATCGCCGGCCAATTCGCTCAGCAGGGGCGGCTTCTCGCTCAGCAGGGGCGGCTTGCTCGATGTGGACATTCGCACAGCTCTCCGCGACCGGGGGCTCACCCATCAGGGCCGGTTTCCGATCCTCGCGGTGTGTATCGGTCAGGCAGCCGGGGGGCTTGCGATTTGTTGACGAAAACGACCATCCAGTGGTAAGCCGGACTGAACCGGGCGGTAAGCCGGACTGCACGAGGGAAGGGAGCGGCCCAGGGCGGCGCGGTTACTTGCCGGCGTAGTCGATGATGCGGGCGATCTCGGTCCGCAGAAGCTTTCGGGGCACAATGCGGTCGATGAAGCCGTGCTCGAGCATGAACTCCGCGGACTGGAAGCCGGCGGGCAGGGTGGCCTTGATGGTGTTCTGGATGACCCGTGGGCCGGCGAAGCCGACCATGGCACCGGGCTCAGCCAGGTGGATGTCGCCGAGCGAGGCGAAGCTGGCGGCGACGCCGGCCGTGGTGGGGTCGGTCATGACCACGATGTAGAGCCCGCCTGCGTCGTCGAGGCGGGCGACCGCGGCCGAGGTCTTGGCCATCTGGACCAGTGAGACCATACCCTCCTGCATGCGGGCTCCGCCGGAGGCGGTGACCACGACAAAGGGGACGTTCTCATCGGTAGCCCGCTCGATGCCGGCGGCGATCTTCTCGCCCACCACGGCCCCCATGGAGGCCATGATGAAGAACGGGTCCATGGCGGCCAGGATGACGGGTCGGCCGCGGATGAACGCCTTGCCGACCACGACGGCCTCGGTCTCGTGGGTTTTCTCCTGGGCCTGCTTGACGCGGTCTTTGTATCCCATGCGGTCTTTGAAGCTGAGCGGGTCGGTGCTGACCAGATCGATGAGGAACTCCTCGAAGGTGCCGGGGTCAACCAGCTGCTCGATCCGGGTGCGGGCGGCGATGCGATGGTGGTAGCTGCACTCCGGGCAGACGAAGAGGGCCTCTTCAAGGGCTTTGGCGTGCACGGTGGCCTGACAGGCGGGGCATTGCTGCCAGACGCCTTTGGGTACGTCCACGCGTTGGGCTACCGCGGGGACGGCGCCGCCTTGTTCCGCACCGGTTGTGGTCTCATCCGCCAAGACAAAAGCCTCCGCCCGGCCGCTGTGGCCGGCTGGTGACGCCCGGAAACGCGCTCCCGGGTGGGCTTCACACTATAATGCCCTCCGCTCAGGGTGGCAAAGGAGCACCGATGACCGACGTGCAGGGCATCTTTCTGGACTTTTACGGTACCGTGGCCTCAGGCGATCGCCACGCGGTGGAGTCGATCTGTGGGCAGGTGGCCGCGGACCACGGGCTGGCCATCAGTGCCGCGGACCTGGCCTCGCGGTGGGGGGACCACTACTTCGCGGCCATCGAGGCGGTGGACGGGGGGCCGTTCCGCCTGCTGGTGGACATCGAGCGGGACACGCTGGTCGAGACGCTGCGGCCGCACGTCGGGCCGATCGACCCCGACCCGTACATCGAGCGGTTCAACGCGTACATGGTGCGGCCGACGCTGTTCGAGGAAGTCGCCGAGGTCTTCGCCCGGCTGCATCTGCCGGTCTGCATCGTCAGTAATGCCGACGAGCGTGAGCTGCGTGCGGCGATCGGCCACCACGGGTTGCCGGTGCAGTATGTGGTGACCTCGGAGGCGGCCCGGAGCTACAAGCCCGAGCCGCGGATCTTTGAGCACGCCCTGGCTTTGACCGGCTGGGCGCCGGATCGCGTGTTGCACGTGGGAGACTCGCTGCACAGCGACATTCAAGGTGCCCATCGGGCCGGCCTCAAGGCCGCCTGGGTCAACCGGGCGGATCGCATCAAAGACATCGGCACCGAGTCGCCGGACCTGACCTGGACCGACCTGTGCCCGCTGCTGACGCTGTGATTGCCGGACGGCTCCAGCGGGACACGGAAGGCGCTGCCATGGATACCAGCCAGACACCGAAACAGCAGGCGGCTGACGCTCCATCCGTTGATTCGCCGGCGGGGCAGATCGATCTCCAGAAGCGGAACGCGGCGGTCCGGTGGGTCACCTGGTGGGGGCTGGCGATCAACCTGGTGCTCTCCGCGGCCAAGTTCGTCATCGGGGTCGTGGCGTCGAGCCAGGCCCTGGTGGCCGATGCCGTGCACAGCCTGTCGGACAGCATCACGGACGTCGCCGTGCTGGTCGGCGCACGTTACTGGTCGGCACCGGCGGACGCGGGGCATCCCCACGGCCACGGTCGCATCGAGACTATCATCACTTCGGTCATCGGACTCATGCTGGCGGGGGTCGGGGTCGGTCTCGGATATCGGGCCATCGTGACGCTCGAACAGCACCACGGCTCGATACCCGGCTGGAGCGCGTTCGTCGTCGCCTGCCTCTCGATCGTCAGCAAGGAAGTGCTGTATCAGTGGACGACGCGCGTCGGCTGGCGAGTGCGTTCGTCGGCCCTGATCGCCAACGCCTGGCATCATCGCTCGGACGCGCTGAGTTCGGTGCCCGTGGCCCTGGCCGTTCTGGGGACGCGCATCCACCCGTCGTGGACGTTTCTCGACCACGTCGGGGCGATCGTGGTGTCGCTGCTGATCATCCGGGCGGCCTGGCGCATCATCTGGCCGGCACTCAACCAACTCGTGGATGCCGGTACGTCGCAGGAGACCAGCGATCGCCTGCATGACCTGGTGACGGGCACGCCGGGCGTGCGTTCGGTTCACGCCATGCGGACCCGGCACATCGGCCCGGGCCTGCAGGTCGATCTGCATGTCCTCGTGGACCCGCAACTGACCGTCCGTGAAGGCCACCACATCGCCCACGCGGTCAAGGACCGGTTGCTGAACGAGGAACCGGAGGTGATCGACGTGCTGGTGCATATTGAGCCGTTTGAGGGGAAGTGAGAGGTGAGAAGTGAGAGGTGAGAAGTGAGAGGTGAGAAGTGAGAGGTGAGAAGTGAGAAGTGAGAAGTGAGAATGGCGAATTGAGAATTGGGAATTGGGAATTGGGAATGCGGGCAAACATGGTCTTGGGTGATTCATGATGCAACGATGTGATCGAACACGAGGTGATGAGAGCAGGTGCTATGGGATCTCGAAGCTTTCGCGGTGGCGAGGGGGGATGGTCGTGGCGCTGCTGGTGGGTGGTTCCGTTGCGTTCGGCGACGTTTCCGGAACGGGCAGTCGACCGACGGATGCGGATCAGTCGCGGATGGATCGGCCGACGGCGCCCAACGTGGTGCTGCTCTACTACGGCTTCGACGCGAAGGGTCCGCGGAATTGGACACCGGACCTGCTGAAGCACTACCTGGCCCGCCATGAGCAGCGCGGCACGGATGCGGAGCGGCCGGTGGATACGCTGTTCGATAGTGTGCTGTGGATGTACCGGCGCAGCTCGCGGGGAGCGTTGTTCGAGGCGGGTACGAACATCAAGCCGACCACCCGCCCGGACTGGGAAGAGTGCCTCGATCGGCTGTTCGCCAAGGAGCTGCAACTGAACGCGCTCGAGCAGACGGCGGCGGCGTTGGAGCGGCAACTGAGCCGGCCGATCCGGATCGAGGTCATCCTCACGCTGCCGTACTCGGACGTGCGTGTGGGCGACTGGGGTGAGTCCATGCCCGGGCCGACCTGGGACTTTCGCACCAGCGACGAGCCACGGTTGGAGGCCGCCCGGTGGTACATCGACCAGGCCCTGGGCCGCTGGCATGGGGCGGCATTCAAGCACCTGCGACTGCTCGGCTTTTACTGGTTCAACGAGTCGCATATGAATCTGCGGCCGCGCGACCAGGTGACCGATGAACAACTGCGAAGCGACGTGGGGCTGATCCGGCAGGTGGCCCGGCACGTGCATACGCTATGGGTGGACGGCCGGCCGCTGACGCTCACCTGGATACCCTACAGTCCATACGGGCAGGAACGGCTGCCGGTGGTGGCCGACCTGCTGCACGGAGGGGAACCGAGCGAGCGCCTCGACTACCTCATGGTGCAGCCCAACTACTTTTTTCCCCGGCACAACAAGACGCGGGACGACTTGGCGAGAATCGTGCGTGCGGCCGCATCGGTGCCGTGCGGGGTCGAGGTTGAATGCGACGAAAGCCTGGTTCGTGACGAGGCCGCCCGGCAGAAGCTGCGGGATTACCTCGAGGTGATCCCGGCGGAGCACGACCAGTGGGCACGGCAGCCCGCGGGCTACTACCAGGGTCTTCGCGCGGTGCACGAGATGGCCACCCGGCCGGAACTGGCGGATTTGTACGACGCTCTGTATCGGTTCGTCGCTACCCGCCGGGAGGCATTATCCGCGGTGCTGCCGTAACCTCCTGTCGAAGCTGTACAATGGGCGGACGCGCCTGAACGATGTGATCAGGTGTGGGTATCCGGAATGGCCAGTCGAAAGGACCATGTGATGAAGGCTTGGCTTGCGATGTTGCTGTTGATCTGCCCCGCGGTTGCATCTTTGGCGCGTGCGGTCGTGGCGGCCGAGTCCGAGACGACGGCCGTGCGGCTCAACGGCTTGGGGATCACACTGGACCGCGATACGGGATCCATCCTGCGATTGGAGTATGCCGGGCCGGGAGTGATGCTCGATGCCGCGCCGGACAAGGCGAGCCTGGTGGATCTGGCCTATCCCGTCAAGGATTTCGAGCCTCTGCGGCTTGCGCCCCGCTTTTCGAAGCATGCGCAAATCGACGTACAAAGCTATCAGGTAACCATCCAGTGGGATCGACTG
>CAZEEJ010000195.1:0-9965 GCA_964511155.1 uncultured Planctomycetales bacterium | reverse complement strand
ATTCACCGCGCGTGTGTGCCGGCGGAGTCGGGCGGCGACGTGTACAGCGGGGCCTGGGCGTTTCCCGAGGGTCCGCAATGCTGCGGCCGCTCGCTTCAGTATCCGCCGATGCAGCTCGGAGCGGCCTTTGCGGAATACGGCGTCCGGACCGGCAGCGAGTGGGCACGCGAAATGGCCCGGCGGCAGTTCATTCTGGCAACCTACGACGCCCACGAGACGGGCGTCGTCGAAGACGGTTTCGACGGCGGACAAGTGGTGGCCGACACCTGGTTGCAGTGTGCGCACCCGTTCCCACTCGCGTACGTGCTCGACGGGATGGCCTGGTTGCCGGAGGTGCTCGGGGCCAACCGCGAAAACCACATCATGCGCAGCTCGTCGGTGGTGACGCGGGTGACGTACGACAAGGGCCGTGTCGCGTTCTCGACCTTCGACGCACCGGCGGAGACGTTGAGCGTGCTTCGATTGGCGTTCAGGCCCGCGGAGGTCATCGCCGACGGTACGCCGCTTGACGAGCGGTCCGAACTGAAGGATGTCGGCTACCACATCCGACCACTGTCTAACGGCGATTGTATCGTGACCATTCGCCACGACGGCCGACGGGAGGTCTCGGTCAGCGGCGTTGATCCGCAGCAGGTTCTCGGGGACACCGAGTGGTCGTGGCGTGGTTCATGGACGACCCGGGAATCGGCCGCTTACCAGGGGGGCGCGCTGCGGTCTGCCGCCACCCCGGAGGCTGAAGCGGTTTGCACGTTCGCGGGCAATCAGGTCCGGCTCATCGGCTGCGTCGGTCCCGACGGCGGCCAGGCGGAGATCCATCTCGACGGGGTCCGGCAGCCCGTGGGTCTGGATTGCTGGAACCCGCATCGTCTGGAGCGGCACGTACTGTGGTACAAGAACGGTCTCGCACCGGGTGAGCACACCCTGCGAATCGTGACCACCGGCAGGGGCAATCCGCTCTCTCGCGGCAGTCACGTGTGGTTAGAGGCCGTCCAATACTCTGCTGCCGAGGGTAACGCGGGCTTCGGCTCCGGCGGCGGGCCGACGGAGCGGCAGGCATGGATCTTCGGCTATCCGGGACGCGAGGACTATGTGGACTCACGCGGCCTGACCTGGCGGCCGGCCACGGAAGTGGTCATCCGGGGCGACCAGTTGGTGGATCCTGTGCAAGCGCACTGGCACACCGCGCCGCGGCGTCTGGCCGTCGCCAATACCACGGACCCG
Organism: uncultured Planctomycetales bacterium; assembly: GCA_964511155.1. GTDB lineage: Bacteria > Planctomycetota > Phycisphaerae > UBA1845 > PWPN01 > JAAYDF01. The sequence continues at coordinate 8,744 of CAZEEJ010000195.1, read as the reverse complement.
GTCCTCTATCGCCACGGCATGAGCGGCAAGGACTTCACCGCCTATGTCACCTGCGGACCCGGCACCTATCACGTCCGCCTCAAGTTCATGGAGCATCGGCGGCTCGAACCCCAGCAGCGGGCGATGGACGTTTTCATGAACGGCCGGCCGATGGCCACCAACCTCGACATCGCCGCGACCGCGGCGGGGCGACCGGCGACTGTCAGACTGGTCTCGCCCAACGGCACCCGAATCTATGAGGGTCTGTTCCATGCGGCCGATCTGGTGTTTGACGGCATCGAGCCGAACCACGGCGTGATCGCGCTCCGCTTCGTCGGCCGGGACGGTGGCGACGCCATCGTCTCGGCCATCGAAGTGGGCCCGGGCTCCGGCGGTGCCGCCGTTGCGCCCATCCCGGCCACGGCCCCCGCGCTGGGCGCACCGCCGATGCGCAAGTAAGGTCGCATACTGTGGGTCACGATTTACTGATGGGAAATACGCATTTGCCCTCTTTTGCGCTCCCGACTACAAGGCTCACGGCGAAGGCCGAGAACTGGCGGCGATCCTTCCAAGCTGCTCTATGGTCATAGCTTCCCCATCCTGGAGCTTTCTCTTTCTTGTCATGCCGACGGTGTCCTGAACAGTCGTGCCTGGCGGAAGGTCGATTTGCAGTTGTCCCTCCAGGGAGACATTGAATCTCGCCTGCTCCACAATGACATGCGTCTGCTCAACCTGGACACCCTTCGCCCAGTGTCGTTCCACGAAGTCGAAGGGGTATGGAATCCCGTCAACCACCCGGTAATCCGTTGCGATGTGTTCGGTCAAGAGAGAGCCGTCCGGCTGGCGATGCTCCGCGCGCCGGTAACGATACCCGATCTTGGGGTCGGCAAAGAACACCATGCTTCGCGGGTGCTCGCCACTGGTCGTCACGACAAGCCGCTGAACGGGGATTCCGTCGAGCTCGGTTTCGGACACCGGGCTGACGCGGAACCCATCTGATTCGAAGAACCGCGGAGAAATGCACCCAGGGTGCAAAGGCGCATCGAACCGGTACGTTCGAGGGGGAGATCGCGGAGTCCTGAGGATGGCGAGGTTGTACTTGGTCTTCTCCAGGATCGCCGAGACACAGTCGCGATAAAGGATTGAGGCATCACGACAGACATTGATCCGCTCGCTCTCCGGCAGACCTGCCTGGTCGAGGAGCGTCGTCACGTTCCGGAGATCGGTACGCTCGTGCCTCCACTGAAGCGTTTCCAGGTCACAATAGACCGTCTCCCGATCATGCCGGTGAAGATGCAGACCATCCAGTCGCTTCTCGCGGTCCGATCTGTCCTCCCGGCTTTGCACGTTTCGGCCCGTGGATTCCAGCTCCCGGACGAAGGTCAGTATGGCCGTCCTGATAGCGGTTTCATTGGCCTGACATGCCTCGTGCAGAGGATCGGCCGCGAACGCACTGGAGGCGTGTATCGGCAAGAGGAAAAGAAGGGTTCCGGCACAGCGCAAGAGGGAACCTCCCGAGGGGCGTTCTCCACGCGATGCTATCTTGACTAATCGTACTCCTGACATGTTTAATCCTCTCTATCGACACTATCGCCCTCATGAACCGCAAAGACACCCGTTAACGGTTATGTAATCATAGCGGACGGGATAGCTGGTTTTGATGCAGTACTCATTGCCGAGGAGCTCGATACAGTAACAGTCCCAGTGCGCTGCGGAAATCTGCTGCTCCGGCGGTCCCGATTCCTGGCAAGTCTCCTCACTGGGACAGCCACCACAGCATTCCCAATTGAGGATGCGCTGTATCTCCGCTGCAGTGCACACCTCGCCACATTCACCCGGACACGAAGTGGGGCCACTCGGCAGGTCCTGCCGTGGCAACCAAGCGCAATCATTACAGGTGCAGCCATACGGATTACACTCGCAATCATCGACCTTCAATTCGGAATAGCAGAACCCGAACTCCGGATCGCAGTAATCCGTAGTACAGTCATCGCCGTCGTCGCAGCTCGCGACGCAGTCGCCGTTATCGCAGCACTCGCCGGCATCGCACGGGCACTGAGGGCAGCAATTGGTTTCGGGGCATCCGCAGGGGTCGCACTTGGGGAGGCAGGGGTCGGACTCACAGGGATCTTCCCCGCCTCCACCAGTGACGCCCGCGTCGGCCATGGCGATACAAGCCAGAAGTGCTCCGCCCGCGAGGATGCAGCGGGACTTCAGGCGATAACTGTTCGACGTGCATGCTGTGCGGTACATGGACTCAACTCCCAGAATGCTACAGCCAATGCCAGGTTACGGGTGCAGTATTCCCTCACCGTCGCTATGGAGGAGTTGTGTCGCCGTCCGTTCGGCTGATCGGGTAATAGATCCAGTCGCCCTGGTAATCCTCCGCCTCCAGCGTGGGATGTCGCTGCATGAACTCCTGGTTCACGCCCAGGTTGCTGACGCTTTTCCATCCGCCCCGGAACAGGCCCCAGAGCGTTTCGCCGGGACGGATCTGGACCATACCGTAGCGAATGCCGGCGATGTCCCGGGTCTCCTCGGCAGGCCGGGAGGCGGTGACAAAAGCGAACTGCTCGCGGCGCATCCGGCAGATGTTGTCGATGTCGGCGGGCGAGGCCTGGAAGCGGCCGGCCATCCGGGTCAGTTCCGCCGCCACCAACTCGCTCGCCCCGGGCCGGAGCCGGACAAACAGACCACCACGGAAATACGGGTTCCGCATGAAGTGCTCGAGACGCCACTGACTGGCGGCCGGCGGATAGCTCTGCAGGATGTCCACTTTGAGGTCGTGCTTGTAGATGATGGCCATATGCACGCAGCGCGTCCGCCACGCCGGGTCCGAGGGCGGGTTGGGCGAATCGGCGATGATGAAGAGGACGTCGCCGGTCTCCAGGCGGGGATAGGCCGCGGGCAGATCCTGCTTGGCGACATACGCAACCTGCTGCACGCGGTTTTCGAACACGAGGTCGAATGTTGAGAGGGGCGTGCCAAGTTGCGCTGTCACCTCGTCGAACAGCCACGCGTTATTGGGAATCCAGTCGAGAATCGGCTCGCGGTTCAGATCCGCGGTGCGCCCGCTGCCGTCCTTGTAACGGAGGCGGCCCTGCAGCTTATAGGCCGCCGCCCAGTTGTCGGTACACCCCAGGGCGATGCAACGCTCCGTGAAGGTGACGCAGTCGGCCTCGCTCAGATCCCGGTCGTAGGCCCGGCGACGATAGGGCTGGCCGAGGCTCATGCGGGCGTAATGGGCGACGTCCTGGGCCGGAGCCGGCAACTGATGGTTGAGGGCGAGCTGACGGAGACGCATGTACTCGGCGAGATCGGTCTGGCCCCGGAACTCGTGCAGCTTCCCGGAGGACAACTGGTCGTAGAGGGCGCGCTCAGCTTCCGAGAGGGTACCGGATTGCGCGCCCACCGGGCCGGGTAGGAAAGCCACAAGCAGTAGAGGACCAACGATGCGCACAGCCAACGCGCCGGTTTTCATGGTCGACCTCCGGCAAACAAGGGCAACAGAGAATTGCTGGGCAGCGCTCCCTGGCGACACCACGACGCCGGCAACGATCCAGTGTTCAGATGTCCTACATGCACTCACGGAAGGCCAGTGCTGAGTGCTGAGTGCTGAGTGCTGAGTGCTGAGTGCGGTTACGCTTCCGCAGGCGTGGCACGCTTTCCAGTGCCTATCTCTAGTTCCTATAGCATAGATCAGAAAATAACCTACACCAGAAAACGAGGTTTGTCAAATCAAGAAATGCCCACGAAAGGATTATTTTCGTAAGTGCTGTATAGGGCACGTTTTATGTCGAAATCACGATAAACCATGAAGGCACGGCGCGGGCTTCGCCCGCAATGGGAGGAGTGGCGAACCGCGGATCCTTGGGTTGCGGGCACAGCCCACGCGGCGTGATCTGTGGGCCAGCCGAACCACGGCGTGATTGCGCTCCGCTTCGTCGGCCGGGACGGTGGTGACGCCATCGTCTCGGCCATCGAAGCGGGGCTGGGCTCCGGCGGGGCCGCCGCTACGCCCATCCCGGCCACAGCTCTCGCGCTGGGCGCACCGCCGATGCGCAAGTAAGGTCGTGTACGTTGGGTCACGAATTATTGAGGAGAGGTGGATGATGGCGGACACGGACAAACGGATTGAATCGGACAGCATGGGGCCGATGGAGGTACCCGGGTGGGCGTTGTGGGGCGCCCAGACGCAGCGGGCGGTGGAGAACTTCCCCATCAGCGGGTATCGGTTCGATCGCCGGTTCATTCGGGCGATGGGGCTGATCAAGCAGTCGGCGGCGCAGGTGAACCGCGAACTGGGACTGCTCGACGAGCAACGGGCGGATTGGATTGTGGCCGCGGCGCAGGAGGTCATCGACGGTCGGCTGGACGAGCATTTCGTCATCGACATTTTCCAGACCGGCTCGGGCACGAGCACGAACATGAACGCCAACGAGGTGATCGCCAACCGGGCGATCCAGTTGGCGGGCGGGAAGGTCGGCTCGCGTGACCCGGTGCATCCCAACGACCACGTGAACATGGGGCAGTCGAGCAACGACGTGATCCCGACGGCGATCCACGTGGCGGCGGCGGAGGCGCTGCAGGCGGACCTGCGGCCCGCCCTGGAAGAACTGGCGGCGAAGCTGAAGGAGAAGGCCTGCCGGTACTGGGAGGTGATCAAGATCGGGCGGACACACCTGCAGGATGCGACGCCGATCCGGCTCGGGCAGGAGATCGGCGGCTGGGCGGCCCAGGCGAAATTGAGCGGTGAGCGGGTAGGGCGGGCGATTGCCGCGTTGCACGAGTTGCCCATCGGCGGCACGGCAGTGGGCACGGGGATCAACACGCACGTGGACTTCGGCCGGCTCATGGCGGGCAGACTGAGCGAGCGGACGGGCATCACCTTTGCCGAGGCGGCCGACCACTTCGAGGCCCAGGCGGGCAAGGACGGCGTGTGCGAGGCGAGCGGGCAACTCCGGGCCGTCGCCGTGGCCCTGACCAAGATCGCCAACGATGTGCGCTGGCTGGGCAGCGGCCCGCGCTGCGGGATCGGCGAGCTGCGCATTCCCGCCACCCAGCCGGGATCGAGTATCATGCCCGGCAAGGTCAACCCGGTGATGAGCGAGATGCTCGTCCAGGTGTGCACGCAGGTGCTGGGCAACGATCTGGCGGTCAGTCTCGGGGCCCGCGACAGCGTGTTCGAGCTGAACGTGATGATGCCGCTGATCGCCCGGAACCTGCTCGAATCGGTACGACTGCTGAGCCATGGCGTGCGGGTGTTTACCGCGCGGTGCGTGGCGGGGCTGGAAGCCGACGCCGACCACTGCCGGGCGATGATCGAGCAGTCGCTGGCCATGTGCACGAGCCTGGCGCCGGTGATCGGGTACGACCAGGCGGCGGCGATCGCGAAGGAGGCTTACGCCTCCGGGCGGACGGTGCGCGAGGTGGCTTTGGCCAAGGGGGTACTGTCGGCCGACCGGCTGGACGCCCTGCTGGATCCGGCCGCGATGACCGCGCCATCCGGAAAGGACTGATGTTCGTGGACCCGCCGACGGCTTTGGATGCTCGAAGACGCGAGCGTGCTTTTGTGCTGGTGACGCTTGCGGTGGCCGGCGCGTGGCTGTGGGGCACCTGGCAAGTGGCTGAGCACGTCAAGCGGATGAACTTCGCCCGACTGATCGGATCCGCCATGGTGGGCAGCGGCGCAGATCAACCGGACTCTTTCTCGCCACTCCCGCCGCTGCTGCCCCTGCCGGGCTGGGCCGCCCCGGATGAGGCGGATGCGATCCACAACCCGCAGCGGTTGCGGGAGCAAACCCGCTGGGTCGAGACGGTGGTCTACGTGTGGCGATGCGTGATGAACGGGGTGGCGGCCGCCCTGGCGGTTCTGGCGATTCTCGTTCGCCTGACGCACCGGCCGCGGGCCCTGTTCCTGGCGGCGGCGGCGATCATGCTGGCCAGCAGCCTGGTGACGGTCGTGGGGATGCTCTTCCTCGTCGCCCCCGAGCGCGGCGGGCTGCCGCCCTTGCGCGGTCTGGCATACCTGGTGGTGGTCGCGGTACAGTCGGCTTACGGGCTCGTGCTGCTGGCGGTCTTCGCCCGGCGGGCGACGGTTCAGGCCGACAAACCGACACTCGGGATGCCCACATGACGCCGCGGGCGTTCATCATCCGGCTCATCTGTTGGCCGAGCGTGCCCCGGGGCGAGGTGAACCATGAACGCAGGCGTGAATCGGCGTGAGTTTCTGCGGCAGGTGGCGGTGGGGGCGGCAGCCGCGGCGGCGGCAGGGGCGCAAGCGCAGCCGGCCGCAGTTCGGGCGGCGGATGGTGCGGTCGGTCCGGCCCGGATCGGGGTGGTCGGCGTGGGCAGCCGGGGGCGCAGTCTGCTCAAGCGCCTGATCCAATTGCCGGACGTGGCCGTCACCGCGATTTGTGATCTAGACGAGGGCCACACCCGACAGGCGATCGAGATCGTGCGCGAGCGGCAGGGCACTCCACCGGCGGGCTACTCGGGTCGGCCGGAGGCCTACCGCGACATGCTCACCCGCGACGACGTGGACGCCGTGCTGGTGGCCACGCCGACGAAGTGGCACTGCCCGATGGCCATCGAGGCGATGAAGGCGGGTAAGCACGTCGGCAGCGAGGTGCCGGCCGGCTTTACCCGCGATGAACTCTGGGAGCTGGTCAAGGCCAAGGAGGCCGCCGGGCGGCGGTACATGCTGCTGGAGAACTACCTGTACACGCGGCAGATCATGATGATCTTCGAGATGGTGCGGCAGGGGGGCTTCGGCGAGCCGTATTACGCTGAGGGCGCGTACCTGCACGATTGCCGCTTCATGCTCTTCAAGAAGGACGGTTCGCTGGACTGGTGGGGCGACTGGGCCAGTCGTCATCACGGGCACGATTACCCGACGCACAGCCTCGGGCCGGTGAGCAAATGGCTGGGGCTCAATGAGGGCGATCGCATGATCCATTGCTCGGCGATGATGTCCAGGCCGCGCGTACTCAGGGAGTATGCCCGCGAGCGTTTCGGTGCTGACAGCCCGCAGGCCGGCATCAACTGGGCCAACGGCGACATGACCTGCGTGATGATCCAGACGCAGCAGGGCCGGCTGATCCGCATCGACTATGACGTGAACTCGCCCCGGCCGGCGGTGTTCCCCTACATGCTGCAGGGCACTCGCGGGGTGTTCGACTCGCGGCACGGGATTTACCTTGAAGGCGTCAGCGCGCACGAGAAGTGGGAGGAGGTCGGCGTGTACGCTGAGCGGTACGAGCATCCTTACTGGCGGCGGGAGGGCGAGATGGCGGCGAAGGCGGGGCACGGCGGCGGCGACTACTTCGTGCTGCGCGACTTCGTCGAGATGGTGCGTCAGGACCGCGAGCCGTGGATCGACGTTTACGACGGGGCCAGTTGGAGCGTCATCTATCACTGCTCGCGCGAGTCCATCGACCGGCAGGGGGCCGCGGTGGAGGTTCCCGACTACACCGGTGGTCGTTGGAAGGACGTGGCCTGGCGGCGAGAGCATCACCGACCGGCCTGAAATCTGGAGGAACGGTTCATGAGTGGATCACGCGGTTGGATTCGGTTGTCAGGCATCCTGGCGCTGGCGGCGCTGGCGTGCGGCGGGTGTGCGCCGGATGGCCCGGTGACGGTCCGGGTACTGAGCTACAACATTCACCACGGCGAAGGCATGGACGGGCAGGTGGACCTCGAACGCATTGCCCGGGTGATCCGGGAGACGGAGGCGGACCTGGTGGCCCTGCAGGAGGTCGACCGGGGCGTCCGGCGCACGGACCGGGTCGATCAGCCGGCGCGGCTCGCCGAGCTGACCGGCATGCGGGCCATCTTCGAGCGAAACATCATCTACCAGGGCGGCGATTACGGGAACGCGGTGCTGAGCCGCCTGCCCGTGGAGCGGCACCAGAACCACTATCTGCCGCAATCGCAGCCCGACGAGCAGCGGGGAGCGCTCGAGGTGCACGTGCGGGCCGGCGGCCACAAGCTGGTCTTTTTCGCCACGCACCTGGATTACCGCGAGAACGATGGCGAACGCATGTTGTCCATCGAGATGTTCGAGGAACTGTTCGCCCCGTTGCGGCAGGTGCCGGTGATCATCGCCGGCGACTTCAACGCCAGGCCGGACAGCCGGGTCATGAACCGGGCCTGGACGACGCTCACCGACACCTTCCAGGCCGGTGCCGGACCGGGCTTCACCTTTTCCGCAAGCGAGCCCGACCGGCGAATCGACTACATCCTGCACAACGGCCATCCCGACCTGCGTTGCGTCGAGTGCCGGGTCATCCCCGAGCCGGTGGCGTCGGACCATCGGCCGGTCCTGGCGGTGTTCGAACTGACCAACGCCTCCGGGTGACACCTTTTCAGGTGGGCGTCACTCGCCTCCCGTGGGGCAAAATGGGGACAGGCACCGCGGGAGCCTTGTGTCCTGGACCCTGGACTTGGCCTGTATCCGAGGATGTTCGCTTCATCAAGCATTGCTGGCGCGGAGCCAGTCCCCATTTTGCACCGGCGTCGCCAATCCCGGCGTTTGCGGATGGCGAGTTACGCCCGGTTCGGGCTTAATCGCCGACGGCTTTGCCGTCGCGGGCGCGGGGGTCGGATACGCCGTGCCGGGCGCCGGTGGTGGGATCGACGGCGATGGCCTGCACGTCGCCGATGCGCCGCGGGGGACTGGCGAACCGATGGCCCATGGCCTCCAGGGCCTGCTTGACATCGTCGGGCAGGCCGCCGGGCTCGTAACGGATCTCGTCGGGCAGCCA
>CAZEEJ010000194.1:0-9988 GCA_964511155.1 uncultured Planctomycetales bacterium | reverse complement strand
GAGTGTTTGCCGATACTGCCAGCCGCAGACGCTGGTCTTCCATCCGCCCTTGCCATCCCAGAAGTAGCCGGACGCGACGCCTTGGGCGAACGGCCGGGCGAAGCTCTTGTACATCTGGTCGGCCTCGCCGGCGGCCACGAAGGCGGCTCCGGCACCGGTCAACCCGCCGCGATTGGCGGCCGTGCTGTACGCGAAGCCCGCGACCTGCTGGGTCCAGTTGTTCAGGTTGCCGTTGAACCCATCACTGAACACGGTGGTCGGTGCGGGCGGAGTGGGCGGTGTGGTCACGCTGGCCGGTGCGCTGTACGCGGAGTAGTTGGGGACCGCGTCCTTGGCCCGCACGGTGTAGCTGTGCGTGGTGTTCGCGGTGGCCGCGTTGTCCGTATAGCTCGTGGAAGTACTGGACCCGATGACCGCGCCGTCGCGGCGAATGTCATACCCGGTGACGCCGACGTTGTCCGTCGCTGCGTTCCAGGTCAGTTGCACGGTCGTCGGCCCGGTGGCGTTGCCCGCCAGCCCGGTTGGTGTGCTCGGGGCTTGCGTATCCGAGGGGGTCAGCGCGAAGTTCTGTGTGGTGGTCTGGCCTGCGGTGATGCTCACGTTGGCGTTGGCCCCGTTGAAGCTCGTCTTGCTGGCCGAGACGGTGTACGAGCCGGCGGCCACGTTGTTGAAGTTATAGACTCCCGAGCTGTTCGTCGTGGTGTTGCCGATGCCGCTGAGGCTCACCGTGGCGCCACTGAGCGCGGCACCGCTCGAGGCGTTGGTCACGGTGCCGGTCAGGTTGCCGGTGACCGCGGTGACGGTGATGGTCCAGGTGATTTCCGGCCCGAACCAGGTGACCCCTTCGCGGACCAGACGGAATTTCTCGACGTAGGTGCCCGGCGTGGTGGGCGCTTTGAGGATGAAGGTGAAGCGGCCTACCGCGTTGGTGACGACCGACGACTGGTCGACGTCGGTCGGTCGGTGGCAGCCGGGATTGGAGAGATTAGCGCAGGACCAGTTGGGCAGATTGCAGAAGGGACTGTTGCGATCCTGCGGGCTGGAAGTGCCCAGCCTGGTCTGGCAGTGGGCCCAGGTTTGGCTGCCCTTATTGACGAACTCGGCCCAGACGATGGCGGTGGTGCCGGCCTGCATCGAGGAGGGGTAGGACTGGGCGTGGTAGGTTGCGTCCCAGGAAGGGATGGGCGGGCTGCACGAAGAGCCGGAGTAGGTAGCGGGAATCAAGGTACCGGCGCTAATCCACTGTCCCCGGCTGGCGGGTATGTTGTAGCTGTTGGAAAAGCCGAAGGTCTGGCCCTGGCGGATTTCAAAGTGGAGGTGCGGGCCGGTCGAGACGCCCGTATTGCCCATGTAGCCGATGTGCTGGCCGCGGGTGACGACTTGGCCGTTGCTCACGTTGAAGCCCGACAGGTGGCCATACCGCGTCACCCAGTTGCCGGCGTGCTGGATGTCGATCGCGTTGCCGTACCCGCTGTACGTGCCGCGGTAGATCACCGTGCCCTGGCAGGCGGCGTAGATCGGTGTGCCGGTGCTGTTGGCGATGTCGATGCCGGCATGGTAACGAGAGCATCCATCCCGGCAGTCACCCCACAGGCTGCTGACCGAACCGGTCGCGGGCCAGATGAAGCCCTGGGCCCAGGCCGCGGGAACTACTCCCAGGATACACACCACCGCCAGCAATCCCGTAGCCAACCGATTCCGCTGTACTGCTCCCGTCATCGGACCACTCCTTCATGGCGGCGTTGAGCCGCGACCTGATTGCAACGGCGGCCTGAAGCCGCGACTGAGTTGTAGCTGCGCCCACGGTGGTCGTACCGCGACACGCCGCATTATACGTTGTCGCCGCGAAGCGGCAAGCCACGTCGAGCGTCTGCCCCGCATCTCCGCGTTTCTTCCCCGTGCGACTCTCCTGCCTCCTGCCTCCTGTCTCCTGTCTTCTGTCTTCCGTCTCCTGTTCTCCTGTCTTCTATCTTCAGCCTCCCGCCTGCTGTCTCCCCTTCCTGGGCAGGTCGCCGCGGCCTGGTTCAGGTTATTCCGCACCGCCACCAGGTCGAGGAGTCACTGGAAATGAGACATTGCTCGCTCACCGCCGATCATCGCGATCGGTATCCGCCGACAGGGAACCTCCGCGATGCGTCCCTGGAACGGCAGAGGAGGGGGGGGCAACCTGCCACCCTGGCTCCCGATGAGTAAGCGACTCCAACCAGCATCATTCTAGCACGATGTGACATGGAATGCAACACGGTTTAGGCAGCACCCCGTTTCGCGACGCCCGGTTGTTGCCGAACTCTGGCTGATCGAGTCGCCTTCGTTCCGCCCATCCGGAGCTCGCGTCCGTGATGCTTGCGTGCGTCTCGGATCACGAAGGAAAAGTATTTAAAACTCGGATACAAAATGCTTTATGAGTCTGTCGGCGTTGGATGCGAGCACCGGATACCAGCACCACGCACACGCTTTTGCTGGTGGTTGCTCGGCGCTGGGGAGGTGCGGGCGGCGGGAAAGGATACGATGTCACGCGGATGGGCCTTTGTGTTCTCCCCATAGGTGCCAGGAGGGGGGGCAGCGGGCCGCGGCGGCGCGGTGTATTCAGGGTGTTGAGGGGGCGGCAGGTGCGGTCGTGGACGCGGGAGCCGTTTGCGGCTTCGCACCGACCGCGCGGGCGGAGGTATCGGCAGGTGCGATCGTTGGCGGGGAGGGGGTCTCGGCTGGAGCGGTGGTGACCGCGCGGAACACGCGCAACTCGGGCAGAGCCTGGCACAGGTCGGCGACGCCGGCGTCGGTCACCGGGGTCCGCCAGAGGAAGAGCTGCCGCAGCCCCGTGAGCGGCTTGAGCCGGGCCAGGCCGGCGTCGGTGATGCGCGTGCCGTAGAGATTCAAATAGCCGAGACGCCCCAAGGCTTGCAGGGGGCTCAGCCCGGCGTCGCCGACGGCGGTTTTCTCCAGGTGGAGCCGCGTCAGGTTCTTCAATGCGGCCAAGGCGCCCAGCGCGGGATCGGACACATCCGTGTGGCCCAGATCCAGCCAGGTGATCTGCTCACGCAAGGGGGTGAGCAACTTGAGCGCGGCGGCGTCCCGGTGTCCGAGGCCGGTGTGGCCGCGGAGGCTGACGCTCAGCAGGTGGTTGCCGCCCCCGAGCGGGACCACCCAGGCGCCCGCATCCCGCAGCTTCCGCACGGCGGCCGGGTCGGCGGGGGGAACGACGGGCCAGTCGACCAAGTCCGTGCGCTGTGAAGGCGGCGTTTGCTCGGCGGGCTGAGAGGTGGCTGCTCCGAAGGCGGCTCCCTGGTCGATCCAACTCTGGATCATCGCGATCTGCTCGGCACTCAGAGGCCCACCATCCGGCGGCATGATGTCCAGGTCATCCGGCGGGAGGGAGATCCGTTTGTACAGCAGGCTCTCAGCCGCTCGGCCGGGCACGACGACGGGGCCATCGGGCGTTCCCTGGAGGATCGCCTCGGGCGAATCGAGGCGCAGTTTGGCCTGCTGTTTGCGTGGGCCATGGCAGGTGTAGCAACGGGCTTCAAGGATGGGGCGAATCTGCGTGTCGAACACCACCGGTTCGGCCGCAGGAAGAGACACGCAGGTCGTCAGGATGAGTAAGGCCGCGAGCAAGAGGCAACCATGAGACGCGGTGGCCGAATAACCTGAACCATTGGCGAGCCGAACATTCGACCCGGCTTGCCTCTTCGCGTGGGACACCATCATGCTATTGATACTCACCGGGGCGGGCGGCGCTGTCAGGACAAGCTTGGTCAAGGCTGCTCTCTCCCGATTCAGGCCAGGATATTCTGGACGATGCGGCCGTGGACGTCGGTCAGGCGGAAGTCGCGACCCTGGAATCGGTAGGTCAGCTTCTCGTGATTGACGCCCAGGAGATGCAGCAGCGTCGCGTGGAAGTCGTGCACGTGCACGGGATCCTGAACAGCGTAGTAGCCCAGGTCGTCCGTGGCGCCGTGGGTGATGCCGCCGCGGACCCCACCGCCTGCCATCCAGAGTGAGAAACCGCGGATGTGGTGGTCGCGGCCGGTGCCCTGGGCCATCGGCGTGCGGCCGAACTCGCCTCCCCAGATCACCAGCGTGTCGTCCAGCATCCCGCGTTGCTTGAGGTCGAGCACCAGCGCGGCCGACGCCTGGTCGACCTCGGGGGCGGTGATTTCCATGCTCTTTTTGATCTCGCCGTGGTGGTCCCATCCGCGGTGGTAAAGCTGAATGAAGCGTACGCCGCGCTCCGCAAGCCGACGGGCGAGCAGGCAGTTGGCGGCGAAGGTGCCGTCCTTGCCCTTCGTGCCGTACATGTCGAGGATCTCGGGCGGCTCATCCGAGATGTCCATCAGCCCGGGCACGCTGGCCTGCATGCGAAAGGCCATCTCGTATTGGCTGATGCGTGTGGCGATCTCCGGGTCGTCCACCGTGTCGTGGTGCAGCGTGTTGAGGCGCTGCACCGCGTCGACCACGTTCCGTTGATCGTCGGTGGTGACGCTCGGAGGATTGCCGACGTAGAGCACGGGGTCGCCGCTGGAGCGGAAGTGCACCCCCTGGAACCGGCTGGGCAGAAAGCCGCTGTGCCATTGTCGGGCGGCGATCGGCTGGCCCTGCCCGCCCTTGCCGAGCGAAGTCAGCACCACGAACCCGGGCAGGTCGTCGCACTCGCTGCCGAGGCCGTACAGCAGCCAGGAGCCCATGCTCGGCCGACCGGCGATCATCGAGCCGGTGTTCATGAAAGTGTGGGCCGGGTCGTGGTTGATCTGCTCGGTCTGCATCGAGCGGATGATGCAAATGTCGTCGGCGATTCCGCTGATGTGCGGGAAGAGGGTGCAGATCTCCTGACCGGCGGCGCCCCGCCGTGCGAACGGGAACTGCGGGGCCTTACAGAGGAGCTTCTGGCCCTGGAGTTGGGCGATGGGCTGGCCCTTGGTGAAGGACTCGGGCATGGGCTGGCCGTCCAACTCGGCGAGCTTGGGCTTGGGATCGAAGGTCTCCAGGTGCGAGGGCCCGCCGGCCATGTACAGGTGGATGACCCGCCGAGCCCGCGGCACGACATGCGGCGACCCGATGACGCCGGGCCACCGTTCCGTGGCCGGGCCGGCCGTCATCGCGTGCAACAGACGCGGATTGAGCAGCGAGGCCAGGGCCATCGAACCGAGCGCGCCGGCGGCACGCCCCAGAAAGACGCGGCGGCTTTGTGGGCCGTCCATCAGGTAGGTGATACCCATTCTGCAGTCCTCATTTGCTCGCGGATGCCTGCGCCTTGGCTACACAAAGACAACTCGATCCGATCGTCGTGTCCGCGTTCGCCCAGACCTTTTTGAACCGTGCTTCGACTTGCTGCGCCTCGGCCGTTGCCCCGCGCACCCGCAGGCAGGCGGCGAGCCCGTAAAGCGACCAGCCGTTCTCCGGCCAGCGGTCCAGATCCTCGCGATAGACCTTCTCCGCCTCGGCGTGCCGGCCGGCGGCGGTGAGCACGGCGCCCAGCGTGTGACGCGACGGCTGGATCCACTCCGGCGGCTCCATGTAAAGCAACTCGTCCTCGATGCGCACCGCCTCGCGCAGGGCGGCGGCGGCCTCGTCGTATTGCTCGCGGGCCAGGGCGATCTCGCCGGCCAGCACGGAGTCGGCGATGGAGAGCACCTTGTGCGCCGAGTTGATCGCCATCAGTGCATCGGCGGGCACCGTACGGACGGCGGCATGAAAATCTTCCTGCTCGCGCTTGGCGGCGGGCACGTCGCCCTTGGCCGAGTACGCGATGCCACGGGCGTAGTGCCAGAACGCCGTCGTGATGGGCAGCGTCGGTGCGGGTCGCGGCTGCTTCAACACGTCATCCCAGCGGCCGAAACGCTTCAGCACGTCCAACTCGATCATCATGTAAGGGTCGATCAGCGCCGGCTGCTCTTTCAGGAAATCGTCCGGTACGCCGGCGATCATGCTTCGGGCCGCCTTGATCGCCTCCTTGCTGCGCCCTTCCATCATCGAGGCGAACGCCAGGAAGTGATGGTTGTGGGCCATGTAGACGTTGTAGAAACCCTGGTGCGGCGACAGGGCCCGATAGCGACGGTCCGCCTTGATGGCGGCGCGGTTCTGGTCGGCGGCCTGCGCCCAGCGCCCGACCTGAACGTCGATGTGCGCGGGCATGTGGACCAGGTGCCCCGCGATGGGCACGGCGGTGCGGAGTTGTTCCGCCGCGGCATCCGCTTTCTCGGGATGCGGGCCGGCTTCCATGGCGTGGATGTAAAGGTGGCATGCACCGGGGTGTTCGGGGGCCTTGGCCAGCACGCCTTCGAGAACGGTGAGTACTTCCGGCGCAACGCCTTTGGGCTGGCCGTCGGGTGTCCACAGATCCCACGGTTGCAGGTCCATCAGCGATTCGGCGAAGAGCGTGCCGATGTCCGGGTCGTCGCGATGGGCCTGCCACACCCGGCGCATCGCGGCGGCATAGGCCTCATCGAGCGCTCGGCGGTCGGTCGGGGGAGGATCGGCGTAGCGTTTCGCCAGTGCTTCGATCAACGCCTTCTCGGCCGCATTGGCATTCGCGACCCGCTCCTGGGCGCGCTGCAGGGCGACCCATGCGTCGCGTGACCTCTCCGGGGGCATCGTGGGGTTGTTGATGTGCGGGCCGTTGCACAGGGCGACACCCCACCAGGCCATCGCACAATCGGGATCGAGGCGGGCGGCCTCGCGGAACGACCGGATGGCCTCATCGTGATTGAAGGCGAACGACCAGATCAGGCCCTGGTCGAAGTAGCGTTGCGCCTCGGGCGATGTGGTCGTGATCACGCGAGAGTGCGAGCCCATGCCCTCGAACAACTGGGCGCCTGAAGGATTCGACCGACCGGACGCCGCGCAGCCGGCGATCAGCAACATCAAGGAACCGGCCCACGCCCGAGCGTTGCAATGCATAAATCTTCTCCGATCCAGTGGCGCAGGGAAGGATTCACATCTCGATAGCTTGCTCACTTCTCACCTCGCATTTCTTACTTTTCTGGCATTGTTTTCTGCAACGCCGGGGTTCAGTATCTGGTGATTGTCTCGTGCAGATTGAGTATCACCCGGGCGACCGAGGTCCACGCGGCCAACTCGGGGGCCTCGATATCCTGCGGCACCGGCCACTCGCCGGCGCCGATCAATTCGCGGGCCGCGTCCACATCCGCGGCATACCGGCTCAGGTGGCCGGAGTAGACTTTGGCCAGAACCTCGCGTTCGGCGGACTCAGGCGGGCGGGAGAGCACCAGTCGGTACATCCAGTCCAACCGCTCATCGACTGCCGGCCCGCCCTGGCGGATGCTCCGCTCCGCGAGCACCCGCGCCGCTTCCACGTAGCTCGGATCGTTCAACAGCGTCAGGGCTTGCAGCGGTGTGTTCGACCGCGGCCGCTCGACGGTGCACTCCTCGCGCGTCGTGGCATCGAAGGCCAGCAGGCTCGGATGCAGGAATGTTCGCATCCAGTAGGTGTACAACCCGCGGCGGTAGAGGGCCTCGCCCGCGTCCTGCTCGTAGGTGCGCGGCGGGAAGTTGAGCTGGTCCCAGTAGCCCTCGGGCTGGTAGGGCTTGACGCTCGGTCCGCCGGTGGCCAGCGACAGCAGACCGCTGGCCGCCAGGGCGTTGTCGCGGACCATCTCCGCTTCGAGGCGGAAGCGTGATTGCCGGGCCAGCCATCGGTTGTAGGGATCCTGCTCGCGGAGCTTGGGGTCGTCCCGCGAGGACTGGCGATAGGTGGCCGAGGTCACCATGAGCCGCACCAGGTGCTTGATATCCCACCCGCTCTCGCGGAGCTCGACGGCCAGCCAGTCGAGCAGCTCGGGATGTTTCGGCCATTCACCCTGGGACCCCAGGTCGTCGAGCGTCTTGCTGATGCCGGTGCCGAAGAACAACTTCCAGAGCCGGTTGACGAAGACGCGGGCGGTGAGGGGGTTCTCCGGGGCCATGATCCAGCGCGCCAGATCCAGGCGGGTTGCCCGCCGGTTTTCGACGCCGAGCGGGGGAAGGAAGGACGGGACGGCGGGCTCGACGACCTCGCCGGACTCGTCCAGCCAATTGCCGCGGGGCAGGATACGGGTGACCCGCGGTTCCACGGAGACGGCGATCATGGTGCGGGGGATGGACTCTTCGAGTGCAGTCTTCTCGGCCGTGGCGGCCAGCAGCCGCCGGCGTGCGGGCTCCAACTCGGGAGCGATTGAGCGGTAGTACGCGGCGAGTTCCGCATGCTGTGCCTCCTGCCTTTGGTCGGGCTCGACGTCCAGGATCGTGCGGATGGACTGGGGCAGGGCGACGCTGGAGAGTTCCGGCTTGGGCAGCGAGGTCAAGGAGATGCGGAACCGGCCGATGTTGTGGTGCGCGTGGGCGGACTCGTGTTTGAGGCGGATGACGAGCTTGGTTTGGGGGCCGCCGGGCAGGGGCTCGGCGAGGGTAAATACGGCCTGATGATCCGCGGGGTTGATGTGGCCCTCGACCGCCCAGCCGGACTCCGGCTTGCCGTCGATGGCCGCGGCAACCGGCCAGTGCTCCTGCGAGTAGTCGGCGGTCGCGGAAGCGATCTTCACCGGTTCGAGTTTCTTGTTGGCCGCCGTTCGTTCGAGCGCAAAGCCGGTCAGGACGAAGTTCCCGTTGCCGCGGGCCAACGCACCGTTGGTCAGGCTCGGATCCCGCAGAACCTCCAGCCGCACGCCGGTGATGTCCGCCTGATCGACGGTCGCGGTGAATTCGTAACGGTCGTGCACCGGGTTCTCTCCGGTCGAGAGTACCGAGAGGTCATCCAGTACCTTGAGCATCGCCCCGCCGGCCGACTTGACGCGGTCCGGCTTGACGACAATCCAGTCACCGTCTCCGGCGAGAAGCTGCGCTCGGGTCTGTGCCTCCCATCGCGCCTGGCCGGCGGCCAGTTCCGGCGTGGACGTATCGAGCTGTTGCCGCAGGGCGGCGCGTTCGTCGTCGAGCCTTTTGAGCTCGGCGGCCTGGGCCGCGCTGGGCACCATCATCTCCGGATCCCAGCGCCCCGGGCGGTGGTTGTAGACGCCCTCCTCTTGGAGGTCCGCGAAGAACGCAGCGAAGCTGTAGAAGTCGCGCGCCGTGTAGGGGTCGAACTTGTGGTCGTGGCACTCGGCGCAGCCCAGCGTCGCCCCCATCCACACCGACGAGGCGTTGCGTACGCGGTCGGCGGCGTACTTGAGCAGGTATTCCTTCGGCTGGGCGCCGCCCTCGGCGGTGATCATGTTCATCCGGTTGTAGCCGGACGCGATACGCTGCGCGATCGTCGGGTCGGGCAACAGGTCGCCGGCGAGCTGTTCGGTCGTGAAGCGGTCGAAGGGCATGTTGTCGTTGAAGGCGGCGATGACGTAGTCGCGGTAGAGCCAGACGTTGCGGTAGTTGTCGCCGTGGTAGCCGTTGGTGTCGGCGTAACGGACGAGGTCGAGCCAGTGCATCGCCATCCGCTCGCCGTAGTGCGGGGAGGCCAGCAGCCGCGCGACGAGCAACTCGTAAGCGTCCGGCCGCGTGTCCTCGACGAAAGCTCGGACTCCCGCGGGCGACGGGGCCAGCCCGGTCAAGTCGAAGCTCAAGCGTCGGATCAAGGTGACCCGGTCGGCCTCGGGTGCGGGTTTGCGGCCGCGGGCTTCGAGCCCGGCCAGCACGAACCCGTCGATCGCGTTGCGAGGCCAGGTCGCGTCGTGAGTCGGTGGCGTGGCGGGCCGCTGCGGCCTGATATAGGCCCAGTGCGGCTGGTATTCGGCCCCCTGATCGATCCAGCGCAACAAGGTATCCACCTGTTCCGGCGTCAGGGATTTGTTGGATTCCGCCGGGGGCATCCGGAGGTCAGGGTCGGCGGCGGTGATCCGCTGGGCGAGCTGGCTGGTGGAGCGGTCGCCGGGGACGATCGCCCGCCGATTGGCGCGGAGCGGGGCGGTCGCGGCCTCCGCCAAGTCCAGCCGCAGACCGGCCTGGCGCTTATTGCGATCCGGGCCGTGGCAGGCGAAGCAGTTGTCCGCGAGGATCGGTCGGA
>CAZEEJ010000193.1:0-10044 GCA_964511155.1 uncultured Planctomycetales bacterium | reverse complement strand
TGATCCGGCGACCGGTGTGTGCGTGTTCACCTCGGCGGTGGTCTGCGGCGTGGGCGAGGTCTGCGATCCGGCGACTGGCGAGTGCGTCGAGTGCACATACTCGATCTCGTCGGCAAACCAATCGTTCCCTGCGTCAGGCGGGTTAGGCTCGTTCAGCGTCAATACTACAAGCGGTTGCGCCTGGAGCGCCAGCAAGAGCCACTCTTGGATCACGATTACTTCAGGTAGCGGAGTTGGTGGTGGCACGGTGTCTTACACGGTAGCTGCCAACGTAACTAGCTCACGGAGCGGGACCATCACCGCGGCTGGCAAAACGCACACCGTAACCCAGGCGGGTGCTGCGCCGCCGCCAGATTGTGTACAGGCTACCGACTGCGATGCTCCCGAGGACCTCTGCAAGGTCGCGGTGTGCGAGGAAGGCGTCTGCGGCGAGGCCGATAAGGATTGCGGCGATGAGCTCTGTGATCCGGCGACGGGCGAGTGTGTTGAGTGCCTGACCGGTGACGACTGCCCCGCCCCGGACGACCTGTGCATGGTTGCCGTGTGCGAGGAGAACGCCTGCGGCGAGCCCGTAGAGAAGGACTGCGGCGACGACCTCTGCGATTCGGATACCGGTGACTGCGTCGAGTGCCTGTCGGCGGCGGACTGCGAGGACGGCGACCTGTGCACGACTGATGCGTGCGTAGCGGGCGTCTGCACCAACGACCCCGTCGTGTGCGACGACGACGATGTTTGCGATCCGGCGACCGGTGAGTGTATCGCGCCTTGTGTTGATGACGCCGGCTGCGATGACGCTCTTTTCTGCAACGGCGCCGAGACCTGCAACGGCGAGACCGGTTTGTGCGAGGCGGGCACTGATCCGTGCCTCGCAGGGCAGGTCTGCGATGAAGATCTCGACGTGTGCAGGCCCTGCCTGGGTGACGCAGAGTGCGACGACGGGGACGCCTGCACGGACGACGCCTGTGCGACCGGTGAGTGTGTGAACACGCCGGTGGTCTGCAACGACGACGACCTGTGCACCGACGACGCCTGTGATCCGGCGACCGGTGAGTGCGTGTTCACCCCGGCGGTGGTCTGCGACGACGACGACCTGTGCACCGACGACGCCTGTGATCCGGCGACCGGTGAATGCGTGTTCACCCCGGCGGTGGTCTGCGACGACGGCGACCTGTGCACGGACGACGCCTGCGATCCGGCGACCGGTGAGTGCGTGTTCACGCCGGTGGTCTGCGACGAGGGCGAGGTCTGCGACCCGGCGAGCGGCGCGTGCGTCGAGTGCTTGGCCGATGCCGATTGCGATGACGGCGTCTTCTGCAACGGTGCGGAGCTGTGTGCGGCCGGTGTGTGCGTGGCCGGCGACGCGCCGTGTGCCGAGGATGAGTTCTGCCTCGAGGACGAGGACCGGTGCGCCGAGTGCATCGCCAATGCCACCTGCGACGACGGCCTCTTCTGCAACGGCGAAGAGACCTGCGTGAATGGCGACTGTGTGGCCGGTACACCGCCGTGCGACGAGGATGCGGGCGAGACCTGCAACGAGGAGGCCGGGGTGTGCGAGTTCTGCTTCGACTTCTTCGGATGCTTCCCGGTGTGCTTCCCGGCGATGGCCCTGACGGTGTTCGGCCTGACGGCGCTGCGGTTCACCAGCCGTCGCCGACGGGCATCAGCAAGGTTCAGCCAGTAGGGTAAGCCGGTTTCGGCCGGTACCCGGGTAATCAAAACAGGCGGGCATCGCGCCGCAAGGCGCGGTGCCCGCTTGCTTATCCGGAGTGCGGGGCCTTGGCAACAGGTGAACGAAAAGGGTACCATGGTCGCTGTCATACTAAGGAATGATCAAACCGGCAGGCGGGACCATGCAGTTCACGGTCGTGTATGAGCAGGAACCGGACGGCGGTTATGTGGTGACGGTGCCAGCCCTGCCGGGTTGCGTCTCGCAGGGCGACACGCGGCAAGAGGCCACCGCCAACATCAGAGAGGCCATCGAAGCCTATCCGGAGGCGCTCCGCAAGGCTGGGGATCCGCTGCCGGTCGATGTGGGGTGCGAGACGATCCCGACGAGCCGGTTCAAGGCAGCCGAAGGAAGTCGTTCAAGCCGAGGTCGGCGCCATCGAGTATCCGGCTGAGCGTTCCAGTGGCCAGCGAGCGATGGGCGGGCACAATCACTTCTGCGAAGGGCTCGTCGCGTACCAGCACAATATGGCTTCCCCGCGGGCGGTGCACGCGGAAACCGGCTCGCCGGAGCGCCGCGATCACTTTGACGTAAGACAGTTGGCGGGGTAACTTGCTCACCTGCCGACCACGCTGAGATCAACGACCTCTCGGCCAGCCTCAGTGGGAACGGGTTGGTGATGCTCGATGAGCGTCTCGATGTACAGCCCGATGGCTTCCTTGATGTTACGTAGGGCCTCCCGCTTGGTTTTTCCTTGGGAGACGCAGCCGCGCAGGGCGGGCACATGGGCCACGACCATGCCTCCATGATCGCGTTCGAGAATGACGGTGTAGCGCATGGGCGGTCTCCAGTTGGTTGTCGGTATTATACCTCCTGGGTGCGGGGGTATCGAGCATTGTTCGGTGCCAGTGTTGTGGCCGACGGCCTGCTTGGGAGACCGCGAATGAAGAGCTCCGGGCGGAAGCAAACGGTACCCTGGCTGCGGGGCGTGGTGCTGTGGCTGGCCCTGGCGGTGTACGTGACCGCGTGCTGGGGGCACTTCGGGCGGGATTGGCCGGGCTGGGTGCGGTCGTATGCCGGCTGGTTGTCGCGGGGGGTGTGGCAGGCGTACGTGCAGAGGGTGGACGCCGGCCACGAACAAGTTCGCTCGGTCCCCGGCCACGGGCGGGTTCGTTCGGTTCGTGCGGATTTGGCCACGCGGCAGGCGGTGTGGGCGGGGACCTCGCTGGTGTTCGGAGGAGTGGTGCCGCTGGCAGCGATCTTTGCGATGGGGCGTCGGCCGCGGGTGGTGGGGCTGAGGCGGTCGAATCGGTGGGGCGGGCGGGTGGTGGCGATCGGGGTGCTGGTGACGGTACCGTTTGCGTACGCGTTCTCAGGGGAACGAATGGATCCGGGGACGGTGGCGTTGCAGGCGGCGATGCCGACCTGGGTTCAGCTTGCGGTGGTCATCGGCGTTTCTTTGCCGGAGCATCTCCTGCTGACGGGGATCGCGGTGGCGGGGTTCCTGCCGGGCGGCCGATTGCCGGTGCCCGGGCCGCTGGCGGAGGTGGACGGGGGGCTCGGAAAGCGTATCCTGCGGTGGCTGGGTTTGGCCCAGCCGGCGGCGCCGGGCTCGTCGCCCGGTGGACGGTTCCTGGCGTGGTGGGGGTTGGACGAGCCCGCCCTGACGGCCATCCTGGGTGGCGGTCTGCTGTTCGGCTTGGTGCACGTGGGCGCCCGGCCGATCGAGTTCGTGACCTCGTTTCCCGGTGGTGTGGCGGTTTGCTACGTGACCTATCGCAGCGGGTCGATCTGGCCGGCCTGGCTGATTCACATGGCCCAGGTGGTGCTGGTGTTTGGGTTCTTGGCGATGCGAGGGGGGTGAAGGAGAGAAGACAGGAGACAGGAGACAGAAGACAGAATACAGGAGGCGGGAGGCAGAAAGCTAGGAGATACGATGCCTTCGCAGTTCGACGCGGGTCAAGATTGGACGGAGCAACTGAGTCGAGAGTGGCTGCTCAGCAACGGGCGGGGCGGGTTCGCGTCGGGAACGGTGGTGGGGGTTCCGACGCGGCGATACCACGGTCTGTTAGTGGCGTCGGCCCGGCCGCCGCTGGAACGCTGGCTGTTGCTGTCGGCGGTGCTGGAACGGGTGGATTACGGGGAGCAATTCAGAGAGCTGGCGGCGTTCGACTTCGGCGAGGTGGTGCACCCGCGGGGGTTCGAGGCCCTGGTGGACTTCACCTCGTACAACGCGGGCCCGTGGCCATGGGCACAGTTCACCTACGCATGGGACGCCTTGCGGGTGGTCAAGTGCGTGTACCTGCCGCGCGGCCGAGACGAGGTCGTCGTGCGGTACCGGGTCACTCATGAGACCGGCGGGCGGGCGTCGTTGGGGCTGTGCCCATTTGTGGCGATCCGCGACTTCCACGGGGTCACCCAAGCGTTCGGCGGCGGGTTTCCCGTCGAGGAGCGCGACGGTGCGGTGTGGGTCGGTGGGGCGGACGGACCGCGGCTCCGCTTGTGCGCGGAGGCGGGGGAGTCCGGCGAGCGGCCGGTTTTCGAGCATGGGCCGGACTGGTGGCGGGGCTTCGCTTACCGCGAGGAGGCGGCCCGCGGCTTCGACGGCCGCGAGGATCTGTTCGTACCGGGCTGGTTCCGTGTGTCGGGCGAGGGGGCGTTCGAGGTGACGTTGCGGGCGGAGGCGGTTTTCGGACAGGACGAGAGCGATGCGCAGCCGACCAGTGAGGTTCCGGCGCAATGGCCTGAACCGCGGGAGGCGAGGGTCGAGGAGCGGCTCACGGCGGCGGCGGATGCTTTCGTGGTCGAGCGGCGGCGGGCAGACGGCGGGCGTTCGACGACCATCCTGGCGGGCTACCCGTGGTTCGGCGACTGGGGGCGGGACACCTTCATCGCCTTGCCGGGCCTGCTGCTGGAAACGGGGCGGTTTATCGAGGCCCGCCAGGTGCTCGAAACTTTCGCCTCCACCCAGCGCGACGGACTGATCCCCAATCGGTTCAGCGACTACGGCGACGGGTGCGATTACAACAGCGTGGACGCGAGCCTGTGGTACATCCACGCCGCGGACGCCTATTGCCATGCGAGCAGTGACGCCTGGGCCTGGCGGGAAGTGCTCGGGCCGACGTGTGAACGGATCGTCGAGGCCTTCGCCGCGGGCACGCAGTTTAACATTCACATGGACGATGACGGGCTGCTGTCCTGCGGAGATGAATCTACGCAGTTGACCTGGATGGACGCCAAGCACGGCGACACGGCGTTTACGCCGCGGTACGGCAAGCCGGTGGAGATCAACGCGCTGTGGTACCATGCGTTGTGTATTCTGGCGGAGCGGAGCGGGCCACGGGACAAGCGACGGGGGTCGTGGTATACCAAACTGGCCGAGCGGACCCGCAAGGCGTTGGCCCGCGATTTCTGGAACGCGGAAGGTGAGTGCCTGTACGACGTGGTCCGCGAGGGCTACCGCGATGCGGCGGTGCGGCCGAACCAGGTCTTCGCGGTCAGTTTGCCGCACTCGGCCCTGTCAAAGCGCCAGCAGCGGGCGGTGGTGGATTGCGTGGAGCGGGAGTTGCTGACGCCGTACGGGTTGCGTTCGCTGTCGCCGCGGGACCCGGCCTACCGGGGGCGCTATGCGGGCAACTCGTGGGATCGGGACAGCGCTTACCACCAGGGGACGGTGTGGGGCTGGCTGATCGGACCGTACGTGGAGGCGTACCTGCGGGTGCACGGGTTTGCGCCGGCGGCGATGGGTCGGATGCGTTCCTGCCTGCAATCCCTGGTGGACCACCTGGACGAGGCGGGACTGGGATCGGTGAGCGAGGTTTTCGATGGTGACCCGCCGCATCGGCCGGGCGGGTGTATTGCCCAGGCGTGGAGCGTGGCGGAATTGCTCCGGGCGTGGAGGATGACGGGGGCGGAGAAGGCTGGAGGCTAAAGGCTAAAGGCTAAAGGCTAAAGGCTGAAGGTAGCAGGTTCGGTGCGAGAAGGGATGGTTTGTGACCAACACGTACGATCCGGCTTGCCGCTTCGCGGAGCACGCGCACAAACATTAGCTGTGCGCGCCTGAGGCTCGCGGCGGGAGTTCACAGGTTGACGGCAGGAGACTGATAGGATGCGGGTGGCAGGATGGGCGCTGTGGGCAATGTGGGCCGTCGGGGGCCAGGTGTTCGGGCAGGCGCTTGCCGCGGGTCCGGCATCGCCTGCGGGTGGGCAAGCTGGGGAAGCGCAACGGCCGGCTTCCGGGCAGGCATCGGCGGCGAATCAGCCCTTGTCGGCGAGCGAGTGGCTGGTGGAGTTGGGGCGGGACTATCCGTTCTCCCCGGCGGCGGGTGCATCGGACGTGGACGCGGAGATCGCCCTGCTGCTGATGCAGGCGGCCGCGCGGCTGGATTCGGCGGCGGAAGAGAGCTACCTGTGGCAAGCCCAGCTCCTGGGTGCGCTGGGGCGAGGGGCTGAGTCACGAGCGGCGCTGGAGGCCCACTGGCGGCTGGACAAGCGGAATGTGCCGGCCTGCCTGGCGTGGCTGGACGCGATGATCGAGGCGGTACAGACGGCGGAGGAGAGGCGGGACTTCTGCCGGGCGCAGATCGACACGGGGGGGCTGCCGGCCGAGGCAATCAGCGAGCTGCACTACCGGTTGGCGCTGTTTCACTGGAACCGTGGCGAGGAGGCCGAGGCACGCCAGGCGGCGGAAGCGGCCCTGCGGCACGACGGGCGTCACCTGGTAGCACGGGCGCTGCTTGGGCTGCTCGAGCCGGAGGATGCGGCCGTGGAGGGGGAGGTGGGCCTGCTGCTGAGCCGGCTGGAGATGAGCCCGGCAGATGCGGAGGCGGCGGTGGCCCTGGCGGACCTGCTGGCGGGCGAGGGCCTGTCGAGCGAAGCGGACCGCTGGTATCGGCATGCGGCGGCGGTTCTGGCGTTGGTCGGCGACGGCCCGACGGCGGAGCAATTACGCGACGGTCGGGAGTCTGAGGAAGAGACGCCGGCCACGCGTCCGGCCGAGGGGGCGGTCCAGGCGGCGCTGGAAGCCTTCCCGGCCGCAGTGCTGGACTACCCGTTCCATGCGGACAAGTACGTGGTCCTCACTCTCCGGCCGGCCGCTGAGGAGTTTCGCCCGGCTCAGCCGTGGCGGTGTACGATCGAGATTCGCAACCAGGGGCCGTTCGCGGTGACCATCGGCTCGGGCCTGATGCTCGAGCCGGAGCTGCTTCTCCTGGTCGAGGCGCAAGGCGATCGGTCGCGTTCCTCGGGTCCGGTGCTGCGAGTGCCGATCGACCGGCGGCTGGAGTTGGAGCCGGGGGCGACCCTGGAGCTGTCGCAGTCACTGGCCGTGGGGGCGATCCGGGCGGGGATGATCGGTACGCCGCAGGTGGCCCATGAAGTGCGGGTGACGGCGTTGCTGAACCCGATGGCGGCCCAGGGGCCTGATGGCGGTACGGTTTGGCTGGCGGGTCCGGGCGGGCTGAAGCGGGAGGTGCGGTTCCGACGGAGCGCGTACCGGGTTGAGGACCAGAAGGTGTTGGCGATGGTGCGGCAGTCGCAGTCGGCGGTACTGGCCGAGCGAATCGAGGCGACGGAACTGCTGGCCATGTTGCTGGGTGAGCATCAGCACCTGGCGGCGGGCCGGTCGCGTTATGCGGCCCGCCCGGTGGATGCGCGGACGGTGCAGGCGGTTCTGCTGGCCCGGGTGAGCGACGCGGACTGGCAGGTGCGTGCGCGGCTGGCGGAGGGCATGCGCTGGTTCGTGCTCGATGAGCAGACGATGCAGACGGCGGCGCGGTTATTGAACGACTCGCACTGGCTGGTTCGCGGGCTGGCGATGCGGATGCTGGCCGACCAGCGTGGGCGGCAGATCGAGCCGGTGCTGAAGACGGGCGTGGAACGGGATCCGGACGAATGGGTGCGTCGGATGTGCGCGGCGTTGCTGGAACGGATGACGGGCGGATCGGCGTCGCCGGCCACCGCGCCCGGCGAGTAGATGGTTGGTGCGGCTCTGACGTGGAGGGCAGACTGAGATGAGCGAGAAGCTGGCCTGGGGGATTCTGGGTACCGGGCGGATCGCCGGCATCTTCGCAAAGGGCCTGGCGCGCAGCCGTACCGGGCGACTGGTTGCGGTGGGCAGCCGCACGCAGGCGTCGGCGGAACGGTTTGGTCAGGAGTTCGGGGTTGAGCGGCGGCACGCCAGCTACGCGGCATTGCTGGCCGACTCGACCGTCGACGCCGTCTACATCTCGACGCCGCATTCGCTGCACGCGGAGTGGGCGATCCGGGCGGCGGAAGCGGGCAAGCACATCCTCTGCGAGAAGCCCTTGACGCTCAACCACGCCGAGGCGATGGCGGTGATCGAAGCGGCTCGCCGGGCGGACGTCTTCCTGATGGAGGCGTTCATGTACCGGTGCCACCCGCAGACGGCCCGCCTGGTGGAGTTGATCCGGGAGAAGGCGATCGGCGAGGTACGGGTCATCCAGGCGACGTTCAGTTTCCGGTCGGCGTATGAGCCGGCCGGCCGCCTGTTCAGCAACGAGCTGGCGGGCGGAGGCATCCTGGACGTCGGGTGTTACTGCACGTCGATGGCCCGGCTGATCGCGGGCGCGGCCGCGGGGCGCGACTTCGCCGAGCCGATCGAGTTGAAGGCGACCGGGCAGCTTTGCCCGACGGGAGTGGATGCGTACACGGTGGCGACGTTGCGCTTCCCCGGGGGCATTCTGGCGTCCCTGGCGACGGGCATCGAGGTTGATCAGGAGAGCGTGGTGCGCATCTTCGGCACGGAGGGGAGCATCCTGGTGCCGGTGCCGTGGGTGCCGACCCCGCAGGGGGGCAGCACGCGGATTCTCGTGCAGCGGAAGGGGGAGGCGGGGCCGCAGGAGATCATTGTGGAGGATTCGTTGGGCTTGTATGCCCTGGAGGCAGACGCCGTGGCCGCACACCTTGCCCGGCGAGAACCGCCGCCGCCGCTGATGAGCTGGGACGACACGTTGGGCAACATGCGGGCGCTGGACCGGTGGCGGGCGTCGATCGGCGTGGTCTACGATGCCGAGCAGGCGGAGGCGGGCCGCCCGACGTTGCACGGTCGTGAGTTGGCGCCTCGGTCCGGACACGGGATGCAGTACGGGCCCATCGCCGGGGTGGCGATAGCCGTGTCGCGTCTGGTCATGGGGGTGGACAACCAGACGGCCATGCCGCACGCGGCGGTGATGTTCGACGACTTCTTCGAGCAGGGCGGCAATTGCTTTGACACGGCCCACATCTACGGGCAGGGAGCGTGCGAGCGCGTGCTCGGGCAGTGGATCAAGGACCGCGGGATCCGCGAGCAGGTGGTGATCCTCGACAAGGGGGCGCACACCCCGTGGTGCAACCCGCGGGACATGAGCACGCAGCTCCTGGAGAGCCTTGAGCGGCTGCAGACGGACTACATCGATCTGTATCTGCTGCACCGCGACAACCCGGAGGTTCCGGTCGGCGAGTTCGTGGACGCCTTGAACCTCCAGAAGAAGGCGGGGCACATCCGGGCGTTCGGGGTCTCCAACTGGACGCCGGCCCGGATCGACGAGGCCAACGACTACGCCAGCGCCCGCGACCTGGACGGCATTGTGGCCGTGAGCAATCACTTCAGCCTGGCCCGGATGATCGAGCCGGTGTGGTCGGGCTGCCTGTCGGCCTCGGACGCGCAGTCGCGAGCCTGGCTCATGGAACGACAGATTCCGCTGCTGGCGTGGTCGAGTCAGGCGCGGGGCTTCTTTGCCGGGCGGGCGCACCGGGAAGACCGCTCGGACGCCGAGCTGGTGCGCTGCTGGTACAGCGAGGACAACTTCCGCCGGCTGGAGCGAGCCCAAGAACTGGCGGCCCGGCTTGGCGTGCAGCCCATCAACGTCGCCCTGGCCTACGTGTTGTGCCAGCCGTTCCCCACCTTCGCCCTGATCGGCCCGCGCACGCTGGCCGAAACGCGCATCGCCATGCGGGCCCTGACCATCGGGCTCGAGCCGCAGGATCTCTACCGGCTGAACCTGGACGCGTAAGGCCGCGATCTCCCCTAACCTGCGCCCATCGCAGAGCCGCGACCGTGAGGAAGCGGTTCCCTTTCGTCCGCCGCTCCCTTAGCCCGGATTATTCACGATCGAAATCAAACCACAGATGAGCACGGATGAACACCGATGAAACAAGAGATCGGCGTCAAACACAGCGCGCCGCGGGATCAGGATGCGACGTGATCTCTAACTCCTTTTCTTATCCGTGTTTATCTGTGTTCATCTGTGGTTCCGGTGAATGATTCGGGTTAGAGTCGCGGCTCTGCTACGGCGCGGCTTTGACCCCGAAGGGGTCACGGGTGGTAGCCACGGGTGGAGCGGCGCGGCGGCGCAGCCGCCCGACGCGCAACCCGTGGA
>CAZEEJ010000192.1:0-10086 GCA_964511155.1 uncultured Planctomycetales bacterium | reverse complement strand
CGGCCAACTGCTGCGAGGCCGCCGACACCTGACCCGCCGCATCGTTCACCTGATCCGCGCCCTCGTTGAGCTGCGTAGCGATGCGGGTCAGGTTGCGGTTGAGGCTGCGGGTGATGAGGATCCCGAGGGTCATCGCCGCCACCACACCGACAATCGCCGCCACCAACGACACCATCTCGAACATCACGGCCTGGCCCTGGCTTTGATCGACTTCGGCGGTCGCACTGTCGCGCTTCAGTTGCACCACCTGCTCGAGCAGCCCCGTCGCTGCTTGCTGTCGCTCGAACACCGAGCCCAGGATTCGCTCCTCCGTCTGTCGCAGCGTGGCCAGAGCTTCGTCGGCGATGCCACGCATCTTGTTCAGCACGGTAACAAACTCTTCTGCCGCGGGCGTCATGTCTTTCTCGGCGACGCCTATCGCCTCGACGGCCTGACCATCATGGACAAGCTGCTTGATCTTGCCCACCGCTTGATGAAAGCGCTGATGCGGCTCGGCACAGGCCACGAACTGCTGCCGGAGGTCCGCGTTGTCCGTCTCGAACGCGGCGAGCCATTTCCCAAAGTTGCAGTCGACATGGCTTTCACCGCCGTCGAAAGCCTCCTTGGTATGAATCATCGCCAGCGCTTGACCTCGCACCCAGTAGTGGTCGCCCCTGAAGCCCGCCAGCGTATCCTTGAGCTCATAAGGGTTCGCCAATCCGAATTGGTCGAACTTCCGGCAGAGCTCCACTGCCTGAACGTTCTCCTGGCGCCATGCCTGTAACGCCGGGATGAACTGCTTCCAGAGTTGAGCTTCCTCGGCCGTTTGCGGAAGCGATTCGTAAGCCTTGAGCCCTTTCTCGTAGCTTTCACGCGCCGACAGCAAACTCTGGTACTGAAGCTCGCGCATCTGTGCCGTGAGTCCCGGGATCGCAAGCGTACGCATCGTGCCCTGAATACCTCGGAGCTCGTTCTGAATCCCCAGGGAAGTGTCCACACCAGGGAGCAGCACCGTCCCGATCTCGTCAATGGCCACGGCTCCACTGGTGGTTGCGTAGTAGCCCGTGCCGCCGAGGATGGCGGTGATGGCGCTCACCAGCAAGAAGGAAGCCATCAGCTTCCGACCGATCGTCCAGCCCTTGGTCATCGCGTGTCTCCTTATTGAGCGAGTTCCCGGGGATATCACTTTCGCGCTTCCGACGCCGTTTCAGCGACACGAGCAACCATGAGTCACTCTTCCGTCCGGCCTGACCGAAGCGTCGGCGCAAGGAGACCGGCATAAGCTGCCAGATGCTTATGCCGTCCATCTGTACCGGCGGCGGCTCGGCCAGGATGATTCAAGGCATCGGGCTAAAATGTCGTAACCCGTGTTTTGGCCTTGGGGCGTCCCTTACCCGGTGGCTGTATCGTCGCAGCCTGGAAGTGACATGAGCCGAAAGTTGTCGGCCGCCACCCTGGGCACACCGCTGGCCGGGCAAAATAGGGATTCTCCCCCCCATCGCAACGAGAGGCAGTCCCAAGAAACTCTTGTCTCCATCCAAGAAGCCATCACCTGCCGGTGCGTCGCAACGAGGGCGGGCATGGCGTCGGGCGCGCATCGCGAACCGCTCTGATGAGAACGGCGACTGTGAAGCGAAACAGAGACCGGCTCCGCCGCGGACCTGCTTGACGAAGGGGACATCCTCGGGGCACGCTTACGGCCCGTCACAGCTCGGGTCGGCCGGGATGCCGGGACCGCTGAAGCAGGCTTCAAAGGCGGCGAAGTCATCCGCATCCACGTCGCCGTCGTCGTCGTGATCGAAGCATTCGCAACCCGGCAGCAGGCCGCCGCACACCCCCGTCCAGCAGGCCTGAAAAAGTCCGAAGTCCACCATGTCCGAGTCGCCGTCATCGTCAGCGTCGGCGAACGGGTCAGAACATGTCGGGGGCACGTGCCCCAGCGTGATTCGGTCCACGCCGAAATCGCCGGCCAGCCCATCGGGGAAATCGATGTACGGGGCCAGATCGTGACGGATGGTCACGCGTTCGACGCCGGCCAGCACCTCTTCAAACGAGGCTCCGCCGCGCGTGCGCGTCCAGTTGGCGCCGCTGGACAGGTCCACCGTGAACTTCTGCCAGCACCCTTGGGGTGGGCTGAAGCCCACGTTGTACTGCCACGTCGTGGAGAGCGGGTTGTCGGAGATGAGGAAATGGATTTCGAGCGGGTCGGCATCGCCGACGTCGTTGAGGTAGAGCGTGAGCTTGTCGATGCCGGCCACCGTCCAGTCCCCCTGGTAATTGAAGTTGAGCGAACGGGCCCCGAGGAAACCCGCGAACCCCTGCTCGAGCAGAAGATACCCGTCCCCCGCCCCGCCCACGCCGCCGGTGCCCGGGTTCGAAGTCGGCGTGCCGCCCCCCCAGCCGTTGGTGCCGGGACCAGCAAACTCGTCCACGAAGCCGAAGGTCGCGCCCCAGGCCGCCCCGGGCAGCATCAGGCCCGCGACGAGCGCCCTTACCACTACAATCTTCTTACGCATGTTTCTCCTCCACACGGCGACCCATCGGTCGCAAAAGAACCGTGCCATACCGGCGAGCCGATCCCTGTAGCGGGCGCCCCCCGCGGCGGCCGCTACGGTGTGCCACTGCTCTGTGAGCAGTGCGTCCGCGAGCACAGCGTCCCTTCACGCCTCCGGCCGCCACGGGGGGCGGCCGCTACGGAGGGTCGCTGACATGATGCGGATAGCCGGGGTGCGCTTAAACGCCCGAACGGCGCCTGGGGGAACGGCGCACCCTGCCAATCAGCGTCCCCGCCGCCAGCAGGAGCAGGCCACTGGCGGGCTCCGGCACGATCTTGAGGATCACGCCGCCCGCACCGACCCCGGGCAAGTTGAAGAGATTCCCCAGCACGTAGAGTTCACCCGCCTCATCCCGTCCAAACGAGTTGATGAAGTACGGGAGGGGGTTGCCGCCCTCGACGTCCAGGATGGTCATCTCCCAGACGCCCGGCGAAGTCTCCTCAAGGCCCAGCAGATGCCCGGCCGGCGAGCCAAAGGACGTGCTCCAGTCGCCGAAAATGTATTTGCCGTCCAGCTCAGGGACCAGGCTGCCGCGGTACACGAAGCCGCCCGTCACGGAGATGCCGACCTTGACTCCGTCCGGTGCGTTCGGGTGGGAGTACTCGGCGATGGGGTCCAGCAGCACGGTGCCCCCCGGTATGGGCGTCGTCGGGTCGAAGTCGTGCAGGCCCTCCTTGACCCGCCACCCGTAGTTGCCGCCCTGCTCCACGATATTGATCTCTTCATAGAAGCGCTGCCCGACGTCGGCCACGAAGAGGTCATCCGTTCCGCCGGGGCCGTTGTCGAACGAAAACCGCCAGGGGTTCCGCAAGCCGTAGGCGTAGATCTCCTCGCGGACGCCGCCGCCCTCTCCGACGAAGGGGTTGTCCGCGGGGATGCCGTACTGCCCGCCGGGGGCGTTGTTGCCGTCGACGTCGAGCCGCAGGACCTTGCCCAGCAGACGGGTACGATCCTGGGCATTACCCAGCACGCCGTTCGGCTGGCCGCTGTTGCCGCCGGTATGGCCTGCGGCGTTGTCATTCGACCCGCCGCCATCGCCGAGGCTCCAGTAGAGGTAGCTCGATTCACCCGGTCGGCCGCTGAAGGCCAGTTGGCCG
Source organism: uncultured Planctomycetales bacterium (assembly GCA_964511155.1). GTDB lineage: Bacteria > Planctomycetota > Phycisphaerae > UBA1845 > PWPN01 > JAAYDF01. The sequence continues at coordinate 6,455 of CAZEEJ010000192.1, read as the reverse complement.
CCGTTGTGATTGAACTGCGGCTCGTTGACGGTCATCACGATGCGTTCCGAGGTCGGGTCGGCCAAGTTGGGATCGCCCGGCGAGATGCGGTACTCGGCCAGCGTGCTGCGGTGGTCGATGGGGTCGGTCGGCGTGCCGGGGGCGTCCGGATGAGGGGCGCTGTAGTTCACATAGAACTTCCCCTCGCCAGTGGCGCCGGGCACGCTAAAGTCCGGATGAAAGGCCAGCCCCAGCAGGCCGCGCTCATCGAACGTCGGCTGCCCGCCCCCCGTGGTCCGCTGCGGCACCAGCTTGCTGCTCAGATCCAGGAACGGCGTGGGCAGGACTGTGCCATTGTGAAGAATGTGGATCGTGCCACGCTGGTCGAACACGAACAGCCGCCCGGACCCGTCGCCCGCATGGGTCATACCGATCGGCGTGTTCAACTCGCCGGAAGAGACCGTTTCGAGTTGGATCTGGGGGAACGCCGCCTGCGTCACACAGACCGGCCACACAACGATTCCGACCGCTGCGAGCAGCGTCACTCCCGACATTCGGCGCGTTTCGCCTGACTCTCGCCTCCGCATGGCTTACCTCCCTTGGAAATGGAACCTCTCTCTCAGCATACGATCTCGCGCAGGACCTCCCCCCGATGGTCCTGCCGAGCCACATACACAACCCTCGCCGATTCCCGCAATGTGGTCCAAGACTGGCGCGACTCTCACCGTCCTGGCACCGAGATCGTAGGCGGTCACGTCGCCCGGACCATCGGCAATTGGGTGACTAAGTCACGTATCTCGCAAAATCCCCCACGGGCGGCGCGAGCGGAAACATGCGCGGAAGCGCCCCATTCTGATGCACGCTCCCTGACTGGTTTGTGTTCACGGAAGAAGCTGTCGCGGTGGCAACCCCACGATTTGTTCCAGGCGAGCGGCGTCGCACAGCTCGATCCGGCCGCGGGCCGTCTGGATGGCCCCGAGCCGCTCGAACTCCTTCAGCAGGCGGCTCACCACCTCGCGAGCGGAGCCCAACTCCGCGGCAATCTCCTCATGCGTCGTCGAGACCACCCGCAGGGGAAGCCCCCTGGACATGAAACGCTTCAGCAATAGATCCGCCAGCCGCTGATCCATCTTGCGAAAGGTGATTTCCTCTACCAGCGTCATCAAATCGGTGAACCGGGCGGCCATGGTGCTGAAAACGTGATCGCGAACGACGTCATGCTGTGCAACCCAGTCGCGAAACACCTGGGCGGGTACGGTGAGCACGTCGCAGGCGGTCTCCGCCACCGCACTGGCCGGCGAGGGAACGTCGGCGAAAACGCAAAGCATGTTCACCAGGCACGTCTCCCCGTCCCCAACGTGGTAGAGCGTGATCTCCCGGCCCGTCTCCGCCCGCTTGAACACCCGCAACCGACCGCAAGCCACCAGGGCGAAGTCCGCACACACCGACCCTTCACGCACCAGCAGCACCTGCTCCTCGATATGCAGAGGCTTCGCCCGGGCCGCCATCTCACGCTGCAGCGCGGGCGACGCCTGACGGTACATGCTGAACCGGTTCAGAATTCCCTCGTCCACCATGCTATTCTCTCCAGGCCCCATCGTACTCCGCGACCACCAGCATACGCTCAAACCCGCCCGGCGGCAAATGCCCAGCTCGCAGACCTTACCGTCACGGTCCATCGAACGTATAATCCCCGCACTGAGATCATGGTGGGATCCCCCGGATGGAGCCAGACCCGATGCTTTCGAGATACGCCTTTCTCGCAATGGTCCTCCCGATGACTGCTGTCCTGCGTGCGGAGGTCGGTGCCGCTACTCCGGGGGCCGCGCCGGCCACGGCCACCACCACATGGAAGTTCGACAACCACCGCCAATGGGACGGCTGGCACCCCAACAGCATGATCCGGGACGCCCGCTTCGATGAGTCGTCGGTGTCGTTCCAGGCCAGCGGCAGCGACCCGATCATCATCAGCCCCGTCTTCGAGTGGCCCCGGGCGACCAACGGCCAGCGTGTGGAGATCGACATCGACTGCGAGACCGCGGGCGAAGGCGAGTTCTTCTTCACCAACACGACCCAGGGCCGGTACGACGGGTTCGACGGCCAATGGCAGGTGCCGATCGCGGTGCCGTCTCCCGGCCGGCAAATCGTGCCAGTGTGGCCCTTCTGGGAAACGCTCGGGCAGATCGTGCGCATCCGCTTCGATCCGCCCAGCGGAATGCGCTGCCGGCTTCACAGCATCCGCATCGTGGGCGATGAGTCCCTGCCCGGCACACCAACGTGGAAGTTCACCTCCCCGTCGCCGACGTCGTGGCAGTCCATGTACGCTGCACAACTCACCCCGTCGGACGCCGGCCTCCAGGTACGCGCCGCCCGGCCGATGGCCCTGCTGGCCACCGCCGTCGAGCCGTTTCCCGCCGCCCACCGCTCGATCCTGCACATGGAGGTCGTGTGTCCCGGCGAGCATACTATTTGCTTCTACTGGGCCAGCCGTGACCAGCCCGGACTCTGGGGCGAGCCGATCGAACTGCCCGCGGATCGCACCCAAACGATCACCCTCGATCTGCGGCAGTACCCCGAATGGCGCGGCACGATCACCAACCTGGCTATCGGTTTCGGCACCTATGGCCGCGAAGTGCTGACACTGCGCTCCCTGGCGATCGGGGAGAACGACCCGCAACGTCCCTTCCTGCGGCTGCGATACCTCGGCTACGCGTCGGGCGTGGGTCGGCCGGGCAAGCCGGCGGAGTTGCGGGCGGTCCTCGAACACGCGGCCGGTCCCCCGCTGGCCTCCGGCAAGGTCGAGCTTCAGACCAACGGCCATGCGGCTTGTGCCGAGCCCACCCTGCCCATGCCTGCGATGGGCCTCGGGGATCGCCATGAGCCAAGCTGGCATATCGTCCCCCGCTCGGCCGGTCAGATCCCCGTCGCCTTGGCGGTCAACGGCCAGACGTTCACCCGCCCACTCGTGGTTGCCCAACCCGTCGGCGACATCGACCGGGGCGACTACGACGTGCCACCGCCCAGGCCGGTCGCAACCGATTACCAGATCGGCATCTATTACTTCCCCGGCTGGTCGCCGGACCGGATGGCCACCTGGAAGCGGCAGGCCGAGCTGCCCGAACGCGATCCTCTCCTGGGCTGGTACGAGGAAGGTCGCCCCGAGGTCGCCGACTGGCACGTCAAGTGGGCGGTCGAGAACGGCATCTCCTTCTTCGTCTACGACTGGTACTGGCGCGACGGCGAGGAACAGCTCGGGGCCGCCCTCAACGAGGGCTTCCTTCACGCCCGCTACAACCACCTGATGAAGTTCGCGATCATGTGGGCCAACCATAAGCCTTACGCCAGCCACACCCTCGAACAACTGCTGACGGTGACGGACTATTGGATCGAGCACTACCTGCGCCGTCCGAATTACCTGACGGTCGGAGGCACGCCTTACATCAGTTTCTTCAGCCCCGAGGAGTTGCTGACCGACCTCGGCTCACCCGGGAACGTGCGCGAGGCGTTTGAGGCCATGCGCGCCCGGGCTCAAGCCGCCGGCCTGCCGGGGCTGCATTTCGGGGCCATCGAAACCTCCGGCGTAATCGAATACCCCATCCTCAAAGCGGCGGGGTTCGACTCCATCACCGCGTACAACTACCTTTTCACCGGCACCACCGTCTCGCACTCCCTCTATCGCCAGTATCTGATCGGCTGCCGGTCCAAGTGGGAACACGCCCACCAGGCCGAGGTGCTGCCGTACATCCCGCTCATGGGTGTCGGCTGGGACGGCCCCATCTGGTATGGGCCGCGCAGCCAACGCCGACTGGGGCGGCGGACCGCGGATTTCGCCGAGGGCCTCGGGCAGCTCAAAACATTCCTCGATGAGACCGGCCAACGCATGGCCATCCTGGAGGCCTGGAACGAATTTGGCGAGGGCTCCTACATCGAACCGACGCTGGAGTTCGGCTTCGGCGATATCGAGGCCGTGCGGCAGGTGTTCGCTAAACCGGGCGACTGGCCGGTCAACGTCGGCCCCGATGACGTAGCCCTGGCCGGAGCCTACGACTTGCGTCTCGAGCCCGCCGCCTGCCGCGCGGCCGCCCGCTTCGGCAAGGTGGTCGAAACCGCCGGCCCCAACCCCGCAGTGCAGAACGGTCTGACGTTGCGCTGTTGGGAGAACCGAATCGCGATCAGCGAAGGCGAAGCACGCATCGGCGACCGCATCGTGCATGGCCCGGCCGCATGTCTGACCGTCGCTCCGCTGGAAACCCGCAAGCTCGACTTGCCAATCACCCTCCAGGCGGGCCCGGTCAACCGCTGGGTCGGCGGCAACCGCCTGCGAACCAACACCACCGATCGGTGGAACCTCCTCCCGGGCAGTTTCGTGCCCGGCAGCCTTCGGCTGGTCGATCCGGCCCATCCCGAAAGGGTCTTCGAAGCGAAGCGCGACTTCACCGTCGACGACACCTGGGGCGCGTTCGCCATCGTTCAAGAGGGGCAATTGAAAGCCGGACAACAGGTGATCGCCCGCTACGAGCTGAGCCTCCGCCGCGTCGATGCCCTCGTGATCAACGCCGCGGGCCGGGCAACATGGATCCGCGGCGAACCCGCCGTCGACTGCCCCGCCCCCCCGCCGGTGCCGCCCGACGTGCTCCACCTGGCCAACGTGTACCGGCCGTTCGGAGCCACCACGGTCCAGCCACACCACGTCTATGTCATCACCGGCCGACAGCCCGACCTCTCACCGATCCCCGACGTGCCCAGCCTTGCCCCCGTCCTTGCCAAGCTGCGCGCGGGCCGGGAGGTCACCATCGTCTGCTGGGGTGACAGCGTCACCGTGGGCGGCGATGCCAGCACCCCGGCCAAGGGTTACGTCGGGCTCTTCGAGACCGCCCTCAAGGAGCGATTCCCCACCGCGACCATCCGTGTGATCAACGCCGGCATCGGCGCCACCCACTCCTCCGGACGCCTTCCGAGCTTTCAACAAGAGGTCCTGGATCACCGGCCGGACGTGGTGACCCTCGAATTCGTGAACGACATGGGCCTGCCCGCCGACCAGTTGCAGAGCAATTACGATCAGATACTCGCCCGCACACGCCAGGCCGGGGCGGCACTCGTCATCCTCACGCCGCACTTCACCATGCCCGACTGGATGGGCCTACCTCACGGACGCGGCGCCGACCCGCGGCCCGCGGTCGCCTTCCTGCGCAAGTTCACCCGCACCCACGACGTGCCCCTGGCCGATGCCGCGAACCGCTGGGACCTGCTCGAACACTTGGGCATACCCTACGAAACGCTCCTGCGCAACGGCATCAACCATCCCGACGACCGCGGCCACCGCATCTTCGCCGAGGAACTCCTCCGCTTCTTCCCGCCGAACTGATCAGGGCGTAACTCGCCGGCCGCGTACGCGAGGATGGTGACGTCGGGGCGAAATGGGGACTGGCTCCGCCCCAGCGATGCCTGAAGAAGCACGCATCCTCGGATGCGGGCCAAATGCCGGGGTTGGGGCAGATCCCTCCGGCGGTGCCTGTCCCCATTTTGCCCCGCGGGAGGTGAGTTACGCCCAACTGATCAACGCCCCGACCGCTTCCGCGCGGCGCCGCCGGTCACCGACTTGATGTACTCGACCTCCGCGGGGAGATACACGCTGCCGTCACGCCGGAAGATGTCGTGGAACCACAGCGGCGGCTCCGCCGTGTACTCCTGGGTCCACGAATCCCAGGGGTAGATCGTCTGGGTCTTGCCGTCCACCAGGCCCCAGTTGTACGCTCCGACCTTCTGCTCCTTGAACCAGCCAAGGACCGGATCAAACGTGCTGCCGTTCGGCCGGGCCATGTACTCCGTGCAGATGATGGGCCGCTCGTAGCGCCGCAGGTTCTCGACGCACTTCTTGGCCGCCTCGAGATTCGCGTAAGTGTGGAAGCTGATCACGTCGGATTGCTCGAGCTGCACTCGCTCGATCGCCGTGAGCTTCTCGGCGTCCGCCCAGTTGCCGACCCATACGCCGCAGGTCAGCGGCTGAGAAGGATCGACCTCTCTCGCCCAAGCGAAGACCTTCTTCAGCAGCATCAGCGACTTCTCGGCCTTGTCGGGCAGCTCCCGACTCCCGTAGGACGATCGATTGGTGTTCGCCGGCTCGTTATACAAGTCCCATGCGTGGACCCGACGGTCGTTCTTGAAATGGGCGAGCACCCCCTTGATGTAGCCTTCCAGCTCGTCGTGTCGGCCCGGGTCCTTCAGCAGCTCCGCCCCGGGGCTCTGCACCCAGCCCGAGTTGTGGACGTGCGGCTTCGGCTCGCGCTGCTTGCCGAGCTGCGGGAACGGATCCCACACGTCATCCAACAGGACGAAGATGGCCCCGATGCCGTGCCGATCAGCCACCGCCAGGAACTGGTCCATCCGCTTCAAGAAGCCCTCGCCGTCCTGCTCCCAGAGCAGGTGATGCAGGTACACGCGGACGCTGTTGAAGCCCAGACCCGCCGCCCAGCCCA
>CAZEEJ010000191.1:0-10277 GCA_964511155.1 uncultured Planctomycetales bacterium | reverse complement strand
CCAGCCTCCTCCGCCCCGCCCGGTGGTGCGAAGAATTGCCTATTCATCAGGGCTGCCTGCGGGGCATGAGTGATCGGGGGGGCATGCCAACCGGTCAGTCGATATCGTCGTCGAACATGTCGTCGGGGACGCCGTCGCCCTCGAGGGCGACCGAGCGGATGCGCGCCGCCTCCTGCTCCTTCATGGCCTGCCAGTCCTCCGGGGTAATGAGCACCTCGCGCGCCTGGCTGCCCTTGTACGCGCCGACGATGCCGGCCGCGGCCATCTCCTCGATGAGCCGGCTCGCCCGCGAGTACCCCACCGTCAGCCGTCGCTGCAGCAGGCTCACGCTGCCGCGACGGGTCTCGAGCACGACCTCCACGGCCTTGCCGAACAGCTCATCACGCGGCCCATCGGCGGTGATCTCCTGGTTGCGGATCTGGATCAGCTCCGGGTGGAACTCCGGCTCGCCCCGCTCCTTGAGCCAGGTGATCAGCGACTTGAGCTCGGAATCCTCGAGATAGGTGCCCTGGCAGCGGAGCAGCTTGGCCGAACCCGGCGGCAGGTAGAGCATGTCGCCCTGGCCCATGAGCACCTCGGCGCCGCTCTGGTCGAGCACGATCCGCGAGTCCAGCCGCGAGGCAACGCGGAAGGCAATGCGGCAGGGCAGGTTGCTCTTGATCAGGCCGGTCACAATCTTCGCTTCGGGCCGCTGCGTGGCCACGATGATGTGGATGCCGATGGCCCGGCTCTTCTGGGCCAGGCGCGACAGGTGCAGCTCGACCTCCTTGGCGGCCATCATCATCAGGTCGGCCAGCTCGTCGATGAGGATCACGATGTACGGCAGGTGCAGCGGGATCTGGGCCTCTTCCTCTTCATTAGACGGCTGGAATCGCTCGCGCTTCTCCTCGCGGGTCAGGCGGTTGTAGGCGGCGATGTTGCGCACGCCCGCCTCGGCCAGCAGGGCATACCGCTCGTCCATCTTCACCGTCGCCCATTCCAGGATCTTTTCCGCCCGCTCCATCTCCGTGACGATCGGGCACATCAGGTGCGGCACGTCGCGGAACATGCTCATCTCGACCATCTTGGGGTCGACGAGGATGAGCTTGACCATGTCCGGCCGCTGGGTCATCAGCAGCGAGGCGATGATCGAGTTGATGCACACGCTCTTGCCCGAGCCGGTGGTGCCGGCGATCAGCATGTGCGGCATCTTGGTCAGGTCGCCCACCAGGGCCCCGCCGCTGGCGTCCTTGCCCAGGAAGAGCGGCAGTTGCATCTTCTGGATCAGGCCGCCGGCCATGGTCATCAGCTCCTTGAGCCGGACCTTCTCCTTGTCCAGGTTGGGGACCTCGATGCCGATCGTGTTCTTGCCGGGGATCGGGGCGACCACCCGTACGCTGGGGGCCTTGAGCGCCCGAGCGATGTCGTTGGCCAGCGACGATACCTGGCTGACCTTGACTCCCGGGGCCACCTGCACCTCGAACATGGTGATCACCGGGCCCGTGTCGATCTCCACCACTTTGCCTTCCAGCCGATACTCCAGCAGGCTCTGCTCGAGGATGCGGGCCTTCTCCCGCACCTGGGCCTCCTGCTGCACGCTGAAGGTGTACTCCGGCTCATCCAACAGCGAGATGGAGGGGAACTCCCAGGCCGCCAGCTCCGTGGGATAGGGCTTGGGGGGTACGACGGACAGAATCGCCTCCGGCTTGGGCGGCTGCGGGAAGTTGACGATCATCTTCGGCTCGGGAACCGGGGCGGGTTCGTGAGCGTCGGTATCCTCATCCTCGTTCCCCGCGGAGGGTGCGATGCCGGCCGGCTCATCGGCTTCATCCGGGGTGTCCGTCACCTCGTCGTCCCAAGGCGCGACGCCGTCCAGGTCGTCCGTCGTGTTGTCCCGGTCGTCCTCCAGCGCCGCAGCTCGCGGCGGCTCCGCAGCGGGCGCTTCCGCCACCGCTGCACCGGCGGAACCGGATGCCGACGGCTCAGGCCCGGAGGCCTCCCGTCCAGGGTTGATCCGGATGTCCCCGCCTCGGGCGGTTCCTCGTCCGCCGGCGACTCCCCCGGCCAACGCGGGCCGTGCGGGCGAAGCGGTGCCGGTCATCAGCCGTTGGAACAACCCAAACCAGCGCCGCCACCGGCCTTGCTCCGGCAGGTGTTGCCGCATCTGGCCCGCGAAGTTATGCATCTGCTCCCGGTGGGCACGCAGGGCCTGCGGGATCCGCATGAGCAGCCCCTCGGCCGTGAACAGCAGCCCCACCAGCAGGCAGTAAGCCAGGGCCGGCAGGGTCATCCACTTGATCGACTCCTGCAGCCAGTTGGCCAGGACGTACCCGAGCACGCCCCCGCGAAGCTCGGGCCAGCGCGGCGGGTCGGAAGCGGTCAGCAGGTGAGCGGTCGTCGACGCGACGGCGATCAGCAGGCAGATGCCCAGCACCCGCTGCCAGAGCGACGGGAGGCGGCCCAGCCGGGCAAGCACGCCGATGGCCAGCGTCAGCCCGCCCACCGCCGCGTACGCCCCCGCCCCAAAGTAGACGAACATGTGGTAGGCCGCCCACGCCCCGGCCCGCCCGGCCGCGTTGTGGGCCGGGTCAGGGTGTGGCCACACGTGCGGGCTGGGCCAGTCGGTCGTATCGAAGCTGACCAGTGCGATCCACAGGAATGCGCAGACAATGAGTGAAAACAGGATCACGCAACCGCGGATCACCTGCCGCCGTTCCTGAAGGGTATTCATGCCGGGCGTCTCCTCCTTGATACGCAGAGGCCATGATAGCGGTCACGGCGCAAAGTTCCACCGCGCGAGGTTCGAGCCGCGGCCGAGCGGTGCATCCTGTCTCCACAGTACGGTGCAGACCGTCCGTGCCGTGCAGCGCCGTGCCGCGCAGCGCGTACCGCTCCCGCCGGGCCGGCGCCCGCCCGCTGCGTATCATATCGGCCGCTGCGAACCATCCGCTCCAGGGCTTCTGAGCGGCGGGAGGAAGCTCGGCGGAACGAACGAGCGAAAGCAACGAGGCAGCGAGCGGACGCTTCTCCCGGCTTGCCTTCTTCGCGGCGAGGCAGCAAGCGAGCCAGCGAGCTCTGCCCCCGGCTTGCCGCTTCGCGGCGGCGCGCCACCACGCCACGAGCACTGTTCGGTCTCGCCCACGAACAAGTTCGCTCGGTCCCGCAAACGTCCCCCCTCCACTCAAGCCTCCCACTCATCACTCATCACTCATCACTCATCACTCAGTCCTCATCACTCCATTGCGTATCGCATCCCGGGCTGTTGTGGCATAATGATTGCGTGAGCGGAACGGGGCGGAATCGCGTCGCCGACCGGGACGACGCGGTCGGGATTGGACGATGGCGATGCCCGCGGCCGCGCTATGCTCCAAGGCCGACGGGAGATTCGTTTTTCAGTTGCGGTCACCGACCGCTTGGGAGGAACATCGTATGAGCCGCTGGAAGTTCAACCCTGCAGGTTCGCTGGACGAGTTGCGTCAGGAGGTCGATCGGCTGTGCGAGAGCTACCTGGGCGGCTTCCGTCCGGGCGCGCTGATCGCCGGCCGCAAGTTTCCGCCCATCGACTTGTGGGAGGACGGCGAGTCGATCGTCGTGCAGGCGGAGCTGCCGGGCGTGAGCACGGAGAACGTCGAGATCAACCTGCTGGGCAACACGCTGACCCTCAAGGGATTTCGGCCGCCGAGTGCCGTCACCGGAGCCACGGTGCACCGCAAGGAACAGCAGACCGGCGACTTCGAGCGTGCCGTGGCCCTGCCTACCGAGGTGGACCCCGACCGGGTTGAGGCGACCCTCAAGGACGGCCTGCTGACCGTGACCATCCGCAAGTCCCAGGTCATTGCCGCGCGCAAGGTCGCCGTCCAGACCCCGTAGTGTGTCCCCATCTTGCCCCCGGCTTTTCGGGGCTGGGGGGCGACCGGCCGCTTGCGGCTTCGCACGACCGGGTGCAGGTCGTCGTGTGCCACTGCTCTTTGAGCAGTGACGGGCGCGTCCAAGGCAAGATTTGCTGTCGGACGGCGGTCACGCCACGGAGTCCGGCCGCCGGTTTGTCAGGGAGATCATCGTGAGGCGCCAGCCGCCCAACAGATTCCAGGCCGCCGTGCTGGCGGTCGCATTGACCGCCGCCGCCGCGCCGGGTCAGACGACGTCGACCGCTCCCGCCGAGGCCCCGTTGCCCGCCAGCCGGCCGGCCGAAACCTTCGACCCCAGCCGCGTGGATGCGCAAGCCGCCCAGGTCCTGCACGGCATGTGCGACTTCATCCGCGAACGCACCAGCTTCCGGCTCAACGTCCGCACCGCGGTCCGCGTCCACACCGGCGATCGCGACGCGGCTTTCACCACGGAGTACGTGCTGGCCGTCCAACGTCCGAACCGCCTGGCTCTCGTCCCGCTCCCCGGCACGACGGGGCCGAGCGTTGTCTGCGACGGCCAACACCTGTACACCTCGCTGCCCATGCTCGCCAAGTATACGCGTGCGCCCGCGCCCGCCACGCTGGACGACGCCCTTTCCGGCAGCCCGTTGGCCGCCCTCAGCACCGCCGGCAGCGGCATCGTTTTCCTGGCCGGCATCGTGCGCCCGGACCCCTATGCGGCGTTCATGCAGGATGTTACCGCCGCCCGCTATCTGGGTACCGAGGAGGTCGACGGCCGCCCCTGTCATCGCCTGATTGTTGCCCGGCAGTTCTATGAATGGGAGGTCTGCATCGAGGCCGGTGCCCAACCGCTGATCCGGCGGTTGAAGCCGGACATGGCCCGGGCCCTCGAAGCCGCCAGGCGATCCGCGGCATCGCAGCCGGGCGGTTCCGCTGCCGACGCGGACCTCGCAGTCGACACGGTGCTCACCATCCCCGAGGTCGTGCTGGACGCCGACCTGCCCGCCGACCTCTTCGCGTTTCACCCGCCGGCCGGCGCCCGCGAGGTCGAGTCCTTCTTTGACAAGACCGCCGCCCATCGTGGTGCCCAGGCGGTTGGCCAACCCGCTCCCGAGGTGAGCCTGGACCTCCTCGGCGGCGGCAGCCTTCAACTCACGGAGTACCTCGGGCGCAGCGTGATGGTCCTCGAGTTCTGGTCCACCTGGCGGAGCGCCTGCAGCACGGCCCTCAAGCGCCTGGGTACTCTTCTCGCCCGGCCCGAATACCGGGATGTTCGCTGTTATGCCGTCAACGTCGAGGACCCGCCGCAGGCCGTCCGGGCCTTCGTGCAACGGCACGCCCTGACCTGCTCCGTTGCCCTGGACAGCGACGGCACGGTCGCCCGTGCTCTCGGCATCGACTCCGTCCCGCGAACCGTGGTCATCGACCGTCAAGGCGTCGTCCGCAGCATCCGCTCCGCGACTACCGGGCAATGGGAAGAGGAACTCATCCAGGATCTCGCCGACGCTCTCCCGGCCGCCGAGCCAGAAACGCCGCCGTAGCGGTCGCCCCCCGACTTCGGCGAGCTCAGCCGAGCCTTGGCGACCGGCGTCGAGCGCCCTGGGAGGCGGGACAGGCACTTGTTGACCTTCGATCTGGGGAAAGAAGCACGGAGCATACGGTCTCGACACAGGTTATGTGGTAAACTGCGAAACTGACGCTGGGCGTTAACGTGCAGAGGCGCTTAGCCCGAACTATTCATTGAAACCACAGATGAACACGGATGAACACTGATAAGAAAAAGAGTTGGAGAACACATCGCACCCTGATCCCCGGCGCGCCGTGTTTGACGCCGATCTCTTGTTTTATCTGTGTTCATCTGTGGTTTGATCTCAATCGTGAATAAAGCGGGTTAGGGTTTTCTCCCGGAGGCGCTTCATTCAGTTGCATCGTCAGGCAGTGACCGAATCGACTCATACCCATAAGGATGGTTTCTCCATTGGATATTCCACGGATCTTCAACATCACCGAAAGTGCTCACCGGATCCATAACCCGTTCACACCCGAAAAGCTCGCCACTCTCGGCTCGGCGCTGCGTCTGGAAACGGGGATCCGGGTGCTCGACCTCGGCAGCGGTTCGGGCGAGATGCTGTGCACCTGGGCACGCGATTACGGCATCATCGGCACCGGCATCGACATGAGCCGGCTGTTCACCGAGCAAGCGAGACTCCGTGCTGAAGAACTCGGCGTTGCCGATCAAGTCAAGTTCATCCATGGCGATGCTGCCGGCTTCGTCGCTGACGAGAAGGCCGGCGTGGCAGCTTGTCTCGGTGCCACGTGGATCGCCGGGGGAGTCGCCGGCACCATCGAGCTCCTGGCGCAGAGCCTCCGGCCCGGAGGGATCATCCTCGTCGGCGAGCCCTACTGGCGGCAGTTGCCGCCGACGGAAGATGTTGCCAAGCGGTGTCTTGCCGGCTCGATCTCCGACTTCCTCCTGCTTCCAGAGCTGCTCGCGTCTTTCGGCCGCCTCGGCTATGACGTCGTGGAAATGGTTTTGGCAGACCAGGATAGCTGGGACAGATACGAGGCGGCCAAGTGGCTCACCATGCGCCGATGGCTTGAAGCCAATCCCGACGACGAGTTCGCGAAAGAGGTTCGAGCCCAGCTCACCTCGGAACCCGAGCGCTACGCCGCTTGCACGCGTGAATACCTGGGCTGGGGCGCGTTCGCGCTGATGCCGCGGTGATAAACGGAAAAGGGGGGTCACGTTGATTTGTGAATGGAACCACAGATGAACACGGATGAACACGGATAATGATGTATCGACTTGATCCGTGTTGATCCCTTCGGTCTGAGGCCTCAGGATCGAAGAACGTGTTTATCGGTGGTTCAACTGGCTTGGAAAGCGGGGGCTGTCACCTGTGTCTTGACGTGTGGTGACCTGCCGGTCAGCTTCTGGCCATGGCCTGTGTTGCTCGCATCCGCCCGCCTGGTGCCACGCGGCTACCAGAGGCGCCAGCGGCGGCCGCCGTCGTCGGAGGTCAGCACCGAGCGAAGGCGGTCACGCCGGTCTGTGCGGTAGAACCAGAAGGTGGACCAACAGTCGTAAGACAGGAACAACGCACCGTGCCGGTCGATCGTCAGCCGATGGTAGTATACGCTGTACTCGCCGAAGGCCGGCACCACCAGCGAGACCGGCGGCTCCCAATCGCCGCCCGGCGGTTTGCGCTGATAGGCCAGCCGGGTATGATGTGTGGCCGGGAACGGCTCGGCTTCATGGTGCCAGATCCGGAAGACCAGGTGCAGGGTGTCGTCGGCACCACAGACCATGCCAACGTAGGTCTGGCGGGCGCCCTCACTGGTCGGCAAGGCCTCACTCCAGCCCGCATGGGCGTCGTTGGGCTGCAGCGAGCGGCTGTAGAGAAGCGGTCGGCCATGCGTGCCGACGATGACGTGCAGGAGGCCGCCACGCCACATCTGGCCCCCGCCCCTGGCAGCGGCACCGTCCGCCTGCTCCTGCCGACGCCTACCCCGTCGACGCTGCCGGCGCCCTGATGCTCCTGGCCCCCGGCCCGGACCTGGAGATCACCGCCTACCAGGAGGGATCACTGATAGATGGTCCCCCGCGTTTGGGGAATCATCATGATGCTGAAAACTAACAGCCCATAACCAGGGCTAACACTAGCAGTGGTAAACTGTTACGGGCTTCGGCGATCCGTTCTGGGGAGGACGCCCCCGCGGCCGTGATGCCGCATGGCAACGCGCTATCCCAACCGGCCACGTCTGCGTGTTGGAATGTAAGCAATTGGTAATAGGTAACTTGCGAAACGCAGGTCGGTCAGTCGCCTGTGTGGCACAAGGATTGCTAGGATTGGCAGATAGCTGGACCTGACGCGCGGGTTCAGGTCTGCGGGGCAACTGGGCGGTCAGCACGAAGAATCCAAAGACGAGGCAGTCGGGGCAGCATGCGTGCCGCGGGTGAGGATCGCGTACGAAGATTTCGGGGCCTGTGCCCTGCGGATCGGATGCGATGAGCCTTGGCCGGTGAAGCGCAGGCCGCCGAGTTCGCGTGTGTGCGAGCGGTGAACGCGAGGTGGGTGAAGAATCGGGAATCTTCCGGAGTGATTTCCAATTCATCCGTGGAACGGCGTTTTCCGACTACATATAATAGAGATGAAGGCGGGGTATCCAGCCTTGCGATCAACATAGCGCGGCCCGACGAAAGGGCCCGCAATCAGACTTCCACTCGCTGCGGCACCCTTGACCGCGCCAATTAGTATAGGGTGCCGCACGCCTTTTTTACGCATTTCCGTGGTTTTTTGTACGGTCGGCCCAGTGCTGGCGGTCGGTACCGCTCTGTTGTATCCTGGGCGGTTGTCGGCGGCGGACGACCGTCGGCCGAACCCATCCGGAAACGAGGTGATCAGATGAAAGGGCACATGACGCGACGGCAGTTTTCGACGGGCTTGGTGACCGCGGGGGCGGTTGCGGTCACGCGCAGGGCGAGCCTCGGGGTGGTCGGGGCCAACGACCGGGTGCGGCTGGGGTTTATCGGGCTGGGCAACCGGGGCGACCAGCTCACCACCGCTTTCCAGACGCACAAGGATGCCCAGTTCGTCGCCCTCTGCGACGTCTACAGCCCGTACATCGACTTCGCCCGCCAGAAGGTGGGCGGCGATCCGTTCACGACCAAGGACTACCGGCACGTCCTGGACCGCAAGGACGTGGACGCCGTGGTCATCGCCACGCCGGACCACTGGCACGCTCTCCAGTTCATCGACGCCTGCGCGGCGGGGAAGGACGTGTACGTGGAGAAGCCGGTGTCTCTGCGGATCGGCGAGGGCCGGCGCATGGTCGAGGCCGCCCGGCGTCACAACCGCATTACCCAGGCGGGTATCCAGCGGCGGTCGGCGGCGATCTGCCAGCGGGCGGTCGAGTTGATCCGGTCCGGGGCCATTGGCAAGGTGACCGTCTGCCGCTGCTACCACCTGGAGAACGAGTCGCCCATGGGCATCGGCAAGCCGGCGGACTGCGACCCGCCGTCCGAGCTGGACTGGGACATGTGGCTGGGGCCGGCCGCGAAGGTGCCTTACAACGAGAACCGCTGCCTCTACAAATACCGCTGGTTCGGGGCGTACTCCGGCGGCCAGTTGGCCAACATGGGCACGCACTACCTGGACATGATCCAGTGGGCCCTGGGGCAGGATGCACCGGCGGGGGTGGTGGCCCTTGGCGGGCGCTATGTGGTGGATGACAACCGGGACATTCCGGACACGCTGGAGGTGGTGTGGGAGTACCCGGGCGGGACGCTGGTGACCTTCTCGCAGTACAACGGAAACCGGGCGCCGGCGGATGCCAAGGGTTCCGAACTGGAGTTCCGGGGCACGGAGGGCACGCTGTATTACCGCGGCGGGCGAATCGAGGTTGTGCCCGAGGTGGTGCGGACGGAGCCGCGACCGGCGCTGAACCCGCTGGATCGCAAGGCGGTCTCGCGCCAGTCGGCGGCGACGCGCCCGGCCGGCCAGGCCCTCGTGGAAAGCGGCCGGGTCAGCGAAGCCGACCATGCCCGCAACTTCCTGGACTGCATCAAGAGCCGCAAGCCCTGCATCTGCCCGGTGGAGACAGGGCACCGCTCGACGTCGGCTACCTTGCTGGGCAACATCGCCCTGCAGCGCAAGCGCTACATTGCCTGGGACGCCGAGGCCGAGCGAGTCACCAACGACCCCGAGGCCAATGAGCTGCTCACCTACGAGTATCGCCCGCCGTGGAAGCTGGGGTGAGGGGTGTGGGGAGTCAGTGGGAAGTGGGCAGTCGGCACGGAGCCACGGAGACGGGCTCGTGAGTGACGGTGTTGAGTTCACACTTTCGCGGCACGGGAGGAGACGCATGATGCGGCGCGGGGTGAGCTTGACGCAGGTTGAGCGTACGTTGGGTCATCCCGACCGCCGGGAGCCCGACCCGGACGACCCTGAACTCATGCACGCGATCAAGCGATTCCATCGGTCGGGCGGGTCGAACATGCTTCGCGTGGTCTACAATCACGTGGCCTCGCCGTGGCGCGTGGTGACCGTGTACTGGGACCGCCAAGCAGGGAGAGGACCATGAAACGGGACCAACTGAAACTTGAATACGATTCGGAAGTGGATGCGGCCTACCTGACCCTGGGCCAGGGCAAGGTCGTCGAGTCCGAAGAGGTCCAGCCCGGCCTGATCGTCGATCTCGACAAAGACGACCAGATGATTGGGGTGGAGATTCTGCGCTTTGCCCGGCGGTTCCTGCCCCAAAAAAGTGCGAAACGGTCGGGGAAACCGGGTCGGCGAAGTGTTCGGGTGAGGGAGTGAGTGTTTGAACAGAGGCACAGAGGAACAAAGGGACAAAGGCATAGCGCGGGCTTCGCCCGCAACCCAAAGCGGCCAGGGGACTTACAGCTAGTCGCCTGAAGAAATCTTC
>CAZEEJ010000190.1:0-10362 GCA_964511155.1 uncultured Planctomycetales bacterium | reverse complement strand
GCATCCGCCCAACATCGCCCGGCTGCCCGATCTCGACCCCGCCCGGCAACGCTTCCTCATCGTCACCGACCACGAACACAGCCGCCGGGCCGTCGCCTGCTTCCGCAAGGCGGGCTTTGCCCACGTCTCCGTGTATGGCTCAGGGTTTCCGCTGCGCGATGACGGACCGCTCTACAAGCGCTGCCGCTGGCGAGTCCTCGTGCTGCCCCGCCTGCTCTACGAGTACGCCGCCCTCGTGCAGTACTGGTGGCAAAACCGGATCTGACCCGCCCCCTCACCCTCACCCGGATGATTCACAATTGAAATCAAGCCACGGATAAACACGGATAAAACAAGAGATCGGCGTCAAACACAGCGCGCCGCGGGCTCAGAATGCGATGAGATGTCTCACTCCTTTTTCTTATCTGTGTTTATCTGTGTTCATCTGTGGTTCCAATCAATCATTCAGGCTACTCGGCCGGCACCCCGATCAGCGTACCGATCTCCTCGCCTGACAGGATGCGTTTGACGTTCCCCACCTCGTGAAGGTTGAACACCCGGATCAGCACTCCCTGGCGCTGGCACATCTCGACCGCCCCCAGGTCCATGACCCGCAGCCGCTGGTTGATGACCTCGTCGTAGGTGAGCTGGGGACAAAGACGGGCCTGGGGATCGATCTTCGGATCCGCGGTATACACGCCGTCAACCTGGGTGGCCTTGAGCACCGCGTTGGCGTCCAGTTCCACCGCTGCCAGGGCCGCCGCCGTATCCGTCGTCACGAACGGCCGGCCCGTGCCCCCGGCGAGGATCGCCACCCGGCCCTTGTCCAGGTGCTGCAGGCACCGCCGCCGCACGTAAGGCTCGCACACCGACTGAATGTGCACCGCCGAGAGCACCCGCGACGATGCCCCCATGCTCTCCAGCGTTTCCTGCAACGCCAGCGCGTTGATCACCGTCGCCAGCATGCCCATCTGGTGAGCCGTGGCTTCCGGTATGGCGCACTGCCGCACGAACGACGACCCGCGCACCATGTTGCCGCCGCCCACCACAACGGCCACTTCCACGCCCAGATCGTGGGCCGAACACACCTCGTTGGCCACGTGGCGCAGCGCTTCCGCTCCCAGCCCCGCCCCGCCGGGCGGCGCCAACCCTTCACCGCTGACCTTCAACACCACCCGACGGTATATCGGTTCGATTTTCGTGACCGCCATCATGGCCCTCAGCCGGAACCTACCGCCAACCGGTGGTAGCTCTGCAGTGTCACCCCCGCCGCCTGTAATACCTGGCCCACCGTCTTCTTGTCGTCCTTCACGAACGCCTGCTCGAGCAGCACCCGCTCGGAAAACCACCGGTTCATCTTGCCGGTCAGGATCTTCTCGATCATGTTCTCCGGCTTGCCGGAGGCCTTGATCTGCTCGCGAGCGATCTCCTCTTCCTTCGCCACCACCTCGGCCGGCACCTGCTCGCGACTCAATGCGTCCGGCTGGGCAAAGGCAATGTGCATGCACACGTCGTTCAGCAGGGTCTCGTCCTCCACCTTGCCCTCGGCCACGATCATCACCCCGAGCTTGCCCGTATGGTGGACGTAGGTCGCCACGTGGCCCGTCGCCCGGACCGCCGAAGCAATCTTCATGTTCTCCCGCAACCGGTTCAGCACGTCGTGCAGGAGGTCCTGAACCGTCTGCCCGGGATCATCCACACACTTGGTGGCGGCCAGACCCGCGACGTCCGTACACCCGGTCACGGCCACCTGTTTGGCAATTTTGGCGACCAACTCCCTGAAATCCGGGTTGTTGGCTACCGGGGCGGTCTCGCACTGCAGTTCCACCAGCGCCCCAGCACCGGTCTCCCGGTCCACGAACGCCCCGATGCGGCCCTCCGCTGTCTCGCGGCCGGCCTTCTTCTCCGCCGCCAGCGCCCCACGCTTCCGCAGCAGTTCCATCGCCGCCGCCTCGTCCCCCCCCACTTCCTGCAGGGCCGCTTTGCAATCCATCATCGGGAGACCGCTTCGCTCCCGAAGGCTCTTGACCATCGTTGCCGTGATTTCAGCCATGTGACTCTGACACTCCTGATCGTCTGGAGCGGATCACCCACCGTCGGACGACCCGCAGTCTGTAGAGAGAATGAACCCGTTGCCGATCCCGCGCCCGAACCGGACGCCTGAACTGTGCGAGGTCGTTGGATGTTTATGCCACGACCGTATCGTTGACCGGCGACTCGTGTGCCCGCATCTCCTCGGCCTTGGCCGCCGCATCCCCCTCCTCACTCCCGCGGTCCATTGCCCGGGCTGAACGTCGTGCCGGCCGACCGCCGCCTTCCTCCTTGCCTGTCTCAGGGCGCGCTCGCAACGCACCCTCGATCGAATCGCCCAGGTAGTTCAACACCAGTTCGATCGCCCGCATCGCGTCGTCGTTCCCCGGAATGGGGATGTCCACGCAGTCCGGGTCCGAGTCCGTGTCGATCAAGCCCACCACCGGGATGTGCAGCTTGCGGGCTTCGCGAGCCCCGATGTGCTCCCGCCGCACGTCAACCAGCACCAACGCACCCGGCAGCTTGTTCATCCGCCGGATACCCTCCAGGTTCCGCTTGATCTTCCGCCGCTCGCGCGTCAGGGTGGCGACCATCTTCTTGCTGTACTTCTCCGCCATCCCCTCCGCCTCGATCGCCTCCAGCTCCTCCAGCCGGGCCAGCCGCGACCGGATCGTCCGGAAGTTCGTCAGCGTCCCGCCCAGCCAACGCTCGATCACGTAATGCATACGCGTGCGCTCGGCCACTCCGGTGATCGACGCCCGGGCCTGCCGCTTCGTGCCCACGAAGAGCACGTCGTCGCCCCGCGCCACCACGCCGGCCAGGAATTTCGAGGCCCGCAGCAGGCCCTTGACCGTCTCGCGGATGTCAATGATGTGAATCAGGTTCCGTTTGCCGAAGATGTACGGCTGCATCTTGGGGTTCCACCGGCTCGTCCGATGCCCGAAATGGATCCCCGATTCAACTAGGTTGCGTACCAGTTCCGACGCCAAAAGGCACCTCCACGCTTCTCGCGACCTTGAATCGAGACGCCGCCCGGGCTCGCGAACCACCCGGACCGCGGGCGCGGCCCATCCGCGCACAATCACTCCCCACTGGCGCCTCCCCGGCGCTAGCTCACCCTCACTCGGCGGCCTCACCGGCCCCCAATCCGGGCGATACAGGAATCCGGTATCATAAACGAAGCCCCCACTCCACGCCAGCCCACCCCCTCCGGTTTTTCCCCCACCCCATGTGCCCCCCGGCCGGTGTGGCACGGGCGTCTCGCCGGCGGGTGTGGCACCGGCGTCTCGCCGGGTGGCCCATCCTTGCGCAGCAAGGGTGGGCTGGCGATGATCGAACGCGTGCGAAAGCCGGCTTGACCAGGAGCCCTTCCCTACATCCGCATCATCGTCAGCCCACCCTGGTTGTCACGGCCCCCTTTCCCCCGCCGCGTTTGACCATCTAACGGCAGCGGCGATAGAGTCTGGCCCAGCCGGAAGGAGTACGCATGACGCCAGACTCTGCCGCGCCCACGGGCCGATCGCCGCGGATCTTCATCTCCGCCGTTGAGCCAAGCGGGGACCGCCACGCCGCCGGCCTGATCCGGGCCATCCGCCAGCAGTGCCCCGCCGCCCGGTTCCTGGGCGTGGCTGGCCCGCTCATGCAGGAAGCCGGCTGTCTGGCGATCGAGGACTGGACCCGGCAATCCGCCATGCTGGTCGGGGCCGTCCGCTTGGCTGGGAGGGCCTACCGACTCGTCCGCCGCGTCCGCGCCCTCCTCCGGAACGACCCCTGCGATCTGGCCGTTCTCGTGGACTCCCCCGCCCTGCACCTGCCCATGGCCAAACACATCAGGGCCGCCGGCTGCCCGGTGCTCTACTACATCGCCCCCCAATTGTGGGCCTGGGCACCCTGGCGCATCGGGCGTCTCCGCCGGCGGATCAACCGTCTGGCGGCGATCCTGCCGTTCGAGGAAGCGTATTTCCGTCAACGAGGCATAGACGCCGGCTTCGTGGGCCACCCGCTGGTCGAGCAGTTGGCGTCCGATCCCGCGGACCAAGCCACGGTGCACGGCCTGCGGGAGCTCGGCCGGCCCCTCGTCGCCTGCCTCCCCGGCTCGCGGCAACACGTCATCCGCGAGGTCCTGCCCGGCCAGATCGAGGTGGCGCACGGGATCGCCCGGCAACACCCGCGAGCCGGGTTCCTGTTCGCTGCGGCCAGCCCGGACGCTGAGGCGACGATCGGCGCGGCGCTGGGCACGCCCCCCTTCCCCGTCAAGATCATCACCGGCCGCAACGCGGATCTGCTCGCCGCCGCGGACCTGGCCCTGTGTGCCTCCGGTACAGCCACGCTGGAAGTCGCCTGGCACCGCCTGCCCATGGTGGTCATGTACAACGGCTCGAAGTGGGGATACCGACTCGTCGGCCGCTGGCTCATCACCACGCCGCACCTGTGTCTGGTCAACATCCTCGCCGGCCGCCGGGTCGTGCCCGAGTTCATGCCCTACTATGTTTCTACCGCCCCCATCTTGGCCGAGGCGCTCGATCTCCTCGCCAACGACGAACGCCGGGCGGCCATGCGACGTGATCTTGATGCCGTGGTAGCCTCGTTGGGCAACGAAAACGCCGCGGAGCAGACCGCACGCATCGCCGTCGAGATGCTCCGCCGGGTAACCTGACAAGGAGGACCAAACATGGCCATGCTGGTAGAGTTCTCGATGTGGCCCATGGACAAGGGCGAGTCCGTGGGGGAATACGTGGCCCGCAGCCTGGACCTCATCGACCGCAGCGGGGTGGACTACCGCCTCAACCCGATGGGTACGGTGCTCGAGGGCGAATGGGACGAGGTGATGGCGGTGGTCCGGCAGTGTTTCGAGGCCATGACGCAGGACTGCAACCGCCTGACCTGCACGGTCAAAATGGACTGGCGACGCGGCCACACGGGCCGACTCACCACCAAGATCGACAGCGTGCAGCAACGCCTCGGCCGGGAGTTGAGGAGGTAGCGGAGGCATTGCCCCGTTTGCCGCTTGCGGCTTCGCAGGACGCCCCAAAAGGCCGCTTGCGGCTTCGCACGGCACCGAGAAAAAGGCTCGTAAATGACAACACCGCCCCTTCGCTCATCATCCCAAGGTAAGATACGGCCGTCATGAGTCGATCGCGCATCCTCGTCGTGGTGGTCTGTGCCCTGCTCGCCGGAGCGTTGGCGCTGCGCGTCCGCAGCCACCTCAGCCGACCGGCCGTGACGCTGCGCCACCCGGCAGTGTCGGCCTGGGAGCTGCCGGGAACCGCGCCGCCGCCGGACTACGTGGCCCGGCCGCGGGTCGCACCGGGGGAGGAGGACGCGGGACCACAGCGCATCGTCTCCCTGGCACCCAGCGTCACGGAGGTCCTCTGTGCCCTCGGCCTGCGTGACCGCCTCGTCGGCCGAACGCCCTATTGTCTCCACCCGCCGGGCATCGAATCGGTGCCCGTGGTCGGGGCCCTCACCGACGCCAACTTCGAGAAGATCAAGTCTCTCTCCCCGGATGTGGTGTTCGTGACCAGCAACAGCAGCCGCTCCATCGCCGGTTTGCAGCAACTGGGCTTGCGCCACGAGGCCATCCCCCACGACACGCTCGACCAGGTGTACGACGCCATCCTCCGGGTCGGGCAGATCTGTGATCGCCCCGAGACCGCCAGCCAATTGGCCGCGGCGATTCGGGCGGACGTGGCCCGCCTCACCGTGGCCCCCGATCAAGCCGCGCCCCAGCGCCGCCGGGCCCTGGTCGCCCTCGGCCCGCTGCCCGTCCCGCCCAGCGCCGTGTTCGTGGCCGGGCCGGGCTCCTTCCTCGATGGCCTCCTCGCCATAGCCGGCCAGATCAACGCCGCCGCTGACAGCGTATCCGTCTCTCACGGCGAGATTTCTCTTGAAAGACTCCGCGTCCTCGATCCGGAAGTCATCCTCGAGTTCCGACCCGAGGTCACCGAGCGGCTACTGCTCGACCTCTACCAGAGTTGGGCCCAGGTGGGCGATATGCAGGCCATCCGCGAGCAACGGGTACGATGCGTCGGCGGGCAGGAGCATCTCAGCGCCGGCCCACGCATCGCCCTGACCCTCTACCATCTGCGGGCGGCACTGGCCAGCCTGGAATGACTGGCGCATCATGGCCGCACCTCATTTGACGGCGTGGTTCGGCAAGGGAGCAGGACATGAAAAGAAAGAAGCGCAAGCTGACCAAGGCCCAGAAGCAGCAGCGGCGCAAGGAGTTCATGACCATCTTCATCAACGGCAAGCAGAAGTGCGTCCGCCGGCCGCCGACCATCGATGGCACGGACGTAGACGAGTTCATCCGCCACAACGCTGACCCGATCTGGCTGCACCAGAACGAAATGGGGGACCTGATGATGGAACTGGAGATGGAGTCGCAGGGCCGGCAGGAGCTGCCGGAGTGGCCGGAGCCGCCGGAGGAAGCGGCGCCGCCGGACGAGGAAGAACTGTCAGATGAGGAGAAAACACTCCAGGTTAAGCCCTGGCAGAACGACTATGACTGCCCCGACGAGGTACCCTTCTGAAAACAGGCGGCGGCGCCGCCCCCGGGGGGGATCAATAATTGGACTCATCCTCTTTCACCTTCAAGAAGGGGTCTTAACTCCCTGTGGTGGATTCGTACCTCACCAGCAGGCTATGCCCCCTGACCGGGATGCGCAGTTCCAGGCCCCGGGTCTTCACTTCGTGCGTGGTGGCCGTTTGGCTCGTGGTTTGACCGTCCTCATCGATGAACTCGAAGCGGTAGGCGTGATCGGGTACGAGGCCGCGAAGGTCAAGGATAATGCCCATGAGCTCACATGCGGGGCGGCGGAATGCAAGGACGATGCCGCTGTCGAGGTCTGAGCGGTGCAGTTGGAAGACCGCGAACTGGTCCAGAGCGTTGTTGACGGGCGTCAGCGGGTAGAAGTCGCCGTACCAGTACTTCCGGTTGTCGCGGATTTCCGCCAGCAGGGCCCGGGCTGACTCCAACGGAAAGTCGGGGTTCAGGTAGTCGGCCTCACAGAGAAGTCCGCCGGTGCCGGAACTGCGGAAGACGTAACGGTTGATATCCCATGCACTGGCGGTGTGCAGCGGGACATACTGGCTGAGGGCCGCGCTCTGTAATTGGTTCCACTCGGGATGGCCCGGAGAGCAGGAGGTGTCGCTTCGCCACAACGGTACCGAGCGCATGCAGGTTTCGAGGTCGATCCTCCGGCCGCCGCTGGCACAGTTGTCGATCCACAAGCCGGGGTGCCTGGCTCGCAGGGTATCCCAGAACAGGTAGTGCCCCTCGACGAAGCGGATTTCGGTCATACCCTGGCGATCGGGAGGGTCGTTGTTACGCCAGAAGCCCAGTGGGTCGATGTTGAAGTCCTCGCGGTAGACATCCACGCCGAACTCGGTGATGCGTTGCGAAATGAGGTCGGTGATCCACTCCCGGGCCTTGGGGTCTCCCAGGTTGAAGAGACCGCCGCGCGACGCATCGCCCAGGATGAACTGCGGATACTCGCGGGCGATCTGCGTGTCAGGCGCGACGCGGCATGGCTCAAACCACAGGACGAACTGCAATCCGTGCTGGCGGCACCGATCGCTGATCGGCTTGAGTCCGTTGGGGAATTCATTGGGCTTGATGAACCAGTTCCCGGCACCGGCGGGGAAGCCACCCACGAACCACCCGGCGTCGAACCAGTACGTGTCGAAGCCGATGCGGTGTGCGGCCTCGACGGCCTGGAGCTGCCCGGCCTCGGTGGCCCAGCCGGGGCGCGAGATGTAGCGGTCGAACGTCTGCAGAGCCAGGGGGAGGCGAAGCGGGCGACCGGCCAGCCGGGGCACATACTGGAACAGCATCAGGCGGCGGAAGCGGTTGTGTGCATCCTGGCGATCGCCGGCCCAGGGCATCAGGAGAATCCGCGGAGTGCGGATCTTCTCGCCGGGTTGCAGACGCAGGTGAGTTTTCTCCATGCCGGCCTGGAAGCGCGTCGGGCCGGTGGGTGAGCGGTCGTACCCGGCGGCCCACTGCCCGGACCAGCCGATCGCCGTGATGACGCCCTCGTCACCGTACTGGAAGTTCCAGAAGGGGAAGGCTGTCTCCTGCGACGGCCGGCCCCGGGCCGGGGCCATCTGCAGGTTCTGGCCCGCGCTCACACCGACATCGAAGGGCATGAAGGTCGTCTCGTTGCACGAGTCCCCATGTAACTGGTGCAGCACTGCCGGTCGCTTGGCGTTGCCGGTATCCAACTGGAGGTCCGCGGCGCGGAGGTTGTCGATGATCGGCGTGGCCTGGGAGCCCCGGTTTTCAAGGTAGAGCACCCAGTCAACGGCCGGGTATTCATTGAAAACAAGCACGTCGGCGGTGACTGCCAGGTGCGTCCGGGGATCCTCCCAGGTGGCCTCGTATTGCGTGCCGCGGTCCGAGGTGCTGGTCGTGACCGTGTGCTTCCAACCGGCGATGGATGGTAAGACGGGGGCGCTATCGTAGTTGAAGGAGAACGGCGGAGCGGCCGTATCGAGCAGCAGGGACGGCCGGTGCTCGTCCAACCAGAGCACCCGGCCGTCAGTCGTGATCAGGCGTGCGTCGGCCCAGTCGGCTTGGTCGAAGGCGGGGCCGTCCTCGGTGGTGTCAACCTTCAGGGTCAGTTCCCGGAGGTCGGGCGGCAGGGGGACGTCCACGGGCACGGGCTCCTCACCGCCCCTCAGGGTCTTGGTCCGCAGCACCTCCTGGCCCGCCACCACCACCGCGAACTGCACCGAGCCGTGGGTCCCCTGTGTGTCGTAGTTATTATCCACGCCCACCGAGGCCACAAACCTGGCCGCCTGCTCAGGCAGGGTGATCACGATTTCGCTATTCGCGTGGGTTCCCAGCCCACGCTCGAAGCTGCGGCTACCGATGGCGAGCGGGGTCTCCAGGCAGGACTGGCCGTAGTGCAGGGTGTTGTGGTCTTGCCGCAGGACGCGTATTTCCGCCTCGCTACCTTGGCCCTGCGGGCGTGCGGCTCCAAACGCCGCGGCCGCCCATCGCTGGAGCGCCTGTCGCTCGGAGAGGCTGGCCATGATGCCATCATGCGGCGCCTGATTGGGGATATCCCGTACGTCCATGGCGAACGCGGTCAACGCCCAGATTGCGAGAACGCCGAACGAAGTAACCATCGTTGAACGCAAGGCGACCATATGCGTGCTCTCCTGTTGTCGATGCCTGCTGACCGATGACCTTGGTGCACAATAGTCTAAGAACTGCGCACGGTAGTACAAACCGATCAGGGGGACAGGGGCATGAGCCACAAAGGCAGAAGCCACCAGGAGCGGACTTGCACGAGAACGCCACGCACACGAGGTCGGCTTCTTTACCGTTGACCTCGCTGCGCGACGTCAAGGGCAGGCGAGCACGACACGGACCAGCCTTCATCAGCCGGGCACAAGAAGCCCCCCTGACGGCCACGGCCGCGTTCAGAGCACAGGACCGTCGCCGGGGTGTGGCTCGCGATGCTCTTCGGACCGCCTTGCGAGGGGCGCGTCAACCAGGGCTTTGGGCCACCCGCAGGCGGGCCCGGGCACTGGTTTCGAGTTGGGCCTTGCGCCGCGCACTGACCTCATCGACCGCCGCCGCCTGGCGGGCGTGTTCCAGCCTGGTCCAGGCGTCGGCCACATCGAGTTGCTCGGAACGCACGGCCTCCTGCGTCAATACGATCACCCGGTTGTCGCGGACGTGGGCAAACCCGCCGTCGACGAACCAGCTTCGCGTCCCGGCCGCGGATACGACACGCAGCCGGCCCGCACCCAGCTTGCAGACCAGCGGCGCGCGGTTGACCAGAATGCCCAACTCGCCGTCGTGCGCCGGGATACTGGCGAACTCGACCCGGTCACTATAGACCGGACCGTAAGGCGTGATGATCGTGCACTCAAAGGTCTTGTCGGTCATGTTCCGCCACCACTCAGGACCGCTTACCGCAGGTACGATCGCGAATCCAACGAGCCGCGGGCTTCTAGCCCGCGCGGTCTTCCCTCACCCGGCAAACGCTGGTCCCATTCGAGAGGCCGCGCGGGCTGAAGCCCACGGCTCTTTGATTCGGCAACGGCCGGCGGGAGATTCCATCAAGCCCCCTGGGCCGCCAGCTTCTCCGCCTTGGCGGCCGCTTCTTCGATGTTCCCCACGTACATGAACGCCTGCTCCGGCAATGTGTCCCATTTGCCCGCACACAACTCCTCGAAGCTGCGAATCGTATCCTCCTTGGGCGTATAGTTGCCCGGATACCCGGTGAACGGCTCGGCCACGAAGAACGGCTGCGAGAAGAAGCGCTCGATCTTGCGGGCCCGGTTCACGATCAGCTTGTCCTCCTGCGACAGCTCATCGACCCCGAGGATCGCGAT
>CAZEEJ010000189.1:0-10664 GCA_964511155.1 uncultured Planctomycetales bacterium | reverse complement strand
GCACCGGGCGGCTCGACGTCGAGCGGGTGATCGCCCTGGGCGGCCCGACGGTCAAGCAGCCGCGGTTGCTCACGACGCGGGTTGGGGCGTGGCTGGATGAGTGGATCGGCAGCGAGCTGGAGGCGTGTGAGAACCGGGTGATCTCCGGATCGGTTCTTGCGGGGCGCCGGGCGATGGGCGAGGTCCTGGGCTACCTGGGCCGCTACCACCTGCAGATCTCGGCCCTTCGTGAGGGGCGTGAGCGGGAGTTCATGAGCTGGGTCCGGCCGGGGCTCGACAAGTACTCGCTCATCCGGGCGTACGCGGCGGGTTTCCTGCCGGCCAAGCGCTGGGCGTTCACCACGACCAAGAACGGCTCGGACCGGGCCATCGTCCCGATCGGGATGTACGAACGGGTGATGCCGATGGACATTCAGCCCACGTACCTGCTGCGCAGCCTCGTCTCGGGGGATGTGGAACGGGCGGAACAACTGGGTGCCCTGGAGCTGGAGGAGGAGGATCTGGCGTTGTGTACGTTCGTCTGCCCGGGCAAGATTGAATACGGGCCGCTGCTGCGCGCGAACCTCACCACGATGGAGAAAGACGGGTAATGAAGATCCTGCGTAAGCTGCTGGATGCCGCCGGCAAGCCCTTCGGTCACGGCGGCCCCCTGGAGAAGTTCCACCCGCTCTACGAGGCGATGGACACGTTCGCCTATTCCCCGGGCACGGTGACGCGGAGTGCCGCTCACGTCCGCGATGCTCTGGACCTCAAGCGGATGATGGGGGTGGTGGTCTTCGCCCTGATCCCGTGCATGTTGATGGCCATGTACAACACGGGGTACCAGGCGAACCTGGCCTTGGCCGATAAGGGGCTGACGCCGGAGGGCTGGCGAGCGGCGGTGGTCACCACCCTGGGACTGGGCTTCTCCCCGACCAGCCTGTTGGACTGCTTCGTCCACGGGGCGATGTACTTCATCCCCGTGTTGATCGTCACCTTCATGGTGGGCGGCAACTGCGAGGTGCTGTTCGCCATTGTTCGCAAACACGAGGTCAACGAGGGCTTCTTTGTTACCGGGATGCTCCTGCCGTGCGTCGTCCCGCCGACCATCCCGCTGTGGCAGGTTGCGGTGGCGATCGCCTTCGCGGTGATTCTGGGCAAGGAAGTGTTCGGCGGGACGGGGATGAACTTCCTGAATATCGCCCTGACGGCCCGGGCCTTCCTGTTCTTCGCTTATCCGGCGGAGATCTCGGGCGACTTGGTCTGGGTCGCGGTGGACGGCTTCAGTGGTCCGACGGTCCTGGCCCAGGCGGCGGTCGGGGGCATGGACGCGGTGGTTGCCGGCGGCGCGACCTGGTGGGATGCATTCCTGGGTTTCATCCCCGGCTCGATGGGCGAGACTTCGACACTGTGCTGCCTGATCGGAGCGGTGATCCTGCTGGTCACGCAGGTGGCCTCGTGGCGGGTGATGGCCGGGGTGGTGCTGGGCAGTCTGGCCATGTCCCTCACGCTCAGCGCCCTGTCGGGGCACGTGACCAACCCGTTCTTCACGATTCCCTTCCACTGGCACGTCGTGCTGGGGGGCTGGGCGTTCGGCATGGTGTTCATGGCCACCGACCCGGTGACCAGCGCGTACACGGACAGCGGCAAGTGGCTTTACGGCCTGGGGATCGGGATCCTGGCGATCCTGATCCGGGTGGTCAATCCCGCATACCCCGAGGGGATGATGCTGGCGATCTTGTTCATGAACGTATTCTCGCCGGTCATCGACTTCGTGGTCGTCCGCGCGAATATCAAGAGAAGGTTGGCACGCCATGCAGCGGTTTAGCGTGATCTACATCATCGGGTTCTCAACGGCGATCTGCGTGGTCTGTTCGTTGCTGGTCTCGACCTCGGCGGTAGGACTCCGCGACCGGCAGCAGGACAACATCGCCCTGGACCGGCAGAAGAACGTGATCCTGGCCGCCGGTCTGGACGGCGAGGGCGAGTCTCTGACGCCCGCGCGCGTCGCCGAGCTGTTCAAGCAGGTCAAGTCCGTGGTCGTCGAATTGAAGACCGGGCAGGAAACCGAGATCGACCCGATGACCTTCGACCAGGCACAGGCGACGAAGGACCCGGCCACGAGCAGCGCCGCGCAGCGGAACGCAGCCGGCGTGCTCCGGGTGCCCCACCACGCGACGGTCTATCAGGTATTCAAGGACGGGCGACTCGACGAAATCATCCTGCCGATCGAAGGGAAAGGGCTGTGGTCCACTTTGTACGGCTTCCTCGCCCTGGACGCCGACTGCACCACGATCCGCGGCATCACGTTCTACCAGCACGGGGAGACGCCGGGCCTGGGCGGGGAGGTGGACAATCCCCGCTGGAAAGCGCTGTGGAAAGGCCGCAAAGCTTTCGACGAGACCTGGACGCCCCGCATCGAGGTCATCAAGGGGCACGCCGGCCCGCCCAGCGAAGCCCCACACAAGGTAGACGGCCTCTCCGGGGCGACGATCACCGGCCGAGGCGTCAGTCACCTGGTCCAGTTCTGGCTGGGCGAGCGGGGGTTCGGCCCGTATCTCCAGCGGTTACGCGAAGGTGGAGGACCTGCCAATGGATAAAAAGGAGAAAGCGGCTCTGCTGGACCCGCTGTTCAACAACAACCCGATTGCCCTGCAGGTGTTAGGCATCTGCTCGGCCTTGGCGGTGACGACGAAGATGGAGACGGCGGTGGTCATGTGCTGTGCCCTGACCGCGGTGGTGTCCCTCTCGAATCTGACCGTCTCCCTGCTGCGCAACGGGATCCCCCCGAGCGCGCGAATCATCGTCCAGCTTTCGCTCATCGCCTCGCTGGTGATCATCGCCGACCAGATCCTCAAGGCCTTCGTGTTCGATATCAGCAAGCAGCTTTCGGTCTTCGTCGGGCTGATCATCACCAACTGCATCGTGATGGGCCGGGCGGAGGGCTTCGCGATGCAGAACGGGCCGTGGCTGAGCTTTCTGGACGGGATCGGCAACGCGATGGGCTACAACCTCGTCCTGCTGGCGACCGGGTTCTTCCGTGAGTTGCTGGGGTCGGGATCGTTGTTCGGCTACCAGCTTCTCAAGCCGGTCACCGAGGGCGGGTGGTACACGCCCAACGGCCTGATGATTCTCTCGCCGGGAGCATTCTTCCTCATCGGGCTGTTCATCTGGGCCCTGCGGACCTGGAAGCCCAACCAGGTGGAGGCCAACTGAGATGCTCGAACAATACCTGAGCCTGTTCGTCAAGAGCGTATTCATCGAGAACATGGCCTTGGCCTTCTTCCTGGGCATGTGCTCGTTCCTGGCCTGCTCGCGCAAGGTGGAGACGGCGTTCGGACTGGGTCTGGCGGTCGTGTTCGTCATGGCGGTGACCTGCCCGATGAACAAC
Organism: uncultured Planctomycetales bacterium; assembly: GCA_964511155.1. GTDB lineage: Bacteria > Planctomycetota > Phycisphaerae > UBA1845 > PWPN01 > JAAYDF01. Next base: position 7,294 of record CAZEEJ010000189.1, on the reverse strand, counting down.
CTGGTGTACAACTACCTGCTCAAGGGAGGCGCCCTGACCTGGCTACCGGTGGTCGGGCCACGGATGGCGGACGTGGATCTCTCTTTCCTGGGCTTCATCAGCTACATCGGCGTCATCGCGGCGATCGTGCAGATCGTCGAGATGATCCTGGACCGCTTTGTGCCCGCTCTGTACAACGCCCTGGGCGTCTTTCTGCCGCTGATCGCGGTCAACTGTGCGATCCTGGGCTCGTCGCTGTTCATGGTGGAGCGGGACTACAACCTGGCGGAAAGCGCCGTATTCGGGTTCGGGGGCGGGGTCGGGTTCGCCCTGGCGATCGTTGCGCTGGCGGCGATCCGCGAGCGGATGCGTTACAGCAACGTGCCGGCGGGCCTGCGCGGGCTGGGGATTACCTTTATCGTCACCGGACTGATGGCCATCGGTTTCATGGCCTTCGCGGGGATTCAGCTCTGAGAGGTCGTTGCGATGTTGATCGTCTTCCTGGGCGTGGTGATGTTTACCGGGGTGATCGTCTCCCTGGTCGGGGTTCTGCTGATCGCCAAGGCCCGGCTGGTCAGCAGCGGCGAGGTGACCATCCGGATCAACGACGACGCCGACAACGACCTTCGCGTGGCGGCGGGCAGCACGCTGCTCAACACGCTGGCCGAGCGGAAGATCTTCATCCCGTCGGCCTGCGGGGGCAAGGGCAGTTGCGGCGTCTGCAAGGTGGACGTGCTCGAGGGCGGCGGGAGCATCCTGCCCACCGAGCTGAGTCACATCACCCGGGGTGAGGCCCGTGAGGGCTGCCGCCTCTCCTGCCAAGTCAAGGTCAAGAACGACATCCGCATCCGCATCCCGGCGGAGATCTTCCACGTCCGGCAGTGGACCTGCAAGGTACGTTCCAACCACAACGTGGCCACGTTCATCAAGGAGCTGGTCCTCGAACTGCCTCCGGGCGAGGAAGTCCCCTTCCGGGCCGGCGGGTACGTCCAGATCAAGGCGCCGCCGTGCACCGTACACTTCAAAGACTTCGACGTTGAGGACGAGTACCGCCCGGACTGGGACCGCTTCGACTTGTGGAAACTCTCGACCACGATCAGTGAGCCCGTTGAGCGGGCCTACTCCATGGCCAATTACCCGCTCGAAAACGACATCATCATGCTCAACGTGCGGATCGCCACACCGCCGCCCAAGGCACCCGCGGGCACGTCCCCGGGCCTGATGTCCTCGTACATCTTCAGCCTCAAACCGGGCGACGAGGTGGTCATCTCCGGGCCGTTCGGCGAGTTCTTCGCCCGCGAGACCGACGCGGAGATGCTGTTCATCGGCGGCGGAGCGGGCATGGCCCCGATGCGGTCGCACATCTTCGACCAGTTCCGGCGGCTGAACACGCAGCGCAAGGTCACCTTCTGGTACGGGGCCCGCAGCCTGCGCGAGATGTTCTACGTCGAGGACTTCGACGCAATTCAGCGTGATTTTCCGAACTTCAAATGGCACGTGGCCCTGTCCGAGCCGTTACCCGAGGACAACTGGAAGGGCTATACCGGATTCATCCACAACGTGGTGCGGGAAAGCTACCTGAAGCAGCACCCGGCACCCGAGGATCTCGAGTACTACCTGTGCGGCCCGCCGATGATGAACACGGCCTGCATCCAGATGCTGCTGGATATGGGCGTCGAGCGTGAGAACATCATGCTGGACGACTTTGGAGGCTGACCGCCGTGCACGCCCCGCCGCCGCAACGCAAGCCGCGCCGAGTCTGGTCGGTGGTCATCGTGCTGGTGCTGGTCGCCCTGTTCGTGGTCGCGCGGTTCGGGCGCACCAACCTGCGGCTGCAGACGATCACCGGGCCCACCATGGGCACGGCCTACAGCATCAAACTGGTCGTCGATCCCGCGACCTTCGGGCCGGAAGACGAAAACCTGCTGCGGGAACAGATTGCCGAGTGCCTGACGACGGTCAACATGCGCATGTCGACGTACATGCCGGAGTCGGAGCTTTCACGTTTCAATCGGCATGCCGATGAGACCCCCTTTCCGATTTCCGAGCAGTTGTTGCACGTCGTCTCGCGAGCGATGGAAGTGAGCGCGTTGAGCGGCGGGGCCTTCGACATCACCGTCGGCCCGATCGTCAATGCGTACGGCTTCGGGCCCGACCCGCGACGGGGGGACGGGCCTTCGAACGAGGAGCTGGCCGCCCTGCGGGAGCGCGTCGGCGGTCATCTGATCGCCGTGGATGCCAAGGCCCACACGTTGCGGAAAAAGCACCCCCAGGTCTACTGCGACCTGTCGGCGATTGCCAAGGGTTACGGGGTGGACCAGGTTGCCGAGCTGCTGGACAACTTCGGGCTCGACCGCTACATGGTGGAGATCGGCGGGGAGGTGCGGACGCGCGGGCACAACCTCGAAAACCTGCCCTGGCAGATCGCCGTGGAGAAGCCCGACCCGGACACGCGGGGCATCCTCCAGGTGCTGGGTCTGAGCGGGAAGGCGGTGGCGACCTCGGGCGATTATCGGAACTTTTATCTGCGCGACGGCATGCGCACCTCGCATACCATCGACCCGCGCACCGGCCGACCGGTGACCCACAACCTCGCCTCGGTCGCCGTCGTCGCCGACGACTGCGAGTGGGCGGACGCCTGGGCCACGGCCCTCTTGGTTTTGGGGGCCAACGAAGGCTACAATGTTGCGGAGAGGCAGGGTCTGGATGCCCTGTTCCTCATACGGCACGAGGACGGAGCCATTTCGCGGAGGCAGACGCCGGGCTTCGCCGCCCACGTCGTCGGCACTCCGGGTACGGCGCCATACAACGATGCGGGCCACGGAACCGACAACACCGAAGGACGGAAGCCATCATGAAAGTCAGAGACCTCCTCGCGGGCAAGCCCAACGCCATCATCTGCTCGATTGCGCCGGAGCGCACCATCGCCAATGCCGTCGACCTGCTGTGTGAGAACCGCATCGGCGCCCTGATGGTCGAGAACGGCAACGGCGAACCGCTGGGGATCATCACCGAACGTGATATCCTCTGGGCGGCCAACAAGGACATCAAAGGCTTCGGCGGGCGGCTGGTCTCGGACGTGATGACCCGGGAGCTGATCTGCGGACTGCTCGACGACGACGCTCACTACGTCATGCAGGTCATGACCCAGAACAAGATCCGCCACCTGCCCATCGTCCAGAACGACAAGGTCGTGGGCATGATCTCGATCGGCGACGTGATCAAGAGCCAGCTCGAAAGCATCCGCGTCGAGAACCACATGCTCAAGGACTACCTGCACATGCGGGGAGAACTGTAGTGTGGCGGTGAGAAACGGTCACGCGGCACCGTTTCGTAGCGGCCGCCCCCCGTGGCGGCCGTGGGGCGGGGATCATGCTACGGAGGAACGCCGGAGCACCCGCGGGGAGAACTGTCATGATGATGATTATCCTGCTGAGCGCCCTGATCTTCGTTTTGGCCGCCGCCCTGTTGGCCATCGGCGTCATCATCAAGGGCAAGCCCCTCCGTGGTTCCTGCGGCGGCCCCAAGCCCGTCGGCCCCAACGGTGAACCCCTCACCTGCGATCACTGCACGTGCAGCCACGAAGAGTCTCGGGCAGGTCAGAAAGCGTGAGCGGGTAAACGAGCCGCAAGCGCGTCAACGAGCCGCGGACTCCAGCCCGAGCGGCCCTTCGGGCGGGATCATCGCCGACTACAGAACAGCGCAGCGCCGCCGCCGGAGCCCCCCCCGCCAAGCCCAGCGGGGTCGAACAGGTGTGCCAACCCGCGCACGAACGAACATGCACCCAGATTCTCTCCGGCTGTTGACGGATGGTGGGCACTGATGGTAGGGTAAAGGTGTGCCTGGATCGGCGCCTGCGGAGTCTTCCGCAGGGGGCCTCGGTATCCACCCGGGGAGGGCAGCTCAAGATGGCCAGCCAGACGGCAGCCTCGTCCCGTACACCATCTCCCGATCAGCCAGCCTTACGTTGGTGCGATCGCCTCGGTTTCATGTTGGTCTATCTTGGCCTTGGCGGCGCCATGGGGACACTGATCGGTCTGATTTCGGACTTCGGGCTGGTGGGCATGTTTACCGCCATCCGGCTCAACCACGACACCTTCATCAACCAATACCTGTCCTGGGTCCTGATTGTTCAGTGGTTCATGGCTATCGGCACCGTCATCCTACTTGTTGTGCGGTATATGCAAGGACAAATGAGTAAGCTCCTGGCTGACCATGATGGATGAGCCGAGGATCCTGACCAATGGAGATACGCGATGCGCATACGCAACCGGACCTCCATCCTCCTCATCGTCGTCGTATGGCTTGGTGTACTGGCCATGGTGATTCTGAACTTGTACTCGGCCCGCATGATTCGAGTAACACGTGACGCCATCGAGGAATGGGAACAGGAGCTGATCACCCTTGAAGAAAAACTTGATGCGGCAAGCGCACAGGTCGTGGCGGGCGATCTCGAATCTGAAGAGCTGGCTAGCCTCCAGCAGGAGCTACCGGACCTGAGGGCGACCCTGGGCATGCTGAAGACTCGGTACCTCCACACCTCTGAGCGAACCGCAACTTACAAACGAATCAGAGACGTAACCGGGATCGGGATGATTCTTCTGATTATCGCGGCCTTGGTCACCAGCTTGTGTGTCGGAAAGAACCCGTCAAACGGTGGCCCGGAAAAACTGGAAGGCGGCGCATGAAGAAGGCACTGAAGATCGTCGCGGCTGCCTGTGTGGCGCTCCTGCTCATCTGGTTGTTGGGCGACCTGATGATGGTACTGTTTGGATCGCGGGTCATCCCCAAACCCTGAAAGGGTTTCATACTTCGCCCTTCTTCCCCTGCCACCGCGAATCATAGCGCATGCAACCCCTTCAGAGTTGGTCCGTACATGGCGGCATCGATCCCGGGGTGCGCTGCGTGACCGCGGGCTGTGTTCTGGAACCGCGTTGCGGTTCGGAATGCGGGCCGCAGACAGCGCCAAGAATGCTAAACACCTACCTGCTCAAAGAGCAGTGGCACAGGGTCCGGGAGAGCAACATCTGCCTCGCGTTCGATCATCGCGAGCCCACCCTTGCTGCGCAAGGATGGGCCACGGATCGGCCGCCACGGGGGGCGGCCGCTACCGTTGCTTGATGCGACCCCCGGCGAGCCGCTATGTAAAGCGAGGACTGGAACATGACCATGCGAAGCATCGCGATCCTGATCGTCGTTGCCGGTCTGTCGCTAGGGTTGGTCGGTTGTGCGGCCCCCGCGGCGGACCGAGGGTTGGAGCGGCCGAACGTCCTGCTGATCATGGCCGACCAGATGCGCGGCGACTGCCTCGGGGCGGACGGGAACGCGACCATCCGCACGCCGAACCTGGACCGTCTGGCCGCGGAAGGGGCCCGCTTCACCCGGGCGTACACGGCGACGCCATCCTGCACGCCGGCCCGGGCGGCCCTGCTGACCGGGTTAGGTCCATGGCGCAACGGCATGCTCGGCTACGGAAAGGTCGGCATTCGCTACCCGCGCACCATGCCCGGGCTGCTGAGCGAGGCGGGCTACTACACCCTCGGCGTCGGCAAGATGCACCTCCACCCGCAGCGCAATCTGCACGGCTTCCACCGCACGATCCTCGACGAATCCGGGCGGGAGCAGGCCCCCGAGTTCCGCAGCGACTATCGGAGCTGGTTCCTCGCCATGGCTCCAACCCTCAATCCGGACGCGACGGGCATCACCTGGAACGACTACCGGGCGGCGCCCTACGCCCTGCCGGAACGCCTGCACCCGACGCGTTGGACCGGCGACGTGGCGGTGAACTTCCTGAAGGGATACGCAGGGGATCAGCCTTTTTTCGTCAAGGTCTCGTTCGCCCGTCCGCACAGCCCGTACGATCCGCCGGAGCGGTTCCTGCGAATGTACGCGCACGCCGACCCGCCGCCGGCCATCGGAGACTGGGCCACGGTCAACGACATCGCGGCCAAGCCCGACAACTACGGCCTCTGGCGCGGCAACCTCGGCTCGGAGCGCGTGCGCCTCGCCCGGCAGGCATATTACGGGTCGATTACCTTCATTGACGAGCAGATCGGGCGGATCCTGGCCACGCTGCGCGAGCGGGGCCTGCTGGAACACACGCTCATCCTGTTCTTCGCCGACCATGGCGACATGCTGGGCGATCACCATTTGTGGCGCAAGACGTACGCGTATGAGGGGTCGGCCCGCGTACCGATGCTCATCCGCTGGCCGGAGGGGTTCGCCGCGGTCCGCGGGCAGGTGCTGGATGCGCCGGTGGAACTGCGGGACGTGCTGCCGACAGTGATGGACGCGGCCGGCGTGCCGATCGCCGAGGAGGACTTCGACGGGCGGAGCATGCTGGAGCTGGTTCGTGGGCGGACGGAAACGTGGCGATCGTTCATCGACCTGGAACACAGCCGCTGCTACGGTGATGAGAACCACTGGAGCGCGTTGACCGACGGCAAGGTCAAGTACATCTTCCACGCCCGCACGGGGCAGGAGCAGCTTTTCGACCTGACCGCCGACCCGAGCGAACTGCACGACCTCGCTGCCGACCCCGCCCACGCGGTGACGCTTCGGACCTGGCGGGAGCGGCTGGTCGCCCACCTGTCCGAACGCGGCGAGGCCTTCGTCCGCGACGGCAAACTGGTGGCTCCACGGAAGAACATGTTGTATAGCCCGCATTATCCGGGGAGCGAAGTGCAGGAATGATGAAGTGAGAGGTGAGAGGTGAGAGCGTTTGTAAGCCGCCCGAGGATTGTTGCGGACTGGCGCGGGCAATTGAACACCCGGATACTCTCCTTTTCGCGGGAAGAGCACGTGCTCCGAGTACGACTTTCTCACTTCTCACCTCTCACTTCTCACTTTCCCCGCGTTGCGTCATGCAGTGCTCTAACACACAGGAGACTCCGATGCGCGTGCTTGTCCAGGTGCTTGTGACGACGACCCTGATCTTGGCTTGGCCGTTGTTGGGTTCGGCCGGTGGAGTGGAGCGGCCTGCCGGGCTGACGATGCCCTGGAACGAGACCTTCGATCGACCCGCCCTCGATGCCGGGTGGACGGTGGATGCCTCGGCGGGCAACACGCTGGCGGTGGTGGAGGGCGCGCTCGAGATCCGCGCCGGCATGAATACCTATGCCCACGTGCAGCGGCCGCTGGACATCGATTTCATTCGAGTCACGTGTGGCATCAAGCCTTCGCCGGCCATCACGTGGTGCACCTCGCTGTTCATCTACTGGGACGCGGGCAACTACTGCCAGATCGGATTGATCGACCGGGACGGCGGCACGCTGTACGTCCTGGAGATGATCGACCAGCAGGCCCACGAATACAG
>CAZEEJ010000188.1:0-10861 GCA_964511155.1 uncultured Planctomycetales bacterium | reverse complement strand
CCGAAGCTCTTCGGGTCGCACGGCCAGAGGCCGTGGTTTTATGGCGTAATAATGGGCGACTGTCCCGCTTTTTCATGGGGAGTGACTGTCGCGCTTTTTCCCTGTTGGGGCAAGGAGCGCCTGCCGGAGATCAGCGTCACGCGCCACGCCGACGTATTCGCCGACAGGTCAAGACGCTGCCGATTGCAAGAAGCGCAAGAGACGCCGGCTCGGGAATCGGATTGTGGCCCGGCGTCGGCACGCCGGCCATCAGCCATGACGTGTCGCCATCGAAGGTTGTGAAGAACCCCACGATGGGCAGATTCGGCGAGGAAAAGGCTAGGCCCCAGCTCGAGTCGCCGGGAGCAATGCCCGGTGCAAACGACCACTCCGCGTCGGGCGTGAGTGTGGCCGACGACGCGTCAACATCGCCGATGTTGAACGTGCCGATCGTATTGGCCGCATTCGCCACGCTGATCGTCTCGCCGGACACGTACACGGAACCGAGGTTCTCGATCTGGAAGGCGTAGACGAGCTCGCTGGCCGGTGCATACCCCAGCCCGCCGAAGTGAGCGTTGAAAGCCGCAGCCGTGAAGACAGCGTAATCGATGTTGCCGCTCAGTCCTGCCCCATTGTTGAAAAAGATGCTCCCGGCCACATTCTCATAGGCAGCGACATGGCCATTGAGGATGCCCGCCTGGCAGGTGGAATGGTAACCGACGGACATCCCCACGAAAAACACCAAAAGCCACGGATTGTCTGTACCTTTAATCATGTCAATTGACCTCCAGGTTTGGGCGGGCGTCATTGCACTGCCCACACGTACACTAATACTGAACTGATAGGAGATTTGATTCCGCGAGGGGCGGCGGCGTGGCCCCGGGGGTGGGGGGGTTTTCGTTTCATGGCATCTTTCCTCCTTCTGCAACAAAAGGCACACCAGTTGGCCTTCCCGGACCTGTTACACGCGGTAGTATAGGAACAAGAAATAAATGAGACCATCCAGTAACACTGGAATCGCAGCCCCCCGGACGACGCGGAGATGCGGTGAAACGCGGGACAGTCCCGCATGTGGTTCCGCATTTCCCGGTCCGCCTGCCATCGTCGTTCATTCGCGTGCATCGGCGGTTCGTTTCCTCCCTCCGCCCGGCTCCAAGAACGTGACGAACTGCCGACGCACGCCGATAAAGCCGGCCGCCAGGCGAACCCACGAACGCCCCGCACATTGAAAGCATCACTACCGGTTCGGCACCCCGTGAACGGCTACCCTCTCCTCGACCCCCAGTTCGTACAGCTCGGGCAAACTCCGGCGCAGACGCGATTTTGCGGCAGTACTGATCGTCTTCGTCGAGTAGATCTTCAGCACCATCAGGTTCTCCAGACCGTTCAGATGCGCGAGCCCCTCATCCGTGAACTCCCCAGAAACTCTGAGATCGTAAAGTCCGGGCATCTTCGCAAGCTGCTGCAGGCCCGCATCGGTCAGGCTGCCGGAGATGCTCAAACTACCCAGCCTCTGCAGGCTCGCGAGCGCGGCCAATCCGTGGTCGGTGATCTCAGTGCTTCCCAAACCATGCAGCATGCGAAGCGAACTCAGCCCCGCCAGATGCCGCAAGCCCTCGTCCGTCACTCCCGTGGCCCCCCATAGATGAAGCATTTCCAGCTCCTTCATTCCGGCAAGACACGCCAGGTCCACATCGCTGAGGCGGGATCCACTGGCGCAGGTCAGTGAAAGCGTCTTCAGACGCGACAGCCGGCCGAGATTGACCGTCGCCTCATCGCTCACCAGGCCCGACACTTCCACCTCTCGAAGCCGCGGCAGGTGGTCGAGCTCGTTCAGCCCACTGACGGTCACTTGGTGAGTCAGCAGGTGCAGCCGTTCCAGCCCCTCCAATTGCCCCAGACTGGCCATGCCTTCATTGCTGACCTCGGCCACACCCAGCGCGAGCGCCCGCAGATTGCGCAGCTCGGCTATCGAGGCCATGCCCGTAGCGGTCAAATGCTTGCCGCTGATCAACAGCGACTCCAGCAGCTTCAACCTGGCCAACTGCCTGATGCCCGCATCATTGACGGGGCTTTCGCTGTGGCGCTCGACCCACAGGTACTTGAGCTGCGACAACTCGGCGAGGTGAGCCAGCCCCTCTTCCGTCATGTCCACCGATGGCAGCCGCAGATGCTCCAGCAACTTCAGCTCCCTCAAGTGAACCAGGCCCGCATTCGTGATCGAGGTCCCGCGAAGACTGTCCAGATCCAGCCGTTTCAACGAGGGTATCGCCTTCAGATGTCTCAACCCCTCGTCCGTCGCCCCCGCGACCGCCAAGGCCTCCAGCCTCCGATGCCCTGCCAGATGTGCAATCCCCGCATTCCCGATCGCCGTCGGCAGATCAAGCGTTTCCAGGGTGGCAATCGCTCGCACATGCTCGAGCGCCCCGTCGGTGAACCCGTCACCTTGAAAGCTCAGATATCGCAGGGACGGCACCCTGGCCAGCGGCTCCAGGCTCGCGTCCTTCAGGCGCCCATCGCCGATGACCAGTTCTTCGAGCGAGGCCAGCCTGGTCAACGGTTCCAAACCGCTGTCCGTCAATCGATGCCCGAATAAGAAAAGTGTCTTCAGCCGGGGCAGGGCTTCGACCAATGACGCCAGGCCGGCATCGGTCAGCCCCGTCGGAGCGATCAACCGTTCGACTCCCCCAAGCCCGCCAAGCAATCTCAGCCCGTTCGCCGTGAACACCGGCAGCTCCCGCGCAAAGGACCGCGGAAACTCCAGCACCTTCAAGCCGGACAGATGCACGACGTGATGCAGGCACCTGTCGTCCGCCCGCTCCCCGATCCGCAATTCGTACAATTCATCGGGCCCAAGTTTCGCCAGGGTCGCCAGATCGTTGCCGCTTCGCCTGTTCAGGTCGAGCCGTACCCGCTTGCCCGCGGGTATCTCGACCTCCCCCCTCGCCTGGCCGACGTATTGCCACTCCTGCAAGGCGCCGTCTTCCCAGTAATTCAGCCCGTCAATCCTGCGTTCGATCCGCTCATCCAAAACCTGAACCGAACCCAGCGAACGATCCGCCGGAAAGTGCAGCACGCGATCACCCGCGTGTGCCGCCGGAGTGGTTGCCGCCCCGTGACCGCCGGTCTGAGCCCAGGCCCCGGCAACCAGCGCCGCAGCGAGTAAGCTTGCCGACACCATGATGTGGCCCTCGTCAAGACGTTAAGAATCTGCGCCTGCTCGCCGGGCAACTGACCCAAGTGTGACGTGCGCACGCTGGCGCACTGCTCAAAGAGCAGTGGCACACCGTAGCGGCCGCCCCCGTGGCGGCCGGGAACCGGCGAGACGCGGCTCGACCGAGCTCGCCGAGGTCCGGTGCCACACCGCACTGCACTGCTCAAAGAGCAGTGGCACACGGCCGCGACCGTTCACCCGCCGGTCGCCACGGGGGGCGACCGCTACGAAACAGTGCCTGCCGGTCGCCACGGGGGGCGACCGCTACGAGGGAATGCTGTCGTACTACCGGGGTCGTTGGGTTTCGTAGGCCCAGGCCAGCCAGTCGAGGGCGACGGCCATGTCCTTGGGGTCGACGGTCGGGCCGCCCCAGAAGCGGAAGCCCGGCGGGGCATCGCGGTAGGCGCCGCAGTCGTAGACCACGCCCTCGGCTTCGAGGGCGGCGGCGACCTTCTTGCAGAAGGCGGCCTGCTCCTCGGGGCTGAGTCGGCCGAACCAGTCCGCGGTGATCTTCAGGCAGATCGAGGTGCAGCTCCGGATCTCCGGCCGGGCGGGCAGGAAGTCGATCCAGTCCTGCCGGGCGACGAAGTCGGCTACCGCCTGAAGGTTATCCGCACTGCGGGCGAGGAGGGCATCGAGACCCTGCTTGCCGCCGTGCTTCAGGCTGCCGGCCCACTTGAGGGCGTCGATGTAGTCCTCGGTGGCCAGCATCGAGGGGGTATTGATCGTCGAGCCCTCAAAGACGTCTTTCATCAGCTTGCCGCCCTTGGTCAGGCGGAAGATCTTGGGCATCGGCCAAGCAGGGGAGTAGCTTTCGAGCCGTTCGACCGCCCGGGGGGAGAGCACGAGCATGCCGTGGGCCGCCTCGCCGCCCAGGCTCTTCTGCCACGACCAGGTGACCACGTCCAGCCGCTCCCAGGGCAGGGGCATGGCGTAGACCGCACTGGTGGCGTCGCAGAGGGCCAGGCCCTGCCGGTCGGCGGGCGGGGCGAAGCTGTCCGGGACCTTCACGCCGCTGGTCGTCCCGTTCCAGGTGAAGACCACGTCGTGGCTCCAGTCGACTTTGGCCAGGTCCGGCAACTCGCCGTAGGGGGCCTTCATGACGTTGGCGTTGAGCTTGAGCTGCTTGTTGATGTCGGTGATCCAGCCCTCGCCGAAGCTTTCCCAGGCCAGGGCGGTGACCGGGCGGGCGCCGAGCAGGCTCCACATGGCACACTCGAACGCCCCGGTATCGCTGGCCGGCACAATGCCGGTCAGGTAGCCCTTGGGAATGCGGGCCAGCTCGGCCGACAGGTCGATGGCCTGCTTGAGGCGGGCCTTGCCGCCCTTGGCGCGGTGCGATCGGGCCAGCCAGGCATCGGCCAGAACGCCGGGGTTCCATCCCGGCCGCTTGCTGGTCGGGCCGGAGCTGAAATACGGACAGACCGGTTTGGACTGAGGCTTCTCCACAGTGAATCTCTCCTCTGGTGACGGCCCGCCGCCGCGCCGCCCGGGCCGGGCCGGCCAATCGCGAAGGGCCGCTCAATTCCCTTTCCCGACCCGCGGAACGCACACATCGTTCGTCGGCCGAGCTACATATCACCCGCCACCATATCTTGCCCCGCCGACGCGTTCAAGATGGCCGGCGTGTCCGGGCGTGTGATGGGTCCGCGACAGCTTGGGCCACCGGGTGGCGTAGCCAGGGTCTACCCATAGCTCAGGGCCAGGCGAGCGAGGGTCTCGGCCGCCAGCAGGAGGTGATCGAGATCCACGTGCTCATCGTTGGCGTGGGCCTGGGAAAGTTGGCCCGGGCCGAAGGTGATGACCTCGGCATCCGGGAACTCGCGGGCGAAGATGCGGGCGTCGCAGGAAACGTCCCAGCCCAGGAGAGGTTCTCCCTGATAGTGGCCGGTCCGGGCGGCGGCGGCCAGGATGGCCCGCATGGCCGGGCCGTCGGACGGACGGGCGAAGGCGTCGTTGTGCAGCTTGTCGAACCGGATTTTGGAGGTGATCGTGTCCGCGGGAAGGCCGGCCAACTCCGCGTACGCCTTGACCCCCTCGGCCACCGCCTGACGCATCCGCTCGGCAACCTGCTCCAGGGTGTGCGTGGGCAGGAACCCCTGCCCGCCCTCCATCACCAGCGCCCCGCGCTCGCCGCGGTCCTCGAGTGTGACCGTCAGCGTGGCCCAGTCGCCGCCGCGCTCCTGGCGAGCGGCTACGAGCCGGCGGATGATCGCGGCCGCCTTGGTGATCGCTCCGTCGAGCCGATCCACCGAGCCCATGTGGCCCGCCAGCCCGAAGACCGTGAGCAAGGCGGAGTCGCCGCCCTCCGCGGACCAGGCCAAGTGATGCTCCAGGACCGCATCGCCCTCGCCCGGGCGGGTCTTGTCCCCGTATTCGCGGCAGTAGTCGGCCAGGGCCTCATCCGCCAGCGTGCGGAGATCGGCCAGGAGGTCGCCCTGCCAAGCCAGCCGGAGCGGCACATGATCCTGCACGCGCGAGGGGTGCTGGCCGTGTCGGCCCAGAATCCCGTGGCAGGTCTGCACGGGCCGATGCGGGAAGAGGGGGTGGTCGCTCTCCGCTTTGAGCCTTCGGCCGCAACGGCCCAGGGCCTCGACCACGAAGGCCATGCTTTCGAGCAGGATGTCCCGTCCGTCGTCCCCGTCGGCGGCCTGCAGAATCGTCTCGTACCACACCACGCCGCGGTTGCCGGGGTGCACCTTCAGATCGGTGCATTCCAGCACCACGATGGCGTCCAACGCCCCCCGCGGCCTATCCAGGGCGGCCGACAGACTGCCGTTCCCCCCCGTCTCCTCGTCGATGACGAACTGCAGCAGAACCTCGCACGCCGGCCGCAGCCCAAATTGGGCCTGCGCCTCCACCAGGAGCTGCATCGCCAGCATCATGACCAGGCAAGGCCCTTTGTCGTCGACCGCCCCGCGGCCGTAGATAGTGTCGCCTTCCACTCGCGGCGGCAGATACGGGGCCACGGTGTCCACGTGGGCGTTGAGGGCCAGTATCCGTCGAGCAGGGTTCGGCAAGCGCATGAAGAGGTTGCAGCGCTCGCGGTAGACCCGCGGCACGATCCCCTCGGCTTTGCCGGGCAGTGGCCCGGCGTAGTAGGGCAGCGTGAAGTAGGGGTGCTCCGCGATTTGCTCGATGATCGGCACCCGCTCCGCCTGCAGGTCGGGCGAACGGGCGCTCAGATGCCCCTCGATGATGTCGAAGATCAGATCCTCGGCCGTAGCGCAGGCCAGCGGGTCGGCCTTCGGGGTCGTGTCGATGCTGATCATCTGGGTGAGCAGCTCGGTCGCCTGCTGTCGGCGGGCAGCATCCGCCCGCTGGGCAGTCAGCCACCCCTCGACCTCCGCGGGCAATACCATCCCCCCACCCGGCAAGATCGTCTCCTCGCCCTCAAGCCCACGGGTTGCATCCCGCGGGCTTCGCTGCGGTTCACCCTGCTCCGGCATCAACAGCCACCCTTCGATGGCCCCATCCCCCACGACCAGCGGGCCGGGACCATGCGCCGCCGGTGCCCCACGACGGGGCCGCGGGCATGATTACCGCACCGGCGGCCCGCGGTGTCAAGCTTCGAAGGCCCGCGGCTTGAGGTGAGCGGGGCGGGCCTCTACAATGACATATCCCGGCTGTTGGCCGGCCGCCGTGGGTGGCCGGTGGCATCAGCAGACCCGACGGGGGCGGTGACGGCCCGGCATGGCCCGACCGATAGTGGACCGCAAGAACTAGCTTGCCCTGCTCGACCAGCCTGAACGTATGGCCCGAAAACAAAAGAGACTCGGCGAGATCCTGGTCGGTTGGAACATCATCACTGCCAAGGCTCTCGGTGACGCCCTGACCTACGCAGCGGAACACAACCGGCGTATCGGGGAGGCCCTCGTCGAACTCGAGCTGTGCAAGGAGGACGACGTCTGCAAGGCCCTCGCCGCCCAGTTCGAGATGAAGTACATCGAGCTGGATCAGACGAGCGACATCCGGGCCAACCTGCACCTGATCCCCGAGAAGATCATCCGCGAGCACCAAGTGCTGCCGCTCGGCGAGGAGGACGGCCGCCTGAAGGTGGTGGTCAGCGACCCGCTGGACCTCGAGACCCTGGACCTGCTGCGCTTCCGTCTGAATCCGCGCATTGAAGTGTCGCTGGCTCCGCCGTCGAAGATCCAGCGGTTCATTGAAATGTTCATGTCCAAGGTGCAGACCCAGCTCGGCGACACGATGGCCAGCATCGACCAGGATCTCCCGGAAGACGAAGACGCCATCGGGGCGGCGGTGGCCGAGGATGGCGACGCTCCGATCATCAAGCTCATCAACCAGATCATCGGCGAGGCGGTCCGCACGCGGGCGAGCGACATTCACATCGAGCCGATGGCCGACCGGGTCCGCGTGCGCTATCGCATCGACGGCGTATGCCATAACCGCGAGCAGATTCCCAAGAAGCTGCAGGGTGCGGTGAACACCCGGTTCAAGCTCATGGCCGGCATCGACATTGCCGAGAAGCGCATCCCCCAGGACGGCCGCATCAAGCTGCCCATCAGCGGGCAGGACATCGACTTCCGGGTGAGCTCCTGCCCGTCGACGCACGGCGAGTCGATCGTGCTGCGTGTTCTGCGCCCGGACGCGGTCCGCGTGGGCATCCAGGCCCTGGGCTTCGAGGAAGACGACTACCAGACGTTCATGCGGATCATCAAGCGGCCCAACGGGATCTTCCTGGTCACCGGGCCGACCGGGTCGGGCAAGACCACGACGCTGTACGCGGCCCTGCAGGAGCTGAATCGCCCGGACAAGAAGATCATCACCGCCGAGGATCCCGTCGAGTACAACTTCTCGGGCATGAACCAGTGCCGGGTCCGCGAGGAGATCGGGTTGAGCTTCGCCAAGATCCTTCGGGCGATGCTTCGCCAAGCACCGAACATCATCCTGGTGGGCGAGATTCGCGACCTGGAGGTGGGCGAGGTGGCCATTCAGGCGGCGCTGACGGGGCACCTGGTCTTCAGCACGCTGCACACCAACGACGCCCCGAGTGCCATCACGCGGCTGATCGACATGGGGGTCAAGCCGTTCCTGGTGGCCAGCTCGATCCAGGCGGTGATGGCCCAGCGACTGGTGCGGATCATTTGCGAGGAGTGCAAGGAGGACGAGCCGTCTCCCGACACGAAGCTGCTTCGCGTGCTGGGCTTCAAGCCGGAGGAAACCGGGCACCTGACCTTCAAGCGCGGGGCGGGCTGCAAGCGGTGCAGCGACACGGGTTTCCGCGGTCGCAAGGGCATCTTCGAGCTGATGACTATGACCAACGAGCTGCGCGATCTGGCGTTCAACCGGGCGAGCACCGGCCAGCTTCGGCGGGCGGCCGCGGCGGGCGGCATGCGTCCGCTCCTGGAGGACGGCAAGCGGAAGATCCAGCGGGGCATCACCACGCTGGCCGAGGTGGCCAGACACGCCCAAGCCGAAGGCATCCTGATCGACGAGTGATCTTATGGGCACACTGCATATTGACCGGATTCTGGAAACCTGCATCAAGCGGGGGGCGTCCGACATTCACCTGACGGTTTCCCGGCCGCCGGTGTTACGGCTGCACGGGCACTTGCGCTCCCTGGAGACCAAGGTCCTCGAGCCCGAGGACACGGTCGCCTTGATGAAGGCCATCACCCCCGACCGCAACCAGCAGGAGATCCAGGAGGAGGGCGGCACGGACTTCGGGTTCGCGTTCGGCGACGCCGGCCGGTTTCGGGTCAGCGTCTTCCGCCAGAAGGGCAACCTGGCCATCGTCCTGCGGCTCATCCCCAACAAGCTGCTGAGCTTCGAGGACATCGGGCTGCCCAAGATCGTGCAGGCCCTGTGCCGCCGGCCGCGCGGACTCTTCCTGGTCACCGGGCCGACCGGATCGGGCAAAACGACTACCCTGGCGACCATGCTCGATTACATCAACACCAACTTCGATCGGCACATCGTCACCGTCGAGGAGCCGATCGAGTACTACCACACGCACAAGCGCTCGCTCATCAACCAGCGCGAGGTGGGGCTGGACGTGCCCAGCTTCGCGGAGGCATTGCGCCGCGTGCTGCGGCAGGACCCGGACGTGATCCTGGTGGGCGAGTTGCGTGACCTGGAGACCATGGAGGCCGCCATTCGTGCGGCCGAGACCGGTCACCTGGTCTTCTCCACCGTGCACACCACCGGGTGCCAGGGGACGGTCAACCGCATCATCGACGCCTTCCCGCATGAGCAACAGGAGCAGATCCGCGTCCAGCTTTCGACCAACCTGATCTCGGTGCTCTCGCAGGCCCTGTGCCCGCGACTGGAAAAGGGCATGGTGGCGGCGTACGAGTTCATGGTGGTCACGCCGGCCATCGCCAACCTGATCCGCGAGAACAAGACTTTCCGCATCGATTCGAGCATCCAGACGGGCAAGAAGTTCGGCATGCAGCTCCTCGACGAGCACCTGCTGAAGCTCTACACGGAGAAGACCATCTCCGCGGAAGAGGCCATGGACAAGGCCCGCAACCCGGGCGAAATGCAGGACAAGATCGAGGCCATGGAGAAGGGTGGGCCCCTGCCCCCCGAGGCCGGCGGCAAGGACAAAGGCAAGGACAAGGACGGCGGCGAGGACTTGCCGCCGATGACCAAGGCGTGAAGTGGGGGGAATTGAGAATTGAGAATTGGGAATTGGGAATTGGGAATTGGGTAGTGAGAAGTGAGAAGTGAGAACGGGGCATGACCGGGTTCGTCTTATCTGTGTTCATCTGTGTGATCTGTGGGCAAAGAGGAAGTGCCCACAGATGACACAGATTGACACAGATTGACGCAGATGGGCCAGATGAACCGGATGGCCGCGGTTGGGGCGATGGAGCCCGATGTTGGCGAGCCTGAAGGGCTCGTTCGGTCAGCCCAGGCCGCAGGCCTGGGTAACGGATAGCGCCGCAAGGATCGGCCCTGAAGGGGCCGTTCATGCGACACGATCATGCAAGGTAGCAGTCGATGGCGGAACCACCCCCGAAGAAGCCAAATGATGCCGGGTCGCCGGACGACCCGAAGAAGAAGGCCGAGGCCAACAGAAAAACGGGCGGCGGGAGCCCGGGTTCGCCCCCGCCGGCTTCATCCTCCTCGGGGTCGCCGCCCTCCGCACCGCCGCGCAAGAACCTGGTCCGCGAGGGCGTGGCCAGTCGGCGCATGCCCCCCATCGGGCAGCTTCGCGGCCGGCCGCTCGGACGCATCCTCATCAAGATGGGCCGACTGACCCGGACCCAGGTCACCGAGGCCCTCGAAATCCAGAAGGCCAAGCTCGGGCCCATCGGGCAGATCCTCATCGAGCTGGGTTACGTCAATGAGGCGGACGTCCGCCTGGCCCTCGGCGCCCAGGCGGGCATGGAACCCGTCGACCTCTCCAAGATCGACGTACCCACCGAGATCATCGCTTTGATCCCCAACACGATGGCCCGCACCTACCGGGCCATCCCGATCGACTACGAAGATACCTCCAAACTGCTATCGGTCGCCCTGGACAACCCCGCCAACTTCATGGCCACCGACGACCTCAAGACGCTGATGGGCTTCCAGATCCGGGCGTACATCACCACCCCGGAGGACATGGACGCCGCGATCGGCCGCTACTACCCCGAGGACGAGGTTCAGTCGATCAGCACCCTGATCACCGAGATTGCCGGCGACGAGGACCTC
>CAZEEJ010000187.1:0-10936 GCA_964511155.1 uncultured Planctomycetales bacterium | reverse complement strand
CGATCCGCATCTCCGGCGGATGGCGTTCGTTGACGATGACGTAGGTCGGAGTTTCGATTATCAACAGCGGCTCGTCTGCCGCGACGATCCGCAGCCAGACATCGGCACCTGCCGCGAGCGGGTGACAGTCATCCTCCACGGAGGCCGTCGGCACGAGACTGAACCCGGGAATAGAGGCACTGTACCCCTGGATGGGGCCGCCCGGTGGAATGAGCGCCAGTACGGTCAGCGCCTGGTGGGGTACGCCGTCGCCGGGATGCCACTTGAGCTGGCCCGAGGTGGATCGGCCGATCAACATGTGCGCCTCGTGGGCGAACAGGAAGCCGGCGCCCGCAACGACTCCCACCAGCATGAATACCAGGAAGCGTAACGGCCTGTCGCAGGCACTTGTGCTTTTACTTCTCACTTCTCACCTCGCACTTCTCACTTTGGCGAACATTGCGCTATACAACGCCAGGCAGGTCACACCTCAAAACCCCACCTTCGGGTCATACCGGTTATGCTTCCACTCGGGGACGAATCGGCCGCCCTGGCGCGTCAGCGACCGAATGGCGTACGTCTGCTCGAAGGCATGTGGGCCGGCGTGCCCGTCCGCGAAGATGTAGTTCGCCCGCCCGAGATGCCGGGCAAGGGCGATTTGCTGCTCCGCCTCGTGGCGCGGGTTGAACAGCCACAGCTCCACGTGAATGTGATCCGAGGCTGCCCAGCTCCCCGTCTCCGTCAGCTCCGCCAGCACGATCGTGTCCGCGGGCCGCTTGATGCGATCCCGCCGGCTGAACTCCTCCCAGCCGGGCAGATCGCCGGTCAGAAAGTCATTCTGAGCGAAACTCACCCGCCGTCGGACTGGCGGGCTGGTGCCCGGCAGATCGGCATCCCAGTAGGGACTCGCGTCCGACGGACAGCGCGCCACCAACGGGTTCCGGTAGCTCTGCCGCAGGGTATGGAACCAGCTCTGGGCCTCCTGGTGCGGCAGCGACGGCAGCCCCCCGTGCGGCAGGCCCGAGTCCACCATTGCCCCGTTGTACATGTCGGCGTACATCTGGACGGCCAGCCCGAGCTGACGCATGTTGCTCAGACAGGCGGTCGCGCGTGACGCCGACCTGGCCCGGGCCAACGAGGGCAGGAGGATGGCGACCAGCAACGCGATCACGCTGACAACCACCAGCACCTCGATGAGCGTGAACGCCCGCCGCGTGAAACCCCACCGTGTGCCACTGCTCTTTGAGCAGTGCGGACCGCGTGCAAGCGATCGGCGGGCCACTGCTCTGTGCGCAGTGCGGTGTGGCACCGGCGTCTCGCCGGTGCCCGGCCGCCACGGAGGGCGGCCGCTACCGCGTGCCATCGCGACCTCGAAGCCCATCGGCGATCTCCACCCCCCGACGGCCGACCCGATCAGCCCCGCCTGCGTCGCCGCAGCCCGGGCAGTAGCAATCCCGTTGCCAACAGCAGCAGGGACGCGGGCTCGGGGACGATCATGAACTGCACAGTGAACGGCTCCGAATCCGCCAGGGCCCCCAGAGAGTCACTCAGGTGGAAGGTCGCCTCGTAGATCGTTCCCCAGGCCGGTCCTTCGCTCTCATCCACGAAGTAGGTCAGATGCGTGTGGGGAAAGTTGAGGCCGAAGCTGAGCGGATTGGCGATGGGTTGCAGCGTATCCGGGTTCAGGATGGCCAGGCCGGCATCAATTTGATCCACGTGCAGCCACACATGCGCCGCCCCATGGCTGTAGCCCGGATCGAGCCAGGAGTAAAAACCGTGCCCGCCGAACTCCTGATCCTCCGCGGGCAGCGGCTCAAACCCGGGCAACTGGCTGACCCACCCGCTGAGGATGGGACTGCCCACGAGCGGGGTCAGTTCATAGACGATGCCGTCCAGCTCCCACGGGTGCGTATCCACCAGCAGCGTCGGCTCCCAGGGCGGATCCGCCGGGGCCTCGAACGTCTCGTCGTGCCCGTAGTAGTAGCCGACCATGAAATGCCCTTCGCCGCGGTGGCCCTGGACCTGCCCGACCAGCATGGTCAGCGACACGGTGATCCCACACGCGACCACCGCCACGCTCCAGACCCGCTCCCCGGCGACCGCTCCGCTTCGACCCTTCCCATTCATGACCTGCTCCTCGCTCCGCGCCACCTGCGAGGCCGCGACGTCGGGACCACCCCTTCGCCGGACCGCCTGCCCCGGCGGCTTCGGTATTACGATTAACGGTATGGTAATACTACGGCGGCGTCAAGCACCCCCCACCGCCGCGTTCCCGCTTTTTTCATGAGGGAGAAGAAGAAGTCAGGCCGACCAAGAGCCGCAGGCTTCAGCCCGCGCGGTGCTTGTACATAAGGCGATCGCTGATCTCGGTCAAAGAGCCGCGGGGCTTCAGCCCGCGCGGTGCCTGTGCGTAAGGCGATCGCTGATCTCGGTCGAAGAACCGCGCGGGCTGAAGCCCGCGGCTCGTTAGCCCGCGGCTCGTTAGCCCGCGGCTCCTTGTCTACTCGATGATCTCCAGCGTGTAGTCCGCGACGTCGCCCTGGGTCTCGGTGCCCACGAAGATCTCGTAAGTGCCGGCCGACCAGTTGCCGCGCGCGATCTCGTTGGAGCCTTCAGCGGGACAGAAGTTGCTGGCCCCGAACCGAACCCAGAGCTTCAACTGCTGTTCGCTCTCGACGCGAACCTTCAGGCCCACCATGGCCTCGTTCAACGTCATCTGATGGTTCGCTGTGACGGGATAGAAGCCCGGACACCCGGTGCCGACCTCCTCGCCCGTGGTGCTATCCTGAAACGTCACCTTGCCGAAGCCGGGCGAAAGCCCCGCGCCGGGACCGGCAGGCTCACACCCCGCCGACATCACCAACAGCAGGATGGAGCCAACCGACAGGATCGCTCGTGACATCGTCGTTCTCCGTGGTTTACGCCCTACTCCCCCCTCCCCCCAAGAAACAACCGGCGCAACGCCCCCCAAAAAAGAAAAGCTGACGCATCCGAGTGTAGGCACACCTCCAACACCGGACCAGCGGATGCCGCGAGTCACAAGCGGGCCGGGGCCGTGCTTACCCGACCGAGATATCGTTGTGACGGCAGCGGCTGGCAGCTATAATGAGTGTTGAGTCGGTAAAGTGGAGAGCGGGTTGTGTCCAGCCCGCCAGGGAAAACCGGCCGCGTGCCTGCCGCGGGCAGGGGTATGCAACGAACGGCCACGGGACGCACCCACAGCGCCAGCACTCTCACGATGCCGTGCATTCCCCGATGCTCTCAGCAACGCAAAGCCCGGACGGCGATGGAGTATCCGTCAGGTAAGTCACCCTACTCTCCAACGCAGGCTGAACCGGAACGACAGGAACGCTCTTGAACCAGATCCATCACCGTCGGCACAGGCTTGTGACCACCATCATCGCACTCGCGGCGATGTGCGGAACAGCCCTTGCCCAGTACGACCCACCGCCGGATTACTACGGCACCATCACCGGCAACCCGAACACGCTCAGGAGCGAACTGCACCTGATCATCTCCGACGACTATGGGTCCTCGCTGACCGGGCCCGGCAACGCCTTTCAGCCGGATGGCTCCGGACACCGGGTCCGATCCTATGATGCGCTACGACAGGCCCTCCCCCTGGTGGACCAGGATCCCGGCAACCCGGACCACGTCATCCTCGCGTACAACGGAGCATCCGTTCAGGGAGCATGGAGCACCGGAGGAACCATCTGGAACCGCGAGCATCGGTGGCCCGTCAGTTGGGGCCTGGGGAGCAGCGGTCCGGACTACAGCGACATGCACCAGCTCACCGCCTGCGATCCCGCGATCAACAGCAGCCGCGGCAATCGAGCCTTCGGGACGCCCGACAGCATCGGCGGGTATGGCCGGGCAGGCGACCATTGGTATCCAGGCGACAACGATATCCCGGGCGATCCCGACTCCGGGAACGATACCGGAGACGTCGCCCGCGTGCTGTTCTACATGGCCGTCCGCTACGACGGAAACGAGCCCAACACGCTGGACCTCGAACTCCGCGATGGCGATCCCGGACAGGTGGGCATGATCTACTACGGAGACGGTCTGGCATCCGCCCTGAAGTGGCACTTCCGCGATGCGCCTTCGACCCACGAGCGACGGCGCAATCACCGCATCTTCAGCGATACGGCCAACCCCGGGTACTACCAGGGCAACCGCAATCCCTTTGCGGATCGGCCCGAGTACGTCTGGACCATCTTCGGCGACGGGCAGAACGACAGCCGTCTGTACCTGGGAGACAACCTCTCGAGCCATGGGGCATCCTCGCTCAGGGTCCACTTCGGCAATGTGCCGGTGGGCGCTCCTGTTCCTCCTCCCCGGGGGGTCTTGTTGCACAAAGCGGGCCAGGATCCCACTTATTACCAGGTGACCGTCTCCGGCCATGCCACCTGCAATGTGCTGGGACGATACAACGCATTTGAGCGCGGAGCAGGGAGTCGAGACCTGGCGGTGGGGCTTGCTCCCGGCTACTCCACGACCGCGGGACTGAAGACGGGGATGATCGTGATCGACAACCTGGATCTCTCCAACGAGGGGGCGGGCACGGGCTCCCTGGACGGTGACGACGTCATCCAGGTCTCGGTGTATGTGGCGGACTGCCCCGATCCGTTTGCCGACGCCGATGGCGATGGCGATGTAGACCCGTCGGACTTCGGTGCCTTCCAGGTTTGCATGACGGGAACGGGTGATCCGGACGGCATGCTCGACTGGCCGGGCTGTGGCTGTTTCGACCGGAACGGAGATGGTGACATCGACGAAGGTGATCTGGGTGCTTTGATCTCCTGCTTCAGCGGGGCGGGAGTGCCTGCTGCCCCGCTGTGCGCTGATTGAGCGGGCGCCCGTCAGCCGGGCGCCACACCTGAAAAGCTGAAGCCTTCCCCCGCGGTGTCGACCCGGATGACGTCGCCGTTGGCGAAATCGCCGGCCAGGATGAGGCGGGCCAGCGGGTTCTCGATCGCGCGCTGGATCAACCGCTTCAGCGGTCGGGCACCGTAGACCGGGTCGTAGCCGTCGCGGGCCAGTTGCCGACGGGCCTGCTCCGTGACCTCGATACCGATACCGCGCTCCGCCAGCCGCTGCTGCAATCGGGCGATCTGGAGGTCCGCGATCCGGGTCAGGTGCTCCTCCGTCAGGCGATGGAAGATGATCGTCTCGTCGATGCGGTTGAGGAACTCCGGCCGGAAATGCCGCTTGAGCTCCTCGCGAACGCTCATCTCGATCTCGACGTCGGGCGCCTTTTCCTCAGCCAGCCGCTGGATCGTCGCTCCGCCGATGTTGCTGGTCATGACGATGAGCGTGTTGCGGAAGTCGACCGTCCGGCCGTGCCCGTCGGTCAGCCGCCCGTCGTCGAGCACCTGCAGGAGCACGTTGAAGACGTCGGGGTGGGCCTTCTCGATCTCGTCGAACAGCACCACCGAGTACGGCCGGCGGTGCACCGCCTCGGTCAGCAGGCCGCCCTCCTCATAACCGACGTACCCCGGCGGGGCGCCGATCAGCCGGGCCACGGCGTGCTGCTCCATGAACTCGCTCATGTCGATCCGCGAGAATGCCGCCTCGTCGTCGAACAGAAACTCGGCCAACGCCTTGCACAACTCGGTCTTACCCACCCCCGTCGGTCCCAGGAACAGGAACGAGCCGATCGGCCGATGTGGGTCGCCCAGCCCGGACCGACTGCGCCGCACGGCGTCGCTGACCGCGGCCAGGGCCTCCTCCTGACCCACCACCCGTTCGCCGAGCCGCTCCTCCATCTTCAGCAGCTTTTCCTTCTCGCCCTCCAACATGCGAGCGACCGGCACGCCCGTCCACTTGCTGACCACCTCGGCCACCTGCTCGGTGGAGACCTCCTCGTGGACCATCGCACTGCCGCTCGTCTGGATGGCGGCCATCTCACCTTCCCGGGCCCGCAATTCGTTCTCCAGTTCGCGCAGCTCGCCGTACTGAATCCGCGCCGCCCGCTCCAGGTCGCCTCGCCGCTGAGCGTCGGACAGTTCATTGCCCCGCGACTCGATCCGCTCCTTGATCTCCTTGATCGCCTTGAGGACTCCCTGCTCGCGCTCCCATCGGGCGGTCAGCGTAGCGTTGCCCTCGTTCAGGTCGGCCAACTGCTTCTCGACCTGCTCGAGCTGTCGCCGCGACCCCTCGTCCTTCTCACGCCGCAGGGCCTCACGCTCGATCTCGAGCTGCATGATCCGCCGGCGAATCTCGTCCAACTCCGCGGGCATCGAGTCGTTCTCGATCCGCAACCGCGACGCCGCCTCATCAATCAGGTCGATGGCCTTGTCCGGCAGGAACCGATCGGCGATGTAGCGGTGCGACAGCGTCGCCGCCGCCACCAGGGCCGAGTCCTGGATGCGCACGCCGTGGTGCGCGTCGTACCGCGGCTTGAGCCCCCGGAGGATCGCGATGGTGTCTTCGACGGTGGGCTCGTTCACGTAGACCGGCTGGAACCGCCGCTCGAGGGCCGCATCCTTCTCGATGTGCTTGCGGTACTCGTCCAGCGTCGTGGCCCCGATGCAACGCAGCTCGCCGCGGGCCAGGGCTGGCTTGAGCAGGTTGCCCGCGTCCATCGCTCCCTCGGCCTTGCCCGCCCCGACAATGGTGTGCATCTCGTCGATGAACAACACCACCTGCCCGTCGCTCTCGACGACCTCGCGGACCACGGCCTTGAGGCGGTCCTCAAACTCGCCGCGGTACTTGGCCCCCGCAATCAGCGCCCCGAGATCCAGGGCCACGACCCGTTTGTTCTTGAGCCCCGTGGGTACGTCGCCGTTCACAATCCGCAGCGCCAAGCCCTCGACGATCGCCGTCTTGCCCACGCCCGGCTCACCGATCAGCACCGGGTTGTTCTTCGTCCGTCGGGTGAGCACCTGCATGATGCGGCGGATCTCCTCATCCCGCCCGATCACCGGATCGATCTTCCCCCGCCGGGCCAACTCCACCAGATCGCGGCCGTAACGCTGCAGCGACTGGTACGTGTCCTCCGGGTTCTGCGTGTCTACCCGTTGATTGCCGCGGAACTCCTTCATCGCCGCCAGGATCGTCTCCGGCGTCACCCCGCCCAGCGACAGCACCTCCTTGGCGTCGGACTTGACCGTCGCCAGAGCGAGCAGCAGATGTTCCGTCGAGATGTACTTATCCTTGAGTCCGTCCGCCTGCTTCTGGGCCGCCTGGAATACCTCCTGGAGCTCACGAGAAGGAACAGTCTGCCCGCCGCTGGCCCGCGGCCGACGAGACAACTCATGCTCGGCAATCTCACGCAACCGGACCGCCTGGGCTCCCACCTTCTCGATGATGGGCACCACGATGCCCCCGTCCGCCTGTTCCGGCTCGATGAGGCTCAGCAGGAGGTGCAGCGGTTCGCACTGCGCATGCCCCGCCGACGAGGCCCGCTCCTGCGCCGCCTGGACTGCCTCCGCCGCCTTGACCGTCAACTGATCCAAACGCATGGCATACCCTCAGCCTTCCGGGCAGATTGCCCACCCCAGACAAGAGCAAAACGCATACCAGCGGTTGGAGCGGCCTCTACGAGCCCGCAGGGGCGGACCAAGGGGCCGAGAGTGGCCGATCTGCCATTTTGACAGGGATGTAACAGGGCACATGAATCGTGCCCCGCCCCGGCGATCGGTGCGTCATGACCCGAGCGGAGGCGCACCACGCCAGCGGCCCCGCAGTTGAGGCGGTGCCGCTCAAGTCAACCCACGGGCGAGGGGCATACCGGAATCCGGGATTAGAACGTGACGCCCGTGCTGATGCCCAGCAGTTGGCTCACCACTTGGCGGATGTACTCGTTGACGACCGAGATGGCCAAGCCACTGAGCGTCTCCGCCAGGATCGTGCTGCAGGAGGTGGTCTGGAAGACCGTTCCTCCGGCCATCAGGGCCATCAACCACAGGCTTTTGTACGACAGGGTGTTCAAAGTGGACTCCTCGCAGATGACGGAGAGCAGGTTCACTCCGTCTGGGTGGCCGGCTGGGTCGCCGGGGGCTCGGCAACGGCCTCGATGGGCGGTGCGGCAGTCGCCGCCCCACTCTCGGGACGCGGGGCCTGTGCCTGCGGATCCAAAACCACAATCTCGTGGACGGTGTAGATCGGAAGCGGCGGGGTGGTCCCCTGCTGCATCCGCCTGGACAACGCCCGAATCCCGATGTACTTGCCGTAATACTGCACCGGGTCAATCGGGCTGCCCGGAGGCAACTCGAAGTAGGCCAGTGTGACGTTGCGCGCGGGATCGACCACCCGCCAGCGCTGCGGCCGGCCGGCCGTCCCAGGATATAGGCTGCTCACCTGAATCTGACCGCGAACCGCAATTTCATCCCGCGAAATGGTGGCCTCCGCCCGCATCTGGGCTCTGGCCTGGGCCAGGGCATCCGCCGCATCGAACGTCTGCTCCTTCAGGTCACGCATTTGGCGCAACGCCACCACCAGCGCGGCATGGTCTTGCAACTGGTTGATCCTCGCCTGGGCATAGAGCTGCGTCATCTCGTCGTCGGTCTGGTCGACCAGCGGCCGCAGTTTGGCGATCAGCGGCTCGTAGTTCCGATCGCCCAACGGCTTGGCCGCCTCCGCGGCAATCTCCGCCTCGATGGCGGTGATGTCCAATTGGTACCGGGTATCCTCCGCTGCCGTCGGCGGCCGGCTGACCTGCGGGCTGGGCCGAGCCACCCCACCATCCGCCGGTCGCGTCGAAAGCGACGGTTGCGTCGGGGCCCCATCGATGTCCAACTCTCCGGGTCTGACGGGCTCGATCCGTGCCCCCGTCGGGCTGCTCTCCTGGCCGGCGTCCGCCAGACGACCCGTCTGGTCCACCAGATCCCCCTTGATCCACAACGTCGCCCCCGTCGGCGGCTGAATCTTGTAGAACGCCCCATCCGCCGTCTCGCCGATGATCTCGACCTGCGCCCCCTTCGCCAGTTTCACCTGCTTCGCATACCGCCGATCGTTCAGGTTGCTGCCCGCGTACACCTGGGCCGCGTCGTTCAACACGCCGCGCTGATCGCTGGCCCGGTCCACGTACGTCTTCTCAACCAGGCTGTGCGTGCCCGACGGCGGAAGGATCTCCAGCCACCCGTACTCGGAGCTCACGATCACCACCCGGTCGCCGCGGTTCAGCTTGGTGACAGGATAATAGTTCTGGTGAGATCCGCTGCGCACGTAGACATCGTTGCCACGCACGTGCCCCACGTTCGAAGCCCCGGCCTCCCCCGCCGCCGACGGCTCCGCCGCTTCCGGCACCGCAGGCTCAACCTCCCCCGCAGGCGCCGTCACCGCCTGAGCCCATACCGTCGCCGGCAGGACTGCCAGAACAATCATCACCACCCACGCCACAGATCCATGGTCAGCGTTCATCACTTGTCGTCCCTTCAACCTGGTCCCGTCCCTGGTCGCACACCGATCTGTTCGGAGGCCGTTCGGGAGGCGTGCCGCTACGAACCACATCTTCCCCAGTCCGCCCGTTCAAACACCATACCCACGCACTTCCTGGCGCCCCCCTCCGTTGCGCGCAAGGTACCTTCGCCACGCGGCCATGTCAACGGAAAACCGTCCATCCACAGGCCGCTCGCGGCTTCGCACATCCCACCCCGCCGCTTGCGGCTTCGCACGTCTCCGCAGCGCCGCTCGCCCCTGGACGGACCCCCGCCCCAATGCGACAATCCACGCGCGTACCGCCGGGCGAAAGAAGTGGAGGGGCCACCGCCCTCCGGAAAGGGCCCTTCCCAGCATGTACCGCGACCTGAACGCTTTGACCCATACCCCCGCGGCCGCCCCGCCGCCTGAAGCCGTCATCGCCGCCATCGCAGACCGCCCGAACCCTGCCGTCCTCGACAGCGCCGACCCCAGCCGGGGCCGATTCACCATCCTCGCCTGCGATCCGGTCGAAATCGCTTCCTGGCCCCTGAGTCACGCCGACCCCTTCGACGGCATGCAGTCCAGGCTTCGCCGCACCGTCGGCCGCCTGCCCGAGTCCGCCACCACCGCTGCCCGAGCATTCCCCGGCGGTTGGATCGGCTACTTCGCGTACGAGGCCGGGCGATACATCGAGCGTTTGCCCGCCACCACAACACCGGACGTTGGCCTGCCGGTCGCCCGGTTCGCCCTTTACGACACGGCCGCCATCTTCGACGGCGCCACCGGCACCTGGACCCTGGTCGCCGTGGACCTGCCACCCGGTTGCGCTCACGGCGCCGATCGGCTCCCCGCGAGCGTCCGGCTGGCCCAATGGGAAACCATCCTGCGCGAGGCCCGCACCGCCGCTTGCGGCTTCGCCCCGCCGCCGCCAACGCCGCCTCCGACCCACAGCATGACCCGCGCCGACTACGAACGCATGGTGACCCGAGCCATCGACTACATCGCCGCGGGAGACATCTTCCAGGTCAACCTCGCTCGCCGCGAAACCTACCCCCAGACCGAACCCGCCGTGGCCACCTACCTGCGTTTGCGACGCACCAACCCCGCCGCCTATGCCGCATTCCTCGCCTGGGATGAACCCGCCGCCGGCCCCGCCGCCATCCTCTGCAGTTCGCCCGAGCTGTTCCTGCAGCTACGCGGCCGCGAGGTGCTCACCCGCCCGATCAAGGGCACCCGACCACGCAGCGGCAATCCCAGCGAGGATGAAACCCGCGCCCGCACCCTGTGCCGCAGCCCCAAGGATCGTGCCGAGCTGGCCATGATCGTCGACCTCGAACGCAACGACCTCGGCCGGGTCTGCGAGTACGGTTCCGTGCGGGTAGTCGCCCCTGCCGACAGTCCCGCCGCCCCCTACGCCCTTGAACAACACCCCACCGTGTTCCATCTCGTGGCCGACGTCACCGGCCGACTCGCCGAGGGACGCGAGGCCATCGACCTGGTGCGGGCCTGCTTCCCCGGCGGGTCCATCACCGGAGCGCCCAAGGTGCGGGCCATGCAGATCATCGACGAACTGGAACCCACCGAACGCAGC
>CAZEEJ010000186.1:0-11019 GCA_964511155.1 uncultured Planctomycetales bacterium | reverse complement strand
AATGTTTTCTCCAGCGGGTACTCGCCGTCGTGCTGGAGCTTGTAGAGCTCGATTTGGCCGCGGACGATCTGCTTGTTCGTCTCCAGTGAGCTCACCTTGGCGTCGGTGCTGGCGTCCGTGAACTGCGGAATCACAATCGCAGCCAGAATCCCCAGAACAATCACCACGATGAGGACCTCAACCAGTGTGAAGGCTTGCCGGGCACGTCTCATTTCTCGCGTCTCCATCTGTTGCGGCCGCGCCGCACCCCTTGTGATTACCAATCCCCCGTAATACACGACACCGGGAGACCGCACCGTCAGATGCGGATGTCCGTTCATTCCATCGGGAGTCATCGGACCACCGGGCAGGGCACTTAAGCTCTCAGGCTCGAGTTGTCTTGAAAGCCGACCGGTGTACCACCCCCGGTGGCAGGTCGAAACGCCGCCTCGGGGTGCGGACCGGCCGATAATCACGATCCCATCGCCGCCTGCCCCGATTTCACTCTGCGGGAGGCGGTGATGCCCTAAAGCTTTGACAGGAGCCACGCGACCAGGCCGGTGTCTGCGTCGGCCCCGCCGCGGGTCAAGGTGACGGAGAGCCGGTCGCGCTGGAGGGAATGCACTCGTGGCGGCGGGCTCGCGGCGGCCAGCAGATCGTTGAGCGGATGCCAGGACGCTGATGAAGAGGTGTCGGTGCCCGGCGAGCGGCCGGGAAAGCCTCGGAGCAGCAGGGCCGGTTGAGGCCCCGAGGCGGCAAGCTGCCATTGTCCCGCGGAGTTCAAGGCTTGCTCGAAGGTGACCGCCAGGACCTGGATGGTCCGGGGCGTCAAGCGGGCCAGCGGTACTTCCAGGATCACCTGGCCGCCGGGCGCCGTCTGCTCCGCCAGCAGGCTCAGCCATTCGCCAGCATACGCTGGGTGACCCGGCGACCAGTTCACCGGAGGACAGGTCTGATAGAGGAGGTCATAGCGGCCGCGCAGTAATCGCAGCGTCCGAAATCCGTTCGTACCCATCTGCCGCGGCGCTCCACCCTGCGGCGGTGTTCGGGTGATGAGGAAACGCTCCGAACGCAGGGGGATCCAGTCGATTCGTGGGGAGGGCTGGGCGGCTTCCTCCAGAAAGTGGACGGGCACGTCTCCGATGAGGCAGACCGTGCGGATCGCGTGATCCTGCAGAATGATGGGTAGCACCGCCGGGGCGCAAGTGGCTGCGTGGCCGGCCTGGGCCTGCCGGCCCCACAGCCGGGCGTTGGCCGGCAGCAGGACGATCGCCGCCGAGAGCGATGCGAACACCACCGCCAGGCGTAGCCGCTGCGTATGGGCCGGGCTTTCCTCTTCATAGATCTGGACCAGGCCCCCGAAAGCCAGCATCGCCAGCGTCCCGGCGCTCATCGCCCCCATGGGGCCCAGCGAAGGGAGAACCCACCATTGCCCGGCAATCAGGCTGATCGCGCAACCCGCCAGGAGTGCGGTCGTCAGGTGCGCAAACCCCAGCGTCTCGCTGCCAGCCCGTGCCAGCCACGCCCGTTCGGTGTAGTGCAGGGCGTAACCTGCGGGCAAGGCGAAGATCATGATCTGCAATAACCCGATTCCGGTGTCGCCGGGCCAGACAGCCGTCAGACTGGCGGCCAGACCCATCCCTGCACCGGCCGCCCACAAGGCCATGCCGCATCCCGACGCCGACCGCTTCCGGTGCCGCGCATGCCACGACGCCAAAGCCATCCCCACCCCCAGGAGCAGCGCACCAAGACCCAGACTTCCTGCTCCGGGCCAACTCGCCGCCACGTCGACAGCTCGGCAACGGAACCAGCCCTGCAGGCCCAGCATGGTGCCACACCCCCACACCACCAGTGAAAGCCAGATCCAACCCTCCGCGTGTGTGGTCAACTCGGGGGCTTCCTGTTCCGGCGAAGACATGGCCTGCCCGGGGAGCTCGGAACGCTTGGACCATGCCGCCGCGATAATGGATAGACCGAGCATCGGCAGTACGCCCAGCAGCCACTCCTGCCGGCCCGAGACGCCGCGCGGACCCCACGTCTCGTGCAGCAGCCACGCCACACCAAGCCCGATCAGCAGGCCGGCCACGATGCCGGGTGGGCTCCGGCGGATGTCGAAACGCGCTCCCGCAACCGGAGCCAGCGCCGCCACGACCATACCGTTCACCACCCATACGCTCCCGACCAGCAGAGCCACGCTCAGCCATTCCAGTAGGCTCAGCGTCAGTTCCGTCCAGAAAAAACGGTCCATGAGCAGGGCGTGAACGCGGGCGAAGAGGGCGGTTGCCGCCAGGGTGAGCAGTGCGAGAACGCCCGCCGTGCTGGTCAACGCGGCAAACGACAGCCACAGGAGCGATTCATCGCGATCGCGGATCGCTCGCAACATCCAGAAGGCGTCATCCCCGTCCCCATCCCCCCCTCCCCGCCAGCGGGCGCTGATCCGCGAGGCAATCGCCAGCACGAACCGCCCCGGAACGCGCGGACCGATCGATGCCGCGAGCAAAACCACGGCAGCTACCATGGTGATGGTGCCAGACGATGGATCCAGGATCGAACCCATCATCCGCCGTAAGCCCGTCCACTGCCACCCGACTCCCAGGCCGAGCAGGATGGCCGCCGGGTGGGGCAGATCGGCCATCTGGAGCCGTGCCATCGGAGCATGAGTCAAAGGCGCGGTTTCAGCATGGATCAGTGCCTCGCGGATCTCCGGCGGCGCCGCTTCGGCCTCAGCCGCGGAATCGAGCAGGGACGCATCCGCTACCGCCGGCTCGGTTTGCGGCCTCGGTGCGGAGGCTTCCCCCGGTGGGGGGATGGGCGACTTCGGCGACGAAGCCGGCGGACGCTCAGCCGGCGAGCGTGCGGCCACACGCCGTTTCAGGGGGGTTGGTCGTGGTGCTGGTTTGCGTCGTGCCATAGCTCTTGTGGGCCACCGCCCGTTTGCGGCGTCGCACGTACCCCCGCCGCTCGCAACTTCGCACGACCCCCCATCGCTTGCGGCTTCGCACGGACCGCTGCAAAAGCCCGGATCGCCTCACCTCAGCCGGTCGCGGTCCACAGGTCGCGGACAATCACGAATGCCTCCGCCGCCGGCACGCCAACCGCGCTGCCGCGGAACCGGGCCAATGCTTCCACCGCCTGAACCGACCGGGCGGGCACACCTTCGTCGAGCTGCGATGCGTACGCACGCAACGCGGTCAGCTTGCTCGACAGCGTCTCCGTAATGTCCACGTACCAGTTCGGGTCGAACGCGGGTTCCCCCCCGGGCGCCGACCAATGGGTTTCCGACACGGTTTCATAGCAGCAGACGCGGGTGACGCCGGGGCGCCGCCCATCAGGCCGCAGCGCGACCATACACGCATCGAACACTTGGCGATGGTCCTCGTGTCGGTCCCAGCGGAACGGCAGGAAGACCACCTCCGGCCGAACCGCACGCACCAGACGGTCGAAAACGCCGTTGAGTCGGTGCTCGGGTATGAGGTGCAGCGTGGTGACCGGCAGATCGAGGAAGCGGAGCCGGCAGCCCAACTCACGACTCGCTTGCCGGGCCTCGCCGCGAACACGCCGTACCTGCGTCGCCGGGAACAGCGGCGTGCCCTTGGTGACGATGGCCACCGTGACCTGCCGGCCTGCCTGGACGTAGCGGGCGATCGTCCCGCCGCAACCCAGTACCTCGTCGTCCGGATGTGGCGCCACCACGAGAATGTTGGGCGTCGAGCTCATCTTGCGTTGCTCCGAGTTGGGCATGAATCACGCATCCGCAGTGCCTGGGGGAATTGAGAATCAGGAATGGCGAATCCAGAGAAAGCTGCGTATCGCGTGTGCCGGTCCACCTCGCCGCCGGTGACGTTCGTCGGCACGCATGGGAAAGACTGCGTTCTCATGGCTTACTTCTCACCGGATCGGAGACGAGGACGCAGAGGCGCAGCCAGCCGGGGGCGTTGGCGACGTTGAGCCGCGGGTTGAGGAATCCGCCGTCGAGGTCCTTGGGCTGTGAGGCGATGGGCCGGGAGACCTCGGTTTGGACCTGGCCGGCGAGCCAGTCGTCGAGTCGGCCGGCCCCGCGCAGGGCGTACACGAACACGGCGTTGGAGATTTTAAGATCGCGCGTGCCCGGGTAACGCATCGATTCGAGGGCGGCGGTCTGCTCGCCGGTCACAATCTGCCAGGGGACGCGCCATGCCTGGGCCGGGTTGTCACCCCCTCCTGGTGAAGGTCCGGCGCTGACCCAGGTCCAGACGGAGATGTGCAGGTCGCGGTTCATGTTGGCGCAAAGATCGGACAGGCGATGGAGTGCGTCGCCGACTTCCACTTTGCGCTGTACGGTCTGATCGGTGCGCGTCTCCGCGTCCGTGGTGATGTCAGGCGTGATCCCGGCAAAGGGGAGGTGGAGCAAAGGCAGGAAGCAGAGCGGACCATCCGGGGCGAGGATGATCCCGAAGGAGCGTGCGCCGGCCTTGAAGAAGTCCGGCTCGCTGACGATGGGTTGCAGCAAGGCGGCCCCCAGCGTTCGACTCGCTTCCGCGTCCGCCTGCTGAGTTACTCGGACAGCCGTCTGGCTCAGCTCGCGGGCCGGTCCCAGCCGCACGTAGCGGGCGTAAACCGTCTGGCTGTTGTCGTCGTTGGTCGGCGTGAGCCAATAGATGGCATGGACGTGACGTTGGCCCCAGAAGAACTCGATGAACCGATGCGGGCGCACGAAAATCGCGTTGTCCGTGCTGCGGCCGGTCGAAGACAGGGTTTGCCGAATGTTGTTCGTCCAGGCTTCCAGCGACGGCTCGCCGGCGGCCACCTGTTCGGACATCCACTTGATGCGGGCTATCTGCTGCAGGTAGTGCCAGGCTTTGGCGCTGCCGCCGGGCACGTCGACGGGTTGGCCGTTCTGGACAGCGGCGCCGGCTGCCTGCAGGTCCCGCTCGATCTCCTGCTCGAGATCCTGTCGTTGGACCCACCAGCGCAAATACTGCTGCCGTTCGGCGGGCACCTGGGTCTTGAGGTGCTCGACAAGTTTTGCGGCGACGACCGCAGCCGGGTCACCTGTACCGAGCTCCTCGGTCTTGAGGAGGAGTGGCGACAGGGCTTCGCCCCACGGATAAGCGAGATTGCTGGTCACCTGTTCCCTGGTGCTGGTGATCCCCAGAGGCTGGCCCAGTAATTCGGGTGCCCCTTCCGCGTCGCCCAGGTACGCAGCGAAGGCCCGTAGCCAGGCCAGCGGCCCCTGGGCCTGCTCCAGCAACGCGGGCACCAGGAGTGCGAGGACTTCCGGCGGGCGGACTTCGAGCATCTCGGTGGTGATCCTCAGGGTGTGCTGCCGCGGCGCTCCGACCTCCATGGACATACGCCGTTCCCGAAGCCGCTCCCGGAGTGCCGGGGAGAACTCCAGCCGCAGAGTGAGAACCTCACGACTTTGAGGCGCCGTTGCGTCCGCTACGGTCCAGGTCAACTCCTGGCTTTGAGCGTTCGCGGGAAACTCGACCACGCCAAGCTCGCTACCCTCGCCGGCGTCGAGCACCTGGACCGGAACCGCCTCGGCTACCCGGCCACCCTCCGCAACCTCGAGGCGAACCGCGATGGTATGTCCGGCCAACGCGGAGCGCTTGACCTGGCTCTCGGCCAGAACGAAGGCGACGGTGGCCCGGTCCTCGTCGATCACGTTGAGTTCGATCGGCTCGAGTTGAAGGTCACGGTAGTTCGCATCCTCGCTGTCCGCGGTCAATCGGATCGTAGCGTTGCGATCGCCATCCACCACCCGATCACGTACCGCGGCAACGGTCACCGTCTGGGCCTCGGACCAGTTGTCCGCGGTGAAGTCGAGCTTGGCCGGGCGGACCTCGATTTGCCCCGCGGCATCGTGTTCGAACGCCACGGTGACGGACAGCGTGGGCTGGGAGGCCAGCTTCACGGTATACGTCTCTTCCTCACTCTCTCGAACCTGGATGCGCGACCTGCTGCAAATGAGCCCGGCCCGGTCGTCGTCGATAATGGCCGCGGTGACGGTGGGTTGACGCTCAAGCCGCGCGCCGGCGGCGGAGGCCACCCGCACGGTGACGAATTTGCCCGGGTTGAACACATTGTCATCCACGGCTTGGATGGTGATCTCCTGGCCTGTCTGACCGGCCCGCAAGGCGACGGTATTCCCGTCACCGAGGCCCGCCACAGTGAAGTGCTTGCCGGACTCGGCGGTCGAACCTTCGAAATCCAATGCGATGGTGACCTCCCCGGTCGCCTCTGCCGCGAGCCTCAAGGCGATGGAGGCCTTCCCGCCGGCCTCCGGGATGCGGGGCGGGTCAATCGTCATCGTCACGCTCACCGATGGGATCGGTGGTTCAGTCGGTGGCAGTGGAGGCGGCTCATCCGGAAGCTCAGTCGGGGGTGGGGTGGGGTCGTGGCTTGGCGTGACCGGCGGGTCGGAGACGACGGGCGGCTCCGTCGGTCCGGGCGGGACGTCCACTGGTTCGGTGTGCTGGACGAGAGGCGTCGGCGCCGGCCGGTTCATCCACCAATACCCGCCGCCGCCAGCCGCGAGCAGCACGACCAGTCCGACGGCGGCCATTTGGAGTTGCCGGGATCGACGGGCGCGTTGCCGGCGGGCATCGGCTTCGGCGGCTTCCGCCAAGGCTGTCCGAGCTTTCTCCTGGATGCCGCGGGCCTCGCCGTGGAGGTTCGGCACGTAGGGCACCGCGAGCACCGCCTGGGCACAGTCGATCGCTCCCTGGTAGTCGCCGGCGGTGTGGGCCTCGCCCGCGGCGCGCAGGTCGCGGGTCGCCTTGGCCTGCCGGGCGGTAATGTCCTTCCGGGCCGCCTGGATCTCCTCCACCAGGCTCTTGACCCGGTTGCGGATGTCCTCGTTTCCATGGTGCCGGACGGCTTCAGCCAGCCGCAGGGCGTCGTCGAGGTCCGCCAGCTCGGCCGGGTCGTTGCGTTTGCGCTGTTCGAACCTGGTCCGCGCCTGCTTGAGGTCGCTCTGGGCCTCCTCGATCTCCAGCGTTTTGAGGAAGCTCTGGAGGGCGGCGGCCAGATCGGCAGCGGTGGCATAGCGTTCCTGCGGGTCGTCGGCGATGGCCTTCTCACAGATGCGGGCCAACTCCGGCCGGACTTGCGGCGCAGCCTTCGCCAGGGGGCGAAAGTGGGCTCGCAGGGTGTTCAGCAAGGTCTGCGAAAGCGCGGCTACGGACAGGAGTGTCCGGGGTGCAGCCTCGCCGGCCTCATGGAAGGGCGGCCGGCCGGCGAGCAGCTCGTAGAGCACGCAGCCCAGCGCGAAAATGTCCGCGCGCTGGTCCACCTGGTCGCCCATGGTGGTGATGACTTCCGGCGCGATATATCCCGGCGTCCCGCAGAGGCCCGTTCTGACCCGCTGGTCGGTCATCGAACGCATGTACGCCAGCCCGAAGTCGATCAGCCAGGGGCCCTCGCCCGGCTCCTCGCCGAGGTAGATGTTCTGCGGCTTGACATCCCGGTGCAGGACGCCGTGCTGGTGGGCGTAGGCCAGGGCCTCGGCGACCGCAATCACGACCTCGGCGGCCTGACGCTCACTGACCTTTTCTTTTCGCAGGTAGGAAGCCAGATCCTGGCCTCGGATGTAGTTGGTGTCGAAGTAACGGCGACCCTCCAGCACGCCCGAGCTGTTGATGTGCATGATGTGCGGGTGGCTCAGTCGGGCAATGGCCTTGGCTTCGTTCTCCAGGGCCTTGTCCAGCTCCGGGCCGATGCCCGCCGCGGGTGTCAGTTTCAGGGCCACCTCGCGGTCGAGGTCCAGGTCGCGGGCCCGGTAGACCTCACCCATGCCGCCGCGACCCAGCGACTCGATGATCTCGTACTTGTCGCCCAGCCGATCGGCGGGGGCCAGCGGCTGGATCTGCGGATCGGGGGTGACGTTGCTGCTGCGGTCGTCCACGAAATTGTCGATCGTGGCCAGCGAGACCTGTAGCCACTGGGGCATGCTGGACTTGGAATCGATGAGTTCCCCGCTTCCGGCGGCGAGTTGGCCGCGCTCGGCCCGTCGGCGCAGGTGCTTGCGGAGGCCCGCGATCAGCACCTCCGCTTGTCTGTTTTTGGCCCGCTTGCGGAGCAGGGTGGCGACCTGAGCCTGCCGGCCACCCGGCTCGGTCTGGGCCAGGATCTGGTCGAAGGCCCGCAGCGCATCGCTGAACTGACCCTGATCCGCCAGAGCCTGGGCCGATTCGAGCGCCGGCAGACAATCCAGCAGTTGTCGCGCCGCTCGGGCCAGGGCGTCCTCCGTGTGCGGGTTGGCCAGCAGGTCTTCCGTCACCCGCCGCGTGGTCACCAGGTCGCCAAGCTGGAAGCTCGCCAGCGCCCGTTCGTACTCGCCGGCCGTGGCTTGGCGAGCCTGCTTCTCGGCGTCCTGAAGGGCTTCGGTCTGCTGGATGAGCTGCTCGCTCCGGTCGCGCAGAGCCAAGTCGGCGTAGTCGGTCTCGAGGACCTGACGAGCGGCGAGCACCACGGCGTCGAACTCCCGACGTTTGAGCAACTCGTCCGCCTGGTCCAGCCGTTGCCGCAACTGCTGCCGGGCCTCGTCCAGTCGCCCCTCGATGCCTCGCAGGAGCTCCTGCGCCGCCTCGACGATCGTCGGAAACTCCGAGCGCACGAGCAGTTCGGCCACGTGCCGCGCTTTGAGCAGATGGCCCTGATCGAACTCCGTTTGGGCCCGTGCCAGGTCCTGCTCCTGCCGCTCCAGTTGGCGGATGTTCTGGTCCACCAGATCGAAGACCTGCTCGCGGAGCTGGGCGATGCGGGCGGCCAGGTCGCGCGCCCGTTCGCGCTGGGCCGGCAGCAAGTGGGGGATGGCCATGACTTCTTCAATGATGGCATCGGCGCGGCCCAGACTGGTCTCGTCGAGCATCCGCGGCGGCTGGTTGATCGTCGCTTCGACGGCGTCAAGCAGCGACTCGGCCCGCTGCCGGGCTTGCACCTGGTGCTCGCGCTGTTCGCTGATCTGGGATTCCTGATCATCCACGCGGGTCCGCAACGTGCGGGCCTGGTCCGCCAGGTCGGAGTGGGCGTGCTGGCGCAGGATAGGCTCCAGCAGGGCGCGGGCCCCGTCGAAGTCCTGGTTGTTCAGCAACTCGGCCGCCTGCTTGAGCTGCCCGCGCAACTCCTCGCGAAGCCGCTGGCGTTCGGTTTCCTCCGTGCGGTACCGGGCGACCTGCTCCGCCAGGTCGGCGGCCTGGTTGTCGATCTCGATGAGCCACTTGGGGTGGTCGTCCCGCCGGCGCAGTCCCTCCTCGAGCTTGTCCCATTGGCCGGTTTCGAGGAGCTGCCGCAGGTCGGCCATCCAGGTCTGGGCGGCGGAGCGAATCCGCTCGATGTTCGGATCGATCTCCGCGCGGCGGCGGGCCAATGTCCGCCAGAGGCCGAGGGCCTGTTCCTGTAGCGTCGGTGGCAGCGAAGCCGCACCGCTGTGCTGCGTCAGGTAGGCCTGCAGCGTGTCGATGGCGGTGTCGGCCTCGGCGAGCGTGAGGTCCCGGCTGCCAGCCAAGGCGGCTTCAATCTTCTTGAGGTTCCGGTGGGCCTCCTGAGCCGCAGCGGCCCGTTGCCGCATGGTCTCCACGCAGCGGGTCAGCCCTCCGGGCAGCGACGCCGGAGTCGCCAGCCCGATCAGCTCCCGGGCCGCCGCCTCCCACTCATCGCTGGCCATGCGCTGCAGGTGCTCGCCCTGGGTCAGCAGGAAGCGAGCGGCCCCGGTGACGTGGGCGGGCATGTCGGCGGCCTCGGTCAGCGGGCCGACGTCGCCGGCCAGTCGCCCCTCGCCCAGCTCTTGCCAGGTCGCCCCCGACAGACGCTCACCGATCACCTCCAGCCGCCGGACCATGATCTCGTCCGGTTCGACGGGCTTGATACCCACCGCCTTCAGCCGCTTCACGATGTCCGGTGCCGACGGCCGGCCCTGCGGGATGCGGTCGATCATTTCCCAGAGCAGTTCACGCCACACCTTGACCGCAGGTTCCTCCGATTCGCGCAGCTCCGGCCGCAGCGTGTTGAACGGCACCGGGGCGCCGTAGGCCATGGCCTCCTCGGCCATCTCGGCGCTGCGCAGAACCTCCGGTTCATTGTAGAAGTAGGGATGGCGGTGCTCGGTCAGCAGGTAGAGGAGAAAGCCCGCCGCGATAATGTCTCCGCTGCGCTCGAAGCTGCGGTAGAGCTGCGATCCGTACTTCTCGGGATCGATGAAGCCGCAGATCCGGTCATCGCGGTCGTGCACGCCGGGGTCGAGCACTTCCCAGACTCCGGTGGCCCCTTCGATGTCCGGCTCGCCCAGGGGAGCCAGGACGGCCAGGTTGAGGAACTGCTGCTCCCCCAGAGCGTCGCAGATGGCCGGGCCAAACCCGAAATCGGCCAGTTTCTCGACCCCGTTCAAGTCGCGCAGCAGAACGCCCGGGCAGAGCCCTCCGTGGACGACAGGCTGCTTGGCCTGCGTGGTGTGCGCCGCCCGGAGCGCGTCGAACAGGGCGATGGACATTCGCCAGATGCTTTCCCGGTCAGCGCCCGGTGCGGCGGGATCGAACAATCCGGCCAGCGGCAACGGGCCGGCCGGCTCATGCTCCACGAAGAAGCAGTGTTCGTCCTCCTGCAGCGTGCCCACGAGTTGCAGGATGTGGGGCGAGCGCGAGGCGAGTTGCTTTTGCGCCTCGACGGCGGCCTCCAGCCGTTTGGCCAACTGGGCGTGGGCCTCCCCGTCCAACTCCGGAGGCTTGAGTACGACTCGCCGGTACAACTGGCTCATGGATGTCCTTCAGACGGCACATGCGGTCGCGCGGGCCTGCCCGACATCGCGGTGGTGTGGCGTGGCCCGGGCAGACTGCTCAAGGCGGCCTTTGGCCGCAACCCAAACCTGGGAACGCTCCCCCGGCCGCACTGCTCACGGAGCAGTGGCACACGGCGGACAGGCGCGCCCAACGCCCACATGTTATCACCACATGGGCAACCCGACAAAGCGGCCGGCCGGGTGCAGCGATGAGGAATAGGCCGTCGGGCGGCCGGGTGGCCCATCCTTGCGCAGCAAGGGTGGGCTGGCGATGATCGAACGCG
>CAZEEJ010000185.1:6272-11275 GCA_964511155.1 uncultured Planctomycetales bacterium | reverse complement strand
GCTGCGGGTTGCTGAGGCCCTCGAAGTTAGCCACGTCGACGCGCGGGTACCAGTCGTTCTGCTCGTAGCCGACGCTGAAGCCGCCGTACCGGTCGCCCTGAAGGGCGACGCTAGGCTCCATCTGGGCCCA
Organism: uncultured Planctomycetales bacterium; assembly: GCA_964511155.1. Taxonomy (GTDB): domain Bacteria; phylum Planctomycetota; class Phycisphaerae; order UBA1845; family PWPN01; genus JAAYDF01. The sequence continues at coordinate 11,145 of CAZEEJ010000185.1, read as the reverse complement.
GTCGCTGCCGTGGTGGAAGCCCATGACGCCGCCAAACCCGCCGCCGCCGTTGTGGACCTTGAAGAGTACTCGGTTCCAGCCGGCGGCCAAGCCCTTCGCGCCGATGTTGTCCTGATCGTGACTTACGCCGCGGAATACGTTGCTGTCCCCAACTAGACTGCCATTGATCCAAACGCGATAGCCGTCGTCCGATCCCACCGATACCTGCGGCCCGGCCCCGCCAGAAGTATAGACCCAGGAGAAGGCATAGCCGTTGCAATAGTCGCAGTTGTTGTTGTTGCCGTTGCTGGCATTGCCCTTGAAGTTCAGGTAGTTGCCGAGTCCCTGGTGGCCGCAGTCACCGGTATGTACGCGGAAGGGTGTCCGAGGGTTCCCGAACAGTGTGTCGCGGACGTAGGTGCCGCGGCTGGTGTCGACCGCCGGGTAGGCGTAGAGCCCCGCTTCACCCCAGGGGAATGGTGCCCCGCCGAGATCGCTGATCGCGCCAGGGTTTGCCGTTCCGTAGCCCCCGAAGACGGTCCAGTCGTTGAGGTAGACCCACTTGTCGCCCCACATGTGGATTTCGCGGCAGGAGGTGGGTTTGACGCCGCAGTTGCTGCCGCAGCCGACGTCCCAGCTTTCATTGCAGTCAATGTAGATTCCATTCCAGTCGTACATGTTGTTGGTGTTGCCGTCCAGTACCCTGGCCCAGGAACAGCCATTGGCACACATGTTGACCTCGGTGTACTGGCCCGTCAGGCCGTTGCCCGAATTGTAGTAGCGCAGGCGTTGGCCGAGGTAGCCCATGCTGGCGGTGTACACCCAGTCCATTTTGATGTTGCCGCGTCCGCTCCAGCCGAACCCGGGGATGAATTGGGCCCACCTGTTATAGACTGTGCAACTCGTATTGCGACCATAGGTGTACCAATAGGTGCCGCAATCTCCGATGGTAGCCCAGCCGCCGCTCAGCCCGGTCGGCGTTCTGTACGCGTCCCCCCACCAGGCGGAGGCCGGCACGGCACTCAGCAGGAGGGCGCAGACGAGGGCCACGCGGCCGAAGGACCGGTTTGTGCGGAGCTTGGTATTGACGGTCATCGCAATTCTCCTTGTTCTATGCCCAATGCCTGGGCGGCCCGGGCATCAAACTGGAAGTTTATCCTCTTCAAGAAAGCCGACTCGAAACCTGAACGGAAGTCGTCTTCGTATTCCTGCTGAAACGAATCGAGCACGTAGCGTCTGGCCATCTCGTAGGGTGTCTTCTGGCGCGGCTGATACTCCCGAACGCGGATGACACACCAGCCGTCGAAGTCCTCGTATGGCGATGCGGCTACATCACCGGGTCCCAGCGTGGCCACCAGATCCTGTAGCGGCGAGTCATCATTGACCACGCGGCGCTGCTCGGGCAGGAATTGGAAGCTCGGGTTGGCTGCGGCGATGTCTTCCAGGGATGCTCCGGACATCGCTCGGGCAATGATCCGGGTTGCGGCTTCGTATGCCTGGGCCAGTTTCTGTTGGTGCTGGTAGTCGGTTTCGTTCGGATCGAACGGGGCCGGAACAATCAGAATGTCGTAATCGAGCATTGGAGAAACTGTCTCGGTCCACTCGCGATCGTAGTGATCCCTGAGCGTGTCTTCGTCGACGGACATCGTTCGGCGCCAGAAGGGGATCAAGGCCCGTTTCGCGTATTCGGCCCGATGCTCCTCGATGCGCAGGAGCAGCCGCGCGGCGAACTCCGGCCGGCGGTCGTAGCCCAGACGCCGGACAAATTGGGCGATGGGCAGCTCCATGCCCGAGTAGTGGGGATGGCCGTAGAGCTGATCGATGAGGAAGCGTACCGTCTCAGTGCAGTCAGCGTCGCGCGGCAACCCGCGATAATGCATCAGCGCCTGCATCTCGAGGCGGGTCAGGATGAACCGGCCGCAGCGGATGGCGGGCTTGTCCGGCTCAGCGGGCGGCGGCATCGGTGCCCCGCTGGTCATGGTCGCGAACTCAAAAGCGGCCAACAGGGCGGCAGCCTTCTTTGTACCTTCAAAAGGCTCGGACTCGTTCAGTGCGGTGTAATCCAGGGCCGGCTGGGTTGTGGGCTCGGATGGAGGCGCGGAATCCGCATTATCGGCAGCGGTCACCTCCCCGCCGGCATCGGCCGACGCGGCGTTCGCGGGCTGAGTGGTGGGGAGGGTGGGCACGGCGATCAGGCTCTTGAGCGTCTCGGGATCCAGATCCGAAACGTCTACTTCCTCGCCGCACTGGACGGGGAAGTCCTCCTCCGCCTTGGTCCGCAGCTCTTCGAGCCAACGGTAGTAGTGTGCCTGGATCATCATCTCGCGGATGTAGTGGAGCACTCGCTGGAGGTCGAAGTCCTCGGCGACCCCGAGCCGGCTCACCTCCACGATCTCGTAGGCCTGCTCGGTGGTCAGCACGTCGCTGATTCGTCCGTCGCCGGCTTGCACGAGCAGGATGACGTTTTCGTTAGTCCAGGTCCGCGCGGGGTAGGGCTGCGGATTGGCCGGAACGGGTACATCCGAATACTTCTGGGCAGCTTGGGTGAAAGACGTGCCCGATCGGACGGCCAGGAGAGCCTCCTTGGCTCGCAGGCCGGCCGCGGCCTCGCCGTGCTTCGCCCGGTCGATCACGATGCGGCGGCCGACGATCGATTCCACGGACAGGTAGTCGGCCCGGTTCTGCTCGAAATGGGCGCGCACCTCCGCGTCGGTCGGGGCCAATTCCTCGGCCTTGGCCCGCAACTCGTCCAGCATCATCTGCGTCAGGACTTGTTCCGGCAGGAACTTGAGGTCCAGCCGGTACTCCGGCCGCTGGTCGAGGTTCAGGTGGTCCGCCTCGCTGAGCAGGATCTTGCGGATCGCCAGGTACTGGACCAGGCTCTCGAGGTTGACGCGGTCATTCCGCGTGAGGCTCGGATCGGACTTCAGCAGAGCGGGGTTCCGCATGGCCTCGCGGACCTCGGTTACCGTGATGGCCCCGCCGTCGTAGACCGCCACAGCGCCCGGCGGGAAGGGCTTGGCAGTCTCCGCGTCAGCCGCTCGGGCGAGCGAAGGCTGGACGGACAAGGTCCAGAAACAGCAGGCCGCCGCAAACGCGTGCAGACTCAGCACCTCGCGTCGAGACGGGGGGCCGGACAACCACGGACTCCGGGCGTCAAGAGATTCAAGCCGGTCGGGAATGTGCCACACGATCCAGACTCCGCAACCCCATGTCGAGCTTGGCTATCTACCTGGCTTCAGCCATCAGCAGGTGGATGCAGGTAGAATCCGCACGACTCGTTATCCGCATTCATCGCGAGCGCGGCGCTTCCTTCCGCTTCCAGAGCACACCGTAGCGTCCCGTCCAGGGCACATGCGATAACGAGCCAGCCCAACGGACCTGGGATCGCCTTGCCGGAGTGCCGCAGTTTATGCCGCGGTGCAACCACGCCTCCCGCATAGTCGCATCATCCGCCGGAGGGAGCACGCCCGTATCGACCTGATGGCGCAATCGAGTTGCTTCAGGGGGACCGAGCCGATTGCGGGCTATGCGCCCAACGGGGTGCCAGAAACCCCGGGCCCCCGTTGCTTCCTCCATCGTCGTATTGTTTGGGCCGACTACGTCTTGGGGGAGTCCACTAGTCTGTCAGTGGGCGAAGTGTAGTCATGCACCGTTTCCATGCCAAAGAATAACCTATCGGCGTAGATTTGTCAAGATTGGACTGATCTCTTACTGTCGGTGAAAATAACAAATATGCTTGCGAGCGGCGGAGGTTAATCGTCTTTCATTTTCCGGCCATTGGGGAGGGCGATGAAGGCGTGGGTGAGCGGCATGATTAAGAACTCTTAATCTCTGTGGCTCTCGATTTCGTGCAGATCGGGCTAAGGAGACGGGTGATGACACGTCGCGTGGTCAAGGTGGCGTTGGTCGGCGGGGGCATGTTTGGGCGGGATGTGGTGCTCCGCACGCTCGCGGATGTGGAGCGGTGCGGGATCGTGCCTTATCTCGGGACGGCGGGCCTCGACCTCCACGCGGACGAGCTGGTGGACGTGAGCTTTGAAGTAGTCGCCGTGGGGACGCGGACGCCGACCAGCGCAGCCGCCCTGGCGGAGACTTATCGGCAATGGGTGCCGGGTGCCAAACCGGCGGCCTGTTGCGGCGAGACGCCGTGGGTCTCCATCCTGGACGACCACCGGCCGGACGTGCTTTTCGTGGCCACGCCGGACCACCTGCACACGGCCCCCATTCTCGAGGCGGTGGACCGGGGCGTACACGTTGTGGCGGAGAAGCCGCTGGCCCTCAGCCTGGCCGAGGTCCGCAGTATCGTGGCTCGAAGTCGGGAGGCGGGCGTGGTCGTCGCCGTGGACATGCACAAACGGTATGACTCCTTTCTGCGGAGCACGTTCGTGGATGTCGTGCCGCGTCTGGGCGAACTGCTGTATGCCCGTGCCGTGCTGGAGGAGCCGCTCGAGGTCTCCACCGGCGTTTTCAAGTGGGCGGCACACAGCAATCCATTCAGTTACGTCGGTGTTCACTGGACGGACCTGTTTGCGCACTATCTGAACGTCCGCCCGGTTTCACTGCACGCGGTAGGGCAGAAGCGGTTGCTGACGCAGTGGCGTGATGCGGAACATCCCCAGGGAATCGACACGTTTGATGCGTTACAGGTCAACGTCGAGTACCACACGGGGCTGCATGTGAATTATGTGAACGGCTGGATCAACCCGGCGGACTTCGAGGGGGCGGTGAACCAGGAGCTGGAGATCGTGGGCACCCGCGGACGGGTCTTCGTGGACCAGCAGGACCGGGGCATGCGTTCGGCCATCACCGGAGCGGGGACGCGGACGCACAACCCGCATTTCCAGGCGGAGGTTCCGCGGGCGGGCGAGCGGGGCGATCGGGCGTTGGTGGG
>CAZEEJ010000185.1:0-6262 GCA_964511155.1 uncultured Planctomycetales bacterium | reverse complement strand
GGGTACGGGAAGGATTCACTGATCGCCGGCCTGGAAGCGGCGACCCGCGTGGTGCTCGAACAAGCCGACCGGGCTTCTCTGGCCGGCACTTACCCCGATGCCGAGTCCGCGGTCACCTGTGTGGCCATTCTGGAGGCGGCCGCCCGGGTGGCCGAGGCCAACCTGGCCTGTCTGGCCCGCAACCAGGGCGCCCCGGTCACCGCTCGCTTCGACAACGACGACTACACGCTGGTCACCCCCGGCGGCAGGAAGTGATGGGGCCAGCACTGCGGGGCTGCGCGATGCGGGGGCCGTCCGATCAGGGTTGCGGGACCGGGAGGTCGATGAAGAATTCCGCGGGGATGACCTTGCCCAGCAGGAAGAACTTGCGCTCCGGATACCACAACACGAATTGTCCTTGCCGGCGCGTCACGCTGGTGTAAACGCCGATGTCGATCCGCTTCAATGGCCCGATCTGACTGCCGTCGTTATCCATGAGCACCTTGGACGCGCTGAACCAGATGGGCTGCTCAGCGTCGGGTCGAAACTCACCGAGGGCGATGCAGGCCGGCCGGCGGTTGCGGTTGGTCTGTTCAGGCGTGCTGCCCTCGAAGCGCCCGTCGTTGTTGTGATGGAGCAGAATGTACCGGCCGCGGTCATACTCGTAGATCGGGCAGCAGGAAAGCGGCTGGAGGATGGGCAGCCCGTGGTCCTGCCGGAGCAGCGGGCGGGGTGCGGTCCAGGTCTCGCCGTCATCGGCTGAGACGGCATACCAGATGTAGCCGGTCATCGAGCGGATGGTGCAGAAGAGCCGGTCATCGGGCAGACGCACGAGGCTGGGTTCCTGGGCGATGCTGAGCATCGGGTTGGTGTAGTGGGGCACGCGCAACGCCCGCCGGCCGGAGGCGAAGTAGGACACGCGGATCTCAGCCGGTTCGGGATGCTCATCAAGATTCTCGAACCGCATGAACTCGACGACTGATTCGGCGGCCGTCCAGGAGTTGACATGCGGCTTGGTGCGGACCGCGGGGCTGACCCAGCGGGTAAAGCCGGTGAACCAGCGGCCCTGGAGGTCACGGATGGGCTTCTGCCAGACAATCCAGTTCGAAGGTTTCTCTTTGCCGGGGTGGTCGTACGGGCTGTGGGGCATGGGGATGGTCCCCGGTTTGGACCAGGTTGTGCCATGGTCGTCGCTGTAGACGCAGTCCATGGTGCCGGTGATCTGGTGGTGGTAATCGGCGATGCCCTGGTACTGGTTGTAGACGACGTAGATGCGCCCGGAGCCCGAGAGCATGGGGAAAGCCCAGCTTGACTGCAGAGCTTCATCCTTGCGTCTCGGGCCGATGATTCGCAGGGGCTCGCTCCAGGTGCGGCCCTCGTCTCGCGAGCGGGCGAACATGATGCGGTGGTCGCCGGCGCCCTCGAAGCTGCTCTGGGTCCAGACGGTCATGAGGGATCCGTCGGGCCCGTCGAAGGTCAGGAAGTGCTCGTTGCCGGTGTCGAACGTCGAGCCATCGACGCTCTTTGGGCAGTAGACGACGTAATCGGGCCGGCTGCGCTGCATCTCGCGGTCCAGCACGGTCCGCAGATCCTCCCCGGTGCTCGGGGCGGCGGCATCGGCCATGAACAGGGCAAAGGCTGAGGCGATCAGAGCTACGGGCATGTGATCTCATTTAAGGTTTCGTAGAGGGTGACGATGTTGGCGGTCGGGGAGACGGGTTGGATGTTGTGGCAAGGGGCGCAGATCCAGCGGGCATCGGCAAAGATCGCGAGGTTCTCGCGTACCTCGGCGGCCACCTGCTCGGTCGATCCGAAGGGCAGGGTGTACTGATTGTCCATGGCCCCGTGGAATGCGACCCGCTGCCCGAAGTCCCTGACCAGCGACGCCCGGTCCATGCCCGGGCAGCGCCACTGGATGGGATTGAGTACGTCGATGCCGACGACGTCGAGCAGGTCGGGGATGAATGGCCGGGCGGCACCGTCGGTGTGGTAGAAGACGCGGATGCCGTGGGCTCGGGCGAGGTCGGCCATCTTCCGCTGGTTGGGGCGGAGGAACCGGCGATACGTCTCCAGGCTGATGAGCGGGCCGGTCTGGCCGCCGAGGTCCTCGGCCACGTAGGTCATATCGATTTGGCCGGGGCAGGCGGCGAAGACCCGCCGGTGAACCTCTTCGTGGATATCAAAAAGATGGCCCAGGATGGCATCGGCGATATCGGGGTTGAGCACGAGATCCATGAAGGCCTGTTCGAGTCCGCGCATCTGGGCGTAGAGCAGAAAGGGTTCGTAACAGCAGGCGATGACCGGACGATAGCCTCGGTCGGCCTCAATCGCCTGCCGGATCGGGGTGATGTCGAAGTCCTCGGGACGGGGCCACGAGAAAGCGTGCACGTCGGCGGGGGATTCGGCGTGGGCCAGCGGATGGTGTGCGACCTCCTGGTAGATCCCAGTGCCGTAGTCCATGGCCCGGAAGCGCAGCCCCCAGACATCGGCTTCGGGGTCGTCGGCATGAGGGGATGGCCGCGGGGCCGGGAACAGGACCAGCGGGCGGTCGATGTTCAGTTTCCGCCAGAGGCTTTCGTCGTCCGGGCAGGCGAGATCCTTCCTGAACCGCTCGTGGAACTCCGGGGTGGCCCAGTAGTCGGTCGGGATGCGGTCGGGCGTGCGGCCGGCGAGCAGGGCGAGCCATCGTTCACGCGGCGTCATGGCCATCGCGTCACCTCGTCAGAGCAGGAAGGCGTTCGGGAAGCTCGACAGGCGGATGGCCTCGCCCACGGCGGGCGGCACAAAGGGGCATAACCATCGCCGGTCCACTGGAGCCATCGCCGGGCCGGGTCTTCGAGCGGGGTGTCGAACCTGAAGGCCGCCTCGGCCGGTCGGCCGTCAACCGTGGTCCCCGTGATCTCCACGGTCAGGCCCGTCAACTCGATCCGCTGCCCCACGTGCAGCGGATGGCTGCCATTGCGGAACAGATCGTCGAGTACCCAGCGCAGAAAACCCTGGTCCGGCCGGATGGTCAGCGTGTATTCATCGGTGCGCAGGACGTGCATGTCGGCCAGGCTCGGGCCGAGGGCTCGCGTGCGGCGGGGGACGGGTCGGCCGTCCAGTTCCGCGCGGATGGGCAGATACGCGGTCAGCATGGCCACCGGGGCGTTCACAATCACGACGTCCTGCTGTGCGATTTTGGGGTCCGGCGGCGTCCGGGCATACATGCGCTCCATGCCCGGGCCCATGGGCCAGCGGGCGCGGAGTGCGGCGTGCGTGGGAGCCGCTACGCCGTGAATGAAGATGAGCAGGCCGCAGAGCACTCCGGCCGAACGTCGCCACCATCTGGGAGTCTGCGGGCCCGGCGGTCTGACCCAGACGGCGGTCACGAACTGGCCGACAAGGGCAGAACCTCCCAAACCCACCAGGGGCAGGAGCCGGTCCGAAGGCCAGGTGGTCGCTGCGGGCAGCAGGGCGAAAGCCATGCCCAAGGCCCAGAACCGTGCCGCCGGGTTGCGATGCAGGACGGCTCCCATGACCACCCCGCCGCCGACGATCAGCAGGGCGGCCACACCTGCGTAGATCGTCTTGGCCGGACCGTTCAGCAGCCCGTAGGTGTCAGCCGGCGGGAGGGCGAACTGCCCGAGCAGCAGAAACGGCAGCCGTTCCAGGAAGGCGTTCGCGAACCGCAGCGGTTCCACGGCCGGGTCGATGTACAACCCGATCCCATAGACGCCATAACCCATGGCCGACCACAGCCCTCGCCAGATCACCAGCACGAGCAAATACGGTACCAATGCGGCCCCCGCCCGACGCGGCCGGGACGGATCCAGGCACAGGGCGTAGGCCGCGAGATACCCCACGGTGGCCGCCCCCATCTCGCCCGACCAGAGGCTCAAGAGCAGGCATGCCGGCCCAAGCACTCCGCCGATTCGCCAACCGTCGCGCCGCCAGCGGTCATGGGCGATGAGGGTGAGGGCCCCGAACAGCGTGGCCAGCAGGGCGTTGCGGTTCGCCAGAAAAGCCGCGGGGATGACCCGGCCATCGTCCAGGGCGTAGAACAGCGCCGCCAGCCCGGCCGCCAGCCCCCAACCCAGGATGCGGCGGTACAGGACCGTGACCGCGGCCGCCAGCAGTCCCAGGAAAAAAAGGCTCTGGGCGTGCATCAGTAGAGCGGAGTCCGGCCACAGGCGGTAATCCAGCCAGTGACTGAGGCCCGCCACCGGTCGCCAGAAGGCTACGCGGGCTTCGGGCAGCGTCCACCAGGGCACGATGCCGGCGTCCATGAGCCGATGGGTCCGAGCAGGATCGCCATCCAGGAAGCGGAACAGATTGAAGGGCGACGCGGGCAGGTCGGTCAGCCGTTGCGAGCCGAGGAGCATCAGTCGATGCAGGTAGTCGTCGGCCATCCAGCCGGCCCACAAGGACGGCAGCATGACCAGGACGGCGAGAGCGCCGAGCTGCAGGGGCAGCCAGGGGCTGGCCGACCTCCGTTCGATTCTGGATCGGAGGGCCGAGGCGAGGCGTTCGCTGCCCATGGGGGTTGTCGATGCCATAGCGGGCCTGGCTCCCACGCAGGGCGGGTGGTCCATCATCCCTTGCACAGCCGTTGGGCGGCGGCACACCGCCGGCAAAGCGGGTAACCTACCCGAACGGAGGCGGTTGGGGAAATGGCGGGTGCGGCGGCCATCCACCGAAAAACGTTCGGGGCTCGGTGCTCTGATGGGCCCTGCCACGCCTAAGATACTTTTATAAGCCAAGTTACAGTAGTTCGCCCGTTGGGTAATCCGGGCCTTGACTCCGGGCAGGAAGGCTTGTATATTCCTGTTTGGATTATCGACCGTGCTTTCGAGGAACCGGTTGTTTTTTTCCTTGTCGTGCGGCTGCCGGTGGTGCCCGGCTGGGGTTGCCCGGTCGGGTGAGCGAACTGCCAGACGATCGGCCCGGGACAAGATGAACTCGACCGGCTTACTTTTGCGCGGATCCGGCGGCCCGCTGGGCGTGGTTTTGGGCGGGTCGGTGCCCGTGGGCCTGGGGCGTGAAGCGGTCGAAAAAAAATCTGCAAACCGATCTGGAATTAGCCGGAAAAGGTCTTGACAACGGCTCCGGGTTGGTTAGACTGTGGGGCTCCGGTAAAGCAGGCCCGAACGGGCTTGCGGGACCGGGGGCCGGCCGGTCGAACGGCCGACGACGTTCTTTGACAAGTCAACAGTGTGAAAGACCGCCGTGAGAACGCGAGGCGGGGCGAGTGACCACACACTGCTCGCTCTGACCTCAAGCCAGTCGGCCGATCTGGAATGCCAGACAGGTTGGCCGGCCAGGTGTGTGGACTTGGATTCGAAGTGTTCGGACGGTTCGGGGAGCGGCTTTTCGGAGCTGTTTCGCGGGCCGGCCGGTGCATCGATATAAAGTGAAGAGTTTGATCCTGGCTCAGAACGAACGCTGGCGGCGTGGCTAAGGCATGCAAGTCGAACGGGGCGTCTTTGGTAGCAATACTTGAGGCGTCCAGTGGCGAACGGGTGAGTAACGCATGGGTAACGTACCTTGTGCACAGGGATAGCGGCGCCCCGCAAGGGGCTTTAGCGAAAGTGCCATTAATACCTGATGACATCTGGGGATCGCCTGGTTTCCAGATCAAAAGATGGGGACCCTTCGGGGCCTGTCGGCATGAGATCGGCCCATGTCCTATCAGCTAGTTGGTGAGGTAACGGCCCACCAAGGCGATGACGGGTAGCCGGCGTGAGAGCGCGACCGGCCACATCGGGACTGAGACACTGCCCGGACACCTACGGGTGGCTGCAGCAACGAATATTCCGCAATGGGCGAAAGCCTGACGGAGCGACGCCGCGTGGAGGACGAAGTCTTTCGGGATGTAAACTCTCATAGTATGCTAGGAAGCAAGGGGACCTAATACGTCTCTGCGTTGACCCGCATACGAAAGGGGCGGCTAACTCCGTGCCAGCAGCCGCGGTAAGACGGAGGCCCCGAGCGTTGTTCGGAATTACTGGGCTTAAAGCGCGTGTAGGCGGAGCGGTAAGTACCTTGTGAAATCCCCGGCTTCAACCCGGGAACTGCTTGGTATACTGCCGTTCTTGAGGCAGGTAGGGGTCACTGGAACCTTAGGTGGAGCGGTGAAATGCGTAGATATCTAAGGGAACGCCTGTGGCGAAAGCGGGTGACTGGGCCTGTCCTGACGCTGAGACGCGAAAGCGTAGGGAGCAAACGGGATTAGATACCCCGGTAGTCTACGCCGTAAACGATGCGCACTAGGTTTGTACGACTCTGACGTCGTGCGAGCCGA
>CAZEEJ010000184.1:0-11640 GCA_964511155.1 uncultured Planctomycetales bacterium | reverse complement strand
TCGACGTAGTATCCGTCATTTCGCAGGCAAACCGCGAAGGGAGAGACCGGGTGTGACCGGCTTGCACGGCGTTTAGAGGAGGCGCTTGATCTTGATGAGCCTCTTCCCGATGCCGTGCGCTTCGTACCAGTGGAGTTCGGCATGTCTTTCAGATCCATTGGACAGTTTCACCAGGCCCACGCCCTTGCGCTTGAGCCACTTGCCGTTTCCAAACCGCTTTTTCAAGAGCCTCAACTGACGGATGCCGCGGCTTTTCGCGATCGTCTCGCCCTCATCGGGCCACTTGATGACTTCGAAAGGCTGGTCGGGCATCAGTGCTCCGATCGGTGGATGCTCGCTGTACCGCCTCGCCAGCGCTTGATTCTAGGGGAAGACGCTCGGTAGAGTCAATGTTTGAACGTAAGCGGCGCTCCGGCTATCCTATCGTCCATCGTGTGGATTTCGGATTGCTCGGAGCCCTTTTTGGCCAGCTTTGTGGAGCGGATAAACCATGTCCAAACCCCTTAACGTCGGTCTGATCGGTTGCGGTTTCATGGGGCGGACGCACTCGAACGCGTACCGCAAGGTGTACAGTTTCTTCAAGCCGGAGCTGAAGCCGGTGCTCAAGGCGATCTGCGACGTGAGCGGCGACAAGGCCAAGGCGTTCGCGGACACGTGGGGGTACGAATCGATCGAGACCGACTGGAAGAAGCTGCTGGCCCGCAAGGATATCGACCTGATTGATATCTGCACGCCGAACAACACCCACCGTGAGATCGCCATGGCGGCGGCGGCGGCGGGCAAGATGATCATCTGCGAGAAGCCGCTGGCGATGAACACCGCGGAGGGCCAGGAGATGGTCGCGGCGGTCGAGAAGGCCGGCGTGCCCAACCTGGTCTCGTTCAACTATCGCCGCGTGCCGGCCGTTACGTTGGCCAAGAAGCTCATCGACGAGGGCCGGCTCGGCAAGATCTTCCACTACCGGGCGGTCTTTCTGCAGGACTGGACGATCTCATCCGACCTGCCGCAGGGCGGAGATGCGCTCTGGCGGCTGGATGCCAAGGTGGCCGGTTCCGGCGTCACCGGCGACCTGCTCGCCCATTGCATCGACACCGCCCTGTGGCTCAACGGCAGCATCAGCAGCGTCACCGCCATGACCGAGACCTTCATCAAGGAACGCAAGCACAACATCACCGGCAAGGTCGAGAAGGTCACCATCGACGACGCCTGTGCCTTCCTGGCCCGGTTCGCCAACGGCTCGCTCGCGACGTTCGAGTCCACGCGCTACGCCCGCGGCCACAAGGCCCTCTACACCTTCGAGATCAACGGCGAAAAGGCCTCGATTGCCTGGGACCTGCACGACCTGCACCGGCTGAGCTACTTCGACCACGGCGACGACTCGATCGTCCGGGGCTGGCGGAGCATCCACGTGACCGACGGGGACATGCCGTACATGGGCAAATGGTGGGTGCCGGGCTTGCAGATCGGCTACGAGCACACCTTTGTTCATCAGGTCGCGGACTTCATCGAGGGCGTCGCCAAGGGGCAACCGGCCAGCCCGACGTTCCGCGACGCCCTGGAGACGCAGAAGGTCTGCGACGCGGTGCTGGACAGCGCTCGCAAGGGGGCCTGGGTGGAGATCGGTTGACGGCGATACGCTTCGCTCCCGGAGCGTCCGTCCGCGGTTGAGAGGCATTCGATGCAGGGACGATTCGCCACGGTGATCAATTGCATGGATGGAAGGGTGCAGGCGCCGGTGGCCGCCTGGCTGAAGCAACACGCGCAAGCCGATTACATCGATACGATCACCGAGCCCGGCCCGGACCACATCCTGGCGGACGCCGTTGCGGAATCGCTCGAAAGCATCCGCCGTCGCGTGCTGGTCTCGGTGGAGAAGCACGGCTCGCGGACGGTCGCCATCGTCGGGCATCACGATTGTGCCGGCTATCCCGTTTCCCGGCAGGAGCACTGCGAAAGCGTTCTGCGTTCAGTAGAGATGATTGCCTCGTGGGCCTTGCCGGTGCGCATCCTCGGCTTGTGGGTGGATGAGCATTGGCGGGTGGAGCCGATCGCGGATCGTCCGCCGACCGGTACCTGATTCGAATCCCCCCAGGGCGCGTTGGCCCGGGCCCTCCCGGCGCGGGAACCGACTCGTTCATGCTCACCCCAGCGTTGCGCAACGCGGAAAAAGTGAGAAGTGAGAAGTCAGAAGTGAGAAACCGTGTCTCCCGTGGATGCCGGAGAACCTCACCGGCGGTGAGGTGGGGCGGCAGGCATGGAAGGTGGCTTTTTCTTCATTCTCAATTCTCCATTCTCAATTCTCCGCTGCAGGCCTCAAAGGTGTCCCGCCGCGGGAGGTGGTCCTCCGGGCAGGCGGAGCTGCGTTCTGCAACGTATACCCAAGCCCCCCTCGTCGCATATAATACGATCAGCGGGGCGTCGGGCGCCCTGCTTCCTTTCGGCATTGGGGTCTCGAAAAACTGATGATGAAGTGCCCGCGGTGTGGCTGTGTTCTGGTCGTGTGGTTCCTGGGCGCCTATGGCCTTGGCCATGGGGCCACGCCCGATCCCCGCGGAGTGGACGACCTGACCGGCCCATGGCAGCTCTTGGTGGATGATTTCCTGATCGCCACTCGGTCCAATCTGATCCGAACCTACCATCCGTTCCAGAAACATGCTGGCAATCCGGTGCTCGCGCCCTCGGAGCCCTGGGAGGCGACCATCACCTACATCTATGGGACGGTCATGCCCGACGAGACGGACACCGGCTATCGGATGTGGTATCACACCTACCGCGCCGAAGATCCCAACAACGATGGCAGCAACATCCTTTATGCCACGAGCACGGACGGCCTCCATTGGCACAAGCCCAACCTCGGCATCCGCTCGTGGCATGGCTCGACGGCCAATAACATGATCTACAACCGCCCCGGGACCAGCGGTATCACCTCGGTCATGCACACGCCCTGGCAGCCCGTACCCGCTCGCCGTTACGCGTTCATGAACTACGACAGCGGCGGTTTCTGGGGGGCTTGGTCGCCCGACGGCATCCATACCAGCGATTTGCCCAACAACCCCGTGTTCACCGGCGGCGGCGACGTAGGGCAGTTCGTGTGGGATCCCAACACGCAGCGGTTCCTCGGTTACGTCAAGCTGAACACCGATGTCAACGGTTTGCGTCGCCGCAGCGTCGGGCTTACCACGACCCCGAGCATCGAATCCTGGCCCGCCGCGTCCCTGATTCTCGAGGTGGACGCGTTTGATGATCGCTGGGTGCCGCCGGGCACGGTCCAGCGGACGCATCTTTACGGCATGTCCGCATTTCCGTATGAAACCATGTATCTGGGGCTTCTTTGGATCTTCCGGGCGACCGACGTCGAGGGCTACTACCTTGGGCCGGTCTTCGCCGAACTGGTCACCAGCCGCGACGGCGTCCACTGGTCCCGGCAGGAGGGAGATCGCACTCCCATCCTGCCGCTCGGTCCACCGGGTACCTGGGACACCGGCCAGCTCTACACCGCTCGGGCCCCGATCATCGTGAACGATGCCGTCTGGATCTACTACGGGGGCTGCGATAAGGAACACGGCCAGCCCACTAAGACGATCAACTGCGCAATCGGCCTGGCCACGCTCCGCAAGGATGGCTTCGCGTCGCTCGACGCCGGGCCGGTCGCCGGCAGCCTGACGACGCGAACCTTGGCAGGTGTGAGCGGCCCGCTTCGTGTCAACTATGTGACCACGGGCGGCGGCTGGCTGAAGGTGGAAGTGCTCGATGGGGACGGCAACGCGCTCCCCGGGTACGGTGAAGCGGATTGCCTGCCGCTGCAGGGCGACAGCGTTAATCAGGTGGTCACCTGGACCGACCGGACGCTGCTGCCGACCGCGCCATCGGGCCTGCGGTTGCGGTTCATCATGCAGCAGGCATCCCTGTATTCCTTCGACGCTGGTCCCGCCGTCCAGGTTGTTGCGGCACCCAGTATCGCCCAGCAGCCGTTCGACCAGGTGGCCGTGCGCGGCCGGTCCGCCACGTTCACCACCGAGGCCACCGGAACGGGCCCGCTCGTCTATCAGTGGTTCAAGGATGGCATCGCTCTGTCCGACGGCGGTCACTATGCCGGCAGCTCGAGCCCCGTCCTGACGATCACCGCTGCGGACGAGGGGGACGTCGCCTTGTATGCGTGTCGGGTATCCAACGCCTTTGGCGGCGTTGCCTCTCAGGAGGCGGGCTTGCGGCTGCTGGTCGCACAGTTCACCGGAGTGGGCAGTCTGGGGGCGGGAGGCAGTACGGTCTCCGGCATCACCGCGGATGGCTCGGTGGTTTGCGGTGCCAGTGAAGGCCAGGCGGTCATCTGGAGCGCATCGCAGGGTATGAGAAGTATGGGCGTTCCCGCGGGCGCAACCACCAGCAGTGCCGCGGGCGTCGGCCTTTTCAACGTTAACGTCGTCGCGGCCGTCAACAGCAATGCCGCGGGCTTCAAAGCCCACAGGTGGAACGGCAATCCTGCCGGGACTGGAGCCTTTACCCCTTTGCCCAGGATGGATGGGGTTTACGAATGGACCGCGGCCGCACTGGGCACCGATGGTTCGGCCGACCTGTGGATCGTGGGGAGTACGATCAGCGGCGGGGACGGCAATGGTCGGCAAGCCGGTCGCTATCGGCAGAGCTCGGGGAGCACGAACAGCTTCAGCTTGCCCTCTCAGGGCCACGACCACTCCGATTTCCACGCCGTCTCCGACACCGGCCTCTTCGGCGGCCAGTATCAATATCGCGGCACCGCTCCGACCGGCGGGTCGCGCAACGCCATGAAGGCTTCGGGCACGTCGGCGGCCTCGGCCCTGAACACGCTGATGGGTGCACCCAGTACCAGTTACGAGGCGGTCGTCAAGGCATTCTCGCGCAGCGGCCTCGTCCTTGGCGGCTGGAGCTATTACCCTGGCGGCGGGGCGTTCTACCACCCGGTCATCTGGAACAACTCAACCACGCCCACCGCGGTGCCGTTTATCCCCGGCGGTGACGGCGACAACTTCGGCGAGGTCCTGGCCCTCAACGGCAACGGCACCGTCGCCGGCGGCTACAGCTACCACCGTAACCCCGACGGCCCGCGCGAGGCGTTCCTGTGGAACGCGTCCCAAGGTACCCGTCAGCTCAAAAGCCTGTTGGCCGGCGACTATGGTTTGGACACGCCCGGTTGGAGCCTCATCGAGGTCAAAGGCATGTCCGCCGATGGCTCTGTTCTGACCGGGAATGGACTGCGCAACGGAGCAAGTGAAGGCTGGGTCGTCACCCTGGTTGCCCAGGTCGTCTCGCCGCCGGTGATCGCGGAGCAGCCGCAGCCGCAGCATGCGTGCCTCGGCGGCAGCGCGGCATTCACGGTGGTCGCCGACGGGCAGGGGGGGCTGCAATACCAGTGGCAGAAGAACGGCATCGATCTTTCAGATGATCAGCACTATGCCGGGACCACGACTCCCGCCTTGTCCGTCCCGGCGGTCGATGATGACGACCTGGGCGTTTATCGCTGTGTGGTCCGCAATGTCGGCGGCAACGTCACCTCCAATGCGGTGGCCCTGTCGCTACGGGTGACAGTGGCCGCCGACCTGGATTGCGACGGCGATGTGGATGGCGACGATTGCGAGGTTTTCCTGGGCTGCGTCACCGGGCCGCAGATCGGGCCGCCGCCGGCCGGGTGCCTCAAGGCGGACCTCGATGACGACCAGGACGTCGACCAGGCGGACTTCGGCTTGCTCCAACGTTGCTACAGCGGCGATGGTGTTCCGGTCGATCCGACGTGCGACAACTGATAGACGCGACGTTACCATGGCATGCCGGATGGAGGATGCAACCTATGCAACGGGTCAATCGACGGACTTTTCTGGGTTATGCGGCCGGAGCGAGTGTGGGTGCGGTGACCGGCCGGTCGTTGCTCTGCGGTTGGGCTTTGGGCGCTGAACCGGATCTGCCCCGGCCCTGCCCCCCGTCGGCATGGAAGAAGCACGGCATCGCGCTCGAGGCCACCGAGCCCTGGGAACGCGGTTTCATTCAGAACTTCACCTCGCCGGTCGAGATGCTGGACGACGGGCGATGGCGACTCTGGTACTCGGCCGTGGGCGGTCGTGGCAACTACACGCTTGCGTACGCGGAAGGCCGACCGGGTGAACCCATGAAGAAGTCTCCTGCCGAGCTGACGCCCGGCGAGCCCGGCGACGGACCGTTCGCCATCGGCCATCTGCCTGACGGGTGGCGGCCGACGCAGGTCGTCCACGTGCCCCTGCGCAACGGCAAGCATCGAATCTACTTCTGGGCGCATGGGCGCGGCATCCTTCGTTACCTGGCGGCCGACAGCGACGACGGCCGGCGGTATCGCGTGGTCGATCCGCACCGCCCGGTGCTTTATCACCCTCACGACCGCGCCGCCCACGGCGTGCCCTCGCCCGACGGGGTCATGCTGGTCAAGCAGCCCAGCGGCGACCGGCCCGTCGACGAGCCACCGGCACCGTCACAGCTTGTCTCCAACGACGCCACCAACCTTTACCAACTGCCCGACGGGACGTTCGAAATGTACTCTGTGGCCCTGATCTCGGTGCCCAAGGAGGATCCGGCCTACATGCCGCACGACAATGCGCCGGGCTTGCTCCGCGTGATGGATCGGTATACCTCGGAGGATGGCCTGCGTTTCGAGAACCGCAGCCGGGTCATCCAGCGCGACGCGAACGACTTCGTCGACCAGCAGTTCTACCACCTCGCGGTGACGCATACGCCGCGCGGCCGGGTGGGCATGCTCGGGCACTATCGCGTGCAGGCCCAGACCATGGACCTCGAATGGTGCTTCTCGACCGATGGCCTCAAGTGGGAACGGCCGGTGCGCTCGGCCTGGCTGCCGCGCGGCGACACGACGCAGCCGGACTCCTACGGCATCTACCCGCCGAGCTACCTGGTGCACCGCGACGGGCGGTATCATTTGTTCTATACCGCCGTCAACAGCGCCCACAACGACAAGCATTCGCACGGCCCGTCTCGTTCGTTGGTCATGTACGCGACGACGGATTCGATCTGGGCGTGATTGGCCGACCGCCTACGCCGACATGGCGACGGCGGGGCGAAGTGGTGAAAAGGGACCGCGGACAAGACCGCGGTGATGCCAACGCCACGTACCTGCTTAGAATGCGTCCTAAAACCCTGTCGCGGCGGCCCCCCGTGGCCGCCGGTGCCACACCGGTTTTAGGACGCACTCTTAAGCAGCGGCACCCGGTGAATGTGCGAAACGGCGCACGGTAAACCTGCGACCAGGCACGCGCATCTTCAGTCGGAAAACCTTAACGCAGCGCGACGGATGGGTTACCCGGCAGCCACTCGACATACTCAGGATCGAGCCAGACGGGGCCGAGATCGTCGAGGACGAAGGGGGGCACCTCCGGCGTATCCGTGAGGATCGCCAGTCCAAGCGCGGCGGGCACGTCCACCGGGACAATGAAAGGCTCGGTCGCCCGGACGGAGGGCTCAGAGGCATCTGTGTCATTTGCCGGCCGGGTCGTGGGGCGTTCGCCGGGATCGCTTGCCGTCGAGGTGTTCGCATCCAGCGACAACGGCGAAGCGATGGCCTCGGTGTGTCGCTCCGCTGCACTGACCGCCTCGGGCGGGAGGAGATCCAAGCGCTTACGGGCGGCGACCATGCGCGGGTTCAACTCGAGCGCGGTCTTGAAGGCCCGGGCCGCTTCGACCAGCCGATGTTTCGATTGGTACATCAGCCCGATGTTGTAGTAGGCGGCCTCAGCATCGAGGGCGGCCTGGAACTGGGCCAAGGCCTCGTCGTACCGCCCCTGCTGGGCGAGGGCCAGTCCCAGATTCACCCGCCCGCGGGCGAAGTCCGGCTTGAGCTCCACGGCCCGAGTCAGCACTTCCTCGGCATCCGCCCAGCGCAGTTGGGTCAGGTAGCTAAAGCCCAGGTTATTGTAGAGGTAAGCGTCCTGGGGCGCGGCCTCGATCGCCTTGAGGAACGCCTCGTCGGCTTCTTTGAACTGGCCCATCCCGTCCAGGACGATGCCCAGGCGATTCAGGGCCTCCACGAAGTCCGGCTTGAGGGCAACAGCCAGCCGGTATTGCTCGGCTGCACGGCCAAGCCGGTTCTGGCTTTCATGCAGGCGGCCGGCGGCCAAATGGGTGTGTGGCAAGATCTCCAGGTCGCCCCCCGCGTTAACGGCGTCGGCTTCTTCGGCCGGCAGTTGCGAGATCGGCTCGCGCCCCACGCCTTCCGCCTGGTCACCGCCTTCGCACCCGGTCAAGGCCACACACGCCGTCACCACGCCCGGAATGATCCAACGTCGCATCCATGCCAACATGGGCCACGCTCCTTCATGCCCGCCATCCGGTTTCAACCTGGAGACGGACCTGCTTGCACACCCGGTCACCGCTCCCCGCTTGCGGCGGGTTGTCAATAGCTCTTGCTTCCGCCAAGGATCCCGGAGAGATCCGGCCCGCCGCTCTTGTCCTTGCCGCCCTGGTCGGGCCTGAAGTTGGTGGTCTCGCGGATCAGGATGGCCTCGGCGGCGTTCATTCCCCTGCCGCCGGCCAAGTCGCGGACCAGCTCGACTCGATCCGGCTCCAGGCCCTCGGCCAGCAGGAATGCCTTGACCTCGTCCAGTCGCCCCGCCGCCAGTTCCGCGGAGTCCTCGATCCCGTCGTATCGCAGCTTGCCGCCGTATGCCTGAAGGATCGACACGTAACGGATGAGGCGACGGGCTCCGAGGGCATTCAGTTCCGCCTGGTGCGGCACGAAGTGCACCGCGGACACGCTCATGTCCTCCAGCAGGGCGTTGTCCACCATGTAGGCGAACGTGTCCTGCATCGGGTGGGGACGCTCGCTGTAGCCCTGTGGCGGAGCGTTCAGCCGCTCCGACGGCTCCTGGCAAGCCAGTCCGCCCAGCACCAGCAACATCACCGCCAGCCCCGTCAACGTCACTCGCATGACCTGCATCATGGGTCGATTCCTTCCGTGAATTACGGTTTTCCTGAACGCCCCGCCTCCCCGCCTCGCGTTGAGGGTTATCGGCCAATCGAGCCCGGCAGTTTCGTACTTACCGGACAGAAGCGGAATGCTGAGGGGAAGGTAGACCGATCGACGGCCCCGCGGTGCTGATAAGAGGATGATTATCGGGCATGGCAACACGAGCAAGCTCGCTCGGGCCTGGCCACGAACAAGTTCGCTCGGGTCTCGGCCACGAACAAGTTCGCTCGGTCCCGACCACGAACAAGTTCGCTCGGTCCTGGGAGGTCTGCTCCCGGCTTGCCGCTTCGCGGTTCGCGAGCAGGTGCGTCCGGTTCGGCAGACACCCTCGCGGACGTTAGCGCCGATTGCGGTAAAGCGAAGGATCCACGACCGCCAACATCGCCTGCGTGTCCAAGTCGCCGCCGAGGAACGCGTTGATCTTCGCCACCGCCGGTTGCGGGTCCCGGAGAACGTCGTTGTAGGTCACGTCGAGCATGGCGAAGTTGGGCTGCTGGCTGACGTAGCCTTCAACCTTGGCAATCTGGGACTGGAACATGGCAATGAGCTTTTCCTCGCCGAGGTCGCCCGTGGATTTGCCGTGGCGGTCGAGCATGACATTCTGGGAGGCGACCACCTCGCGAATATTGCGCCGCATGAAGACGACGCGGTACTGATACTCCGGCGGCAGATCGAGCAGGAGCAGGTGCACCATCTTGACGACCTTGCCGGGGGCGTCCTTGAGCCAGGAAGCATCCTTCTTTGTCTGCTTGACCGGCTCGAACTCGTAGTAGCCCTTGGGATTGTCTTCATCCGGCGTGCGGACGTGGTCCGTGAGTGCCGGGATGCCCCCCTTATCGAGCATCTGCATCATCATGGATGTGCCGGACCGCGGTAAGCCGGAGACGATCGTCAGGTAATCACGCTGAGCCATATTGCACCTTTATGCGGGAATCAACAGTCGGTCGTTCCGTTCATCATAAGAGCCTTTGGCAGGCGCGGCAATGCGCGGATCTTTTGCGAAGCCCCAATCGGTGTCCGTGCGAAGCCGTAAGCGGCGGGAACGCGAAGCCGCGAGCGGCGGGCGGCTACTCCGGCAGCGCATACTGAAGGCGGTCATCAGGATCGTGCAGCCGGACGGCAAAGCCCCAACCGCCGATACCGTTCTCGATCTTAACCAGCAGGCGGTTGCGCCCCTTGCGGAGCGAGACCTCAAAGGTGTCTTCGTCCACACGCAGGGGCCGCTTGGCCGAGCTCATATGCGTCAGCTCGTCGTTCACCCACAGCTTGATCCCGTCGTCGCTGCCCAGATACCCGGTGGTGGTCAGGTCTTCGGGGGCAATCACGTCGCAACAGGCATAGGCCAGTACCCACTGGTTATCATCGAAATGCTGCTGGAGATTGTGGACGCCGTTACGTTCAGAGATCTTGCGCCACGCGGTCGGGCCGCCCTTCGCGGCAAATGATTGGTCGAGCTTGAACGGCTCGGTCTCCGGCGGCAAGACTTGGTCAAAACCCGCGTATTCCTCATTCGCGAACGGACCGACCGTATACCACTCGCGGATCATGTTGCGGTAGGGACGAAGCAGGAAGTAATCGAGGATCACCTCACAGCGGGGACCGTCGACCGGCTGACCGGTGAGCTCCAGCTCGAGGGCATTGCCCCCCTTGGCCAGGCGGACGCGATCGCTGGTCGGTTCGCCGTCCTTGAGCAGCGTGAAAGTCGAGGCCTTCACTCCCTGGGCAGCGATGACGTCGATCCGATACCTGTCATCCTGTGGAGCGGGAATGGTCAGCGGCACCCGGGTCCGGGCCGGGCCGACGATCCGCACGCCCTTACCGTTGCAGAGTTGCTCGGGCAGATCCTCCTCGGTCACGATCTCGACGCCCGGCGGCAAGGAGGATGATGCCTCGAACGCGAGGGTTGCGTCAATGGCCCCGGGCACGATCGGTCCCTGGGGGATACGGTCGGTAACCGGGACGGATTCGAAGAAATCCCTGCCGCCCGGGGCCTGATACCAGTAGGTCACCGAGCTGTAATCGTTGCGGATCGGGTCGGGGAGATGAGCGGCGTAGTTCTCGATGGTCATGCGGAACGAGGTCGTGAAAGGGATGCGGTCCGCGACATGCCAGCGGTAGGCGGACTGGCGGCGGGTTTCGTTCCAGGCCTCCCGCGTCGGGCAGCCGTACCAGGGCATGACGAAGTAACGGTATCCCCAGGCGTCGCCGAAGTAGTCCTCGCTGCCGGTGCCGAACGTCGAGGGGAACTTCTCGCCGTCGACGTACACTTTTTCATCCCCTTCGCCCCACCACCCGCCGACGATGTTATCGGGGTAGAGGGCGACGCCGACCAGATGCCCCCGGCCCTGGCTTTCGAGCAGGGGATAGTCGAAGTCGCGGCTGGTGCGATCGCGTCGCCACTTGGCGTGGAAACGGGCGGCATCCGGCGGCAACGGCCCCGGTTGCCAGGCGACCTTGTAGCGCAGCCGGCCTGCCGCACGCCCCTGGTTGGTTATCACGATCCGCGCCGATCGGGCGAACGGCATCCGCCAGAAGCTGTAGTCCAGCTCATCGGTGATACCCAGCGGCAGGCTCTGGTACGTATCGCCCTTCCAGGCATCGCCGAAGAAGTCGCCCAGGGGGGCTTCGACGGATGGCCGGGTCTCGCCGTCAAAGTAAACTTG
>CAZEEJ010000183.1:0-11674 GCA_964511155.1 uncultured Planctomycetales bacterium | reverse complement strand
TAACAAGGTAGCCGTAGGGGAACCTGCGGCTGGATCACCTCCTTTCTAGGGGATAACCTGGACGGCCGGTGGTGAGTTCGGTTCCGCTTTCGGGCGGGCCGCCGGGCTCACAACAACCACCAGCCGAGATCGTCAGCGCGTTTTCAGCGGGCCGGCCCTTGCGGGTCGGTTCCCGTTGCGTCCGGAGCGATTCGGCGCTCGGCGGTTCACACTGTTGCTTGCTATACTCAACGCCCGGCGGGTTTTCGGACCCGTCGGGCGTTGTTTTGCGCGCTAACCGGCGTGACCCGTGCGAGGCATAGGGGTCCTCTCCGTTCTTCGTCGCGGTTTCGCGAGTTGATGGAGAGGGGCGATCGGTTGGCGGGGCAGATCCTGTTGATCGGTGTGGGACAGGGCGAGTAGAGTGGGCCACCGCGTACGGAATCGAGTTGTCGTCGGGGTCTCGGAGCGATGCATGGCTGTTCGTTCTGCGGCGCGGGGTTGGCGGGTTTTCAGTGTCCGGCTTGGCCGGGCCGCGCAGTGTCTCTACCAGCTACATCCGGCGAAACTCGCGCTCCTGGGATACGCCTCCTACCTGCTGACCGGTTGGCTCCTCCTCTGTCTGCCGTTCACCCATCGGGTGCCGGGGGTTACCGCCCTCGATAACCTATTCATCGCCACTTCCGCGCTATCCACCACGGGCCTGGTGACCATCAGTGTATCCGACAGCTATAACGCCCTCGGTCAGATCGTGGTCCTCATCCTCATCCAACTCGGCGGCATCGGCTACATGACGCTGGGCTCGTTCGTCATCCTGTCGCGGTCCTCGGAGCTGTCCGGCGTCCGTAGTGAGGTGGGACGGACGGTGTTCAGCCTGCCCCGATCCTTCCGCATCGACAAGTTCATCCGAAGCGTCATTGTTTTCACCGTGGTGATCGAGACGGTCGGGGCACTGGCCCTCTATGCCATCTTTCAGAAAGCTGGAGTACCCACCCCCTTGTGGAGTGCCGTGTTTCACTCTGTTTCCGCCTTCTGCACCGCCGGCTTCAGTCTATACAACTCCAGTTTCGAGGCCTTCGCTGGAGACTTCTGGCTCAACGTCGTCATTGCGAGCCTCAGCTATCTTGGAGCCATCGGGTTCATCGTGTGCGTGGATTTCTGGCGTATGCTGATGGGCAAAGTCCAGAAGATCACTCTGACCAGCCGGATCATCCTGTGGACCACCTTCTGGCTGATTGCGGGGGGATCGCTCCTGCTTTTTCTGACGGAACCATCGCTCCGATCCAAGCCGCCCGAGGAGCGCCTGCTGGCGGCGGTGTTCCAGGCTATGAGCGCCTCGACGACGGTGGGCTTCAACACCATCGGCGTGTCCGGCCTGTCGAAAGCCTCGTTGCTGCTCATCACGCTGCTGATGATCGTCGGCGCCTCGCCCTCGGGTACGGGAGGGGGCCTCAAGTGCACCACCTTCTCGGCCATCGGCGGCGTCATGATGAGCGCCTTGCGCGGGACCCGGGAAGTACGTTTCTGGGGGGCTCCCGTGCCGCTGGAGCGGATCTGGATGGCGGTGGCCGCTCTCGGGTTTTACCTGCTCATGTTCCTGGCGGGCACCTACCTTCTCGAGCTGACGGAGCAGGGCTTCTCCTTCGAGCAGAACCTGTTTGAGGCGGCCTCCGCACTGGGCACGGTAGGGCTTTCGACGGGGATCACCCCTGACCTCAGTCGGTTGGGTAAGATCATCGTCACGTTTATGATGTTCTGCGGTCGCCTTGGTCCACTTACCTTCAGCGTCGCCCTCTTCTACCGTGTGCCCGCGCCCGACTCAGAGCCGCAGGACAACGACTTGGCAATATGAGATGGCGGTCAGTAAGCATCCGGGCCCATGCCGCGGTTGCTGCGCTGGAAGCGAGTTACGTTTTAATGGGATCCGTCAGTTGGCGGATGATCGTTTCGCCCGGTGGCGGACCCAGGCGTCGGCTTGGTGTTTGCTGGTGCGATAGCTGTGCTGCAGCCGGCGTTCGCGGTCGGTGATGCAGTGGACGGTGCGCAGGGCAGTCCAGGCGAGGCCGGCGAGGCCGATTATTCCCGCCGACAAGGCGAGGGCGGAGAGCTCGAAGGACCGGGTCGGATCATCGGTTCGCAGGGCGGCGATGAGGCAGGCCAGGGCGATGCCGAGCAGGGCCAGCGTGCCCAGGCATCGGGCGACGGCGAGGATGGGCATGGGGAGGAGGCGGCCGCCTTCCGGGCGGAAGATGCACCGGGTGCACCGGGCCCGACCGTCGAGCCCGATGACCACCTCGCCGAACTCGGCACAATGGATGCAGACGCCGACCTTGCGGTTCTGCTCGAGGGCCCGGGCGGCCTGCATCAGGCTGCGGTAGGCGGAGGAAATGGCGGCGAACTGGCGCTGGGCCTGGGCGTCGCCCCGGCGCTTGTCGGGGTGCAGGCGCTGGGCAAGCCGGCGATAGGCCGCCTTGATCTGGTCGACCGAGGCGGCCTCGGGCAGTTGAAGCAGAGCCAGGCACTTCGCGGGCGACACGCCGACTCCTTGTTCGGTCCAGGCGGGCGCGGTAGGGAACCGTCCTGGCCAACCGACTCCAACGGGCCGCCCCAACGGTCACGCCCGGCCGTGCGAAGCCGCAAGCGGCCTGTGGGGCAGCGAAGCCGCAAGCGGCCTGCGAGCCTGCGAAGCCGCAAGCGGCGGTGGCTTTGGCCGCGGTCCCCACCTTGCTATAGAATAGCGGATTCACGGACCGTTTGGGAGGCCCTGATTCACCGGGACAGCCGCATGAGTACCAAGAGCGCCGATCAGATTCGCGACGAGTTCATCGAGTTTTTCAAGGGCAAGGAGCACACCTTCGTCCCGTCGTCGCCGGTGGTGCCGCTGGACGACCCGACGCTGATGTTCACCAACGCGGGCATGAACCAGTTCAAGGACGTCTTCCTGGGCATGGGGGCGCGGCCCTACCGGCGGGCGGCCAACACGCAGAAATGCATCCGGGCCGGCGGCAAGCACAACGACCTCGACGACGTCGGGCACGATACCTACCACCACACCTTCTTCGAGATGCTGGGCAACTGGTCGTTCGGCGACTATTTCAAGAAGGAGGCGATCGGCTGGGCTTGGGAGCTGCTGACCAAGGTCTGGGGCATCGACAAGCGCCGCCTGCACGCGACGTATTTCCAGGGCGATGAGCACGAGGGGCTCGAGCCGGACGCCGAGGCCCGCGATCTGTGGGCGTCGATCACGGATATCGACCCGACGCACATCCATCCCGGCAACAAAAAGGACAACTTCTGGGAGATGGGCGACACCGGCCCGTGCGGCCCGTGCAGCGAGATCCACATCGACCTGACGCCGGACATGAGCGGCGGCGGACTGGTCAATGCCGGCGACTCCCGGGTGATGGAGATCTGGAACCTGGTCTTTATCCAGTACAACCGCGGTGCGGACGGCAAACTCTCGCCCCTGCCGGCCAGGCACGTGGATACCGGCATGGGCTTTGAGCGGATCTGTGCCGTCCTGCGCGGCATGGAGACCGATCGACTCGGTCAGGTCAGCAACTACGACACCGACGTGTTCGCCCCCATCTTTGCCGGCATCCAGCGCATCACCGGCGCCGCGGCGTACACGGGGTTGCTCGAATCGCACGCGGACGCGCAACAGAGCCGCGACCGTGAGGGAGCGGATCCGCGCGGTTGCGACCTCAAGGGAGCAGGTCAACAGAGCCGCGACCGTGAGGGAGCGGATCTGCGAAGCCGAGGTACCGAGGGGACACCGCACACGCGAGCAGCGTCCTCGGCGCCGCGTCGCTCCAACCCCCCGCTGGCCTACTTCATCACGTTTCACACCTACGGCACATGGTTGCACGGGCGGGCCTCGGGATCAGTCGACCGCGATCATCGCACGTTTGACACCCCGTTCATTGATCAGGATGAACAACGCGAGCGTGAACAGTTTGTTCGACTGAAACGTGAGCCGGTGTTGCTGGATGAATCGCGACGTGCGGTCGTCGATCAAACCATCCGCGAGGTGTGTCGGCATCGCGGGTGGCAGCTCCACGAACTCAATGTCAGAACGAACCACGTCCACGTCGTGGTTACGGCTGACGTTGTTCCCGAGAAGATCATGAACGATCTGAAGGCCTACGCCACGCGCCGTATGGTCGAGGCGGGCGTCTTCCCGACGGAGACGAAGGCATGGACGCGTCATGGGAGCACACGTTACCTGTGGACAACGGATAAGGTGGAGGAGGCATGCAGGTACGTCCGCGAGGGCCAGGGGGCGGGTCTCGCCGCGGGAGGTGACGAAGCGGCGGCGGTATGCGAGAACCACGAAGAACCGCTCCCTTACGGTCGCGGCTCTGCTGAGCCCGAAGAACCGCTCCCTTACGGTCGCGGCTCTGCTGAACGCGACGCGGTGATGAAGGACATCGCCTACCGCGTGATTGCCGACCACGTGCGTTGCCTGACGTTTGCCCTGGCGGACGGGGCGGTGCCGAGTAACGAAGGGCGTGGGTACGTCCTGCGACGCATCCTTCGCCGGGCGGTGCGCTACGGGCGGCAATACCTCGGCGTACATGAGCCGTTCCTCTGTAAGCTCGTGCCCGTGGTCGTCGAGGCCATGGGGCACGCCTTCCCCGAACTCAAGGATAAGCCGCAGCGCGTCGCTGAACTCGTCCGCGAGGAGGAGGAATCGTTCATCAAGACGCTCGACCGGGGGATCAAGTTATTTGCAGATGAGGCGGAATTCGCTCGCCTGCAAGGATCGAAACTGCTCAGCGGCGGGGTTGCATTTACACTTCATGCTACTTATGGCTTTCCCATCGATCTGACGGTTCTTATGTGCCAAGAACTCGGGCTGACAGTCGATATCGAGGAGTATGAGCGTCAGATGGAGGAAGCGCGCCAGAAATCACGGGTCCGCGCATCGCGCGATGTCACATCCGACATCGGGGGAAGCCTCTGGCGGGCGCTTGCAGTGCAGTCCCAATTCGTTGGATACGACAACCTTGAGTGCGACGCTTACGTTCTTGGGACTGTCGCAACGGAAAAAGATGTCTCCTTCGGCACCACACTCTATGCGGGCCAACAAGGGATTCTAGTGCTCGATAAGACCCCGTTCTACGCAGAGAAGGGCGGCCAGGTTGGTGACGTCGGCAGCATCATTTCACCTTCGGGTGAGTTTGCTGTCGAAGATACGCGAGAGATCGATGGGTTTGTGGCTCACATCGGCAGGTGCGTGTATGGGGAGATTCATCAGTTCAATAAACTTGCTGCGAACCAGTCCTTGCCAGAGGAGCTTGACACACAAAGTGCCGAGACTTGGTCTGGGATACCGCTATCATCGCTGCCAGAGGACTTGAGAAAGCAGATTCGGGAGACACGCGAGCACCATATCCGCATAGAGCGCGGCCGACGCGAGCCAGTCCGTGCCGTGGTTTCAGAAAGCCGTCGCTTGACCATGCACAACCACACCGCGACGCACATTCTGAACTGGTCGCTGCGGGAGGTTCTGGAGCTGGGCGGCGGGGGGAAGGTGGACCAGAAGGGTTCGCTGGTCGATCCGGACAAGACGCGGTTCGACTTTTCGCACAACAAGCCCTTGACCGCGGAGGAGATCGAGCGGATCGAAGCGTTGTGCAACGAGCAGATCAAAGCGGACCGGCCGGTTTATACGAAAGAGGTGCCCGAGCAGGAAGCGCGGAAGATCAACACCTTGCGGGCGGTCTTCGGCGAAAAGTACCCGGAGATGGTCCGCGTGGTCTCCGTCGGTGCGGACATCGACGCGATGTTGGCCGACCCGCAAAACCCGAAGTGGATGAAGCATCCCGTCGAGTTCTGCGGCGGGACGCACGTGCCGCGCACGGGCGAGATCGAGGCGTTCGTGCTGACCGCGGAGGAGGCGGTCGCCAAGGGCGTTCGTCGCGTGGTCGGCATCACCGGCGAGAAGGCCCGGCAGGTAATCGAGACGGGCCGACAACTCCTCGAGCAGGCGGCGGCGATCAAGGCCGGCCCGGCTGACCAGGCCGCTTGCGGCTTGGCAGACCTGCAGAAACAACTCGCCGAGTGCGAGATCCCCGTCCGCGACCGCATCGCGCTGCGCGGCGTCATTGCCGAGTTGCAACAGCTCGCCAAACGGCAGAGCAAGCAACAGGCGGCCCGGACCGCCGGCACCTTGAGCGGCGTCCGGCAGGAGATGCTCGACAAGGCTGAGCGGGTCAATGGCACGGCCGTGGTGGTCGGTGAATTGCCGGCGGCGGCGGTCGAGCAGTTGCGGGAGACGGCGGACTGGCTGCGGACGCAGGCCGGTTCGGCCGCCGTGTGCCTGGCGGTGACGCTGGACGGCAAGCCCATGCTTGTGGCGGCCATGACCGAGGATCTCGTGAAACGGGGGCTCAAGGCCGGCGAGTTGATCCGACACGTGGTGCCGGCGATAGATGGACGCGGCGGCGGGAAGCCGGACCTTGCCCAGGCCGGGGGCAAGAAAGCCGAAGGCATCCCCGACGCTCTTTCGGCCGCGACCGAATGGATCCGCGAACGGTTGCGGTGACTCACATGCAGGCGGACAAGTGAGAGGAGGAACCATTCCATGCAGTTTCGAAGCTTCATGATGCGCACGGCGGCGATGCTCGTTCTCAGCGGGTTGCTCACGGGGGTGACGTGCCAGATCGTGTTGATCCCGCGTGTGGGGCAGGAGTGCGGTGGGGCGGATGACACGCCGTGCGGCTGGGGCGAGTTCTGCAAGTACGAGGAAGGGGTCTGCGGCGACGAAGACGAGACCGGCGTGTGCGAGGTTCGGCCGGTGCTTTGTGCGCTGGTTTACGCCCCGGTCTGCGGTTGCGACGGCCGCACGTACGGCAATGAATGCGACGCCGCGGCCGCCGGCGTGAGCGTCGCCCACCAGGGCGTCTGCGAATAGGCTCCGGCGGTTCGCCGTCTCTGTCACGGCCCAAGACCGCGCCGATCTGGCGCAGGCGTTTGCTCTGACGTATATTGTAGGATATACTTGTATAGCCAGCCGGGTACGGTTCGCGGTGCTGCGACGGCTGCTGGAGCGGCATGGCTGGACGTTGTGTCGGGTTAGCGGGTCGCATCACGTGTTCAGGAAACCGGGCCGGCCAATCCTGGTCGTGCCGGTGCACGGGGGAGAGGTGAAGGCCGCGTATGCCCGCAAGATTGAGAAAGAATGCGAAGCAGAGGATTGATCGTCCGTTCGCCGCAGCGATCCTTCGCCAGGCGCGTGAGGTCGTTACGGGTTACCAGGTGATCTTGCGGTTCGAGGATGGCGAATACTATGGCCGCGGGCTGGAGATGCCCCTGGCGATGGGCAGCGGTCGGACGCCGGACGAGTGCGTGACGAGCACGCGCGAGGCCATGGTGGTGGGCGTCGCCACCCTGATCGAGGATGGCGAGAATCCACCGCTCGCAGCCACGTCCGGGCGCCGCACCGAACAGATCAATATCCGCCTTACCCCGGAAGAACGAACTCTGATCGAAGAGTCCGCCCGGGCCAAGGGCTTTCGCGGCATCTCGGACTACGTCCGAGCCCTGGCGGTGTCTGAAGCGCGCTGAGGCCCCGTCGGCGGTCGCGACAGAGCAGTAATGCGCGGCACCCATGCGCATCAACCGGGCTCATGCTCCGCGATAAGGGACGAATTCTTGGGGCGTCACTCGCTGCCCGCGGGCGGAATGACCAATGACCAAGCACCAATGACCAATCAATGACGAAGCCCGAAACCCGAGACTGCGACCACGACCAAGAACTTTCGTCATTCGTCATTGGGGCTTGATTGGTCATTGGGCCTTGGGCATTCGGTATTCGTTCCCAGGAGTCGAGCGGACAACGAGTTACGCCCTAATCCCTGTTGCCGCCGGCTTGCGTTGGCGGCGGGCTGAGCCGCTTTTTGACCTCATCGACCAGGCCGGGGCCGCGGAGATCCTGGGCGAGGAGCGTGCCGTCAGGGCCGATGAGGCAGGTGTAGGGGATGCCGACGCCGTTGAGGGCCTCGAAGGCCTCGCGGCCGCCGGAGCGTGGGCCGAAGACCTGCGGCCAAGTCATCTCGTGCCGGCTCACCGCATCGCGAAGCGCCTGGCGATCCTCGTCGAGGCTGACGCCGAGCAACAGGAAGTCCGCCCGGTCGCGCGTGGCTTTGTGCAGGGCCTGGACGTGCGGGATCTCCGCGCGGCAGGGAGCGCACCAACTCGCCCAGAAGTCCAGAAAGACATACTTGCCGCGGAGGTCGGACAACCGGTGTCGCCGGCCATCCGTGTCCAGCAGTTCCAGGTCGGGCAGCGTGTCGCCGGTTTTCAGGCGGGCGGTCTGCTGGGGCGGGCGAGTCTCGTCGTCCGGAGCGAACGCCTCCATGGTGATGCGATGGTCGGCTTTGCCGGTCGCGAGCACCTGTTCGATACGCGGGCCGTACCCCGCCTTGACGAAGCCGAAGGTGAGTTCGCCAGGCGGCGCGTTGGAGAACTCGAAGCGACCGTCATCGCCGGTGAGGACCCGCAGCCCGAGGGTCTGGTGCCCCTTCCAGGAGTCCGCGGACACGGAGACGTGGCTGAGCGGCTGGCCATCGGATGAGAGGACCACGCCGCCGACGGTCTGTCCGCGCACCAGCCGGGCATCGACGCGGGTGACGTCGCCAGCCGGCATGCGCAGTTCCTGGATGTCGGTCGCAAAGCTCGCATGCTGGAACGATACCAGGTTGAAGCCGGGTTCGAGGCCCGCCAGTTCGTAGGCGCCTTCCAGATCGGTCCAGGTCATGGGCATGTCCGCGCGGACTTCGCGCCCGACGATTACGCGGACGCCGACGATGGGCTGCTGCTCGTCCTCGGCGGTCACCCGGCCGGCGATGCGGGCCGCCAGGCGAACCACGACGCGCGGCCTCACCGCGGCCGGCGCTGACGCCGTGGGTGATGCCAGGCCGGGCAGGTCGATCGCCTTGGTGAACTCGCGGTTGCGCACGTACTGATCGCCGTTGACTCGTACCTGGAGCTGGCTGGCGGTGGCCGGGACTCCCCTGAGCTTCGCCCGGCCGGCTTCATCGGTGGGTACGGATAAGCGCTCGCGCATCGGCAGGGCGAGCACCTCGACGGTCGCCTCGATGGCGGGGCGGCCCAGGCTGTCTTCGATGACCAGTTCCACCGGGTACTCCGGGGCGACGGTCAGCGCGATGTCCTCCCGGTTTCCCTGGACGTTCAGGCCGTGACGTTCCAGCCCATAACCGTCGGCGGAGAGGACCAGCATGGCGGGGCCGACGTATACCCGCTCGAAGGCGTAGTGCCCCAAGTCGTCGGTGGAAGCGGTGAGTCGTCTCCCGCCCGTTTCGCAGAACACCGCCGCCCCGGCCAGCGGTTTGTCCGTGGATCGGTCCGTGACCGTGCCCGACAGCCGGACCGTACCCTCCATAGTCACGTCCAGGAAGGGCGGGTCGTCGGGATCAGCCAACTCGACCTCCTGCGTGACAGTTTCAAAACCCTCCTTCTCGATCCGCACGCGGACCAAGCCTTCGATGGGTTGCGGAAGCTGCACGGCGATGTCGCCGGTTGCGTTGGTGAGGCCCTCCGCCAGCGGGGGTTCGTCGTCGGCGGCGTCCACGCGTTCGAACCGGACCCGCGCCCCGGCGACGCCCTGGCCGTTGAAGCTCAGCACGATGCCCTCGATGAGGGGTCCGGCGGCGGATGAGTCCGCGCGCGGCTTCGTCGGCTCGTCGGCATGGATCGGCGCGCCCGCGACCAGAACCACTATCACGACTCTTAATGCTTCTGTCAGCACTGGCCGCCCCAAAGCCCACATGGGGTCTCCTTTCATCCGTATGACCGGTGATGGCGTGCTTCGGCTTCCTGCGCGGCCGCGGTGCGGGGGAAGCCCCGGAGACGGACTCCATTATCACCGAGGGATGCCGATCAGGCCACGCGCCGGGGGCGGGTTCCGATAATGTCAGCGGTCCCGACCCCGCCGATGCCCCGGTCAAGCAGCGGCTGGACAGCTTCCGATATACGCTACTCATGGGGTGGCGGCAGACCCGAGCCACCAGATATGGGTGGGCGGAGCCCATCGGTGTGGTCGTCAAGAAATTGTGTTGCAGAGTTGCAAAAAACACTTGACGTTCGGTACAAGTTAGGGTATACTATGTCCGTACAAAAGCTGAACACTGAGCGTCATGCCGTGGTTGTCCGGGCGGCCCTGCCGATCGTGGAACTGCGGATGCCCCGCGGCGGTGGTCGACACGGGAGGTCGCTTCGCCGCACCCGCTCGCAGGAACTGTGGGTTGCACCGGTGGCGGAACGCTTGCTGTTCGATGGGCTCGGGTTGCAACGAAGTCGCAGGGAGGCGCCTCGCATGGCCGACCATGCCGGACAAGATGCTTTGCCATTGTGGGTGGTCGGGCCGGGAGGCGACTATCTGGCCGCTCCCGCGGAGGCCGCTGAGCCGGGTCGGGAGTCCCGGCTGCTGGCCAGGTTGGCGGCGGTCTTGCGGATCGGCCGGTGCGCCCGGGCGGCAGAGGCGGCGACTCCGCAACCGGATGGCGAGTGGCCGCTGGTGATTTGCGACCCCGGCGGGTTGGAAGCCTGTCGGTCCCTTGCCCCGGAGGAGGCACCCCATGGCGGACAAATTCGAACGAGCGTTCCACCGTTTGACCCCCAAGCAGATGCGCATCCTTACGCTGATCCGCGATCACCAGCACAAGCATGGCTATTCTCCGACGATGCAGGAGCTGGCCGACGTGCTGGGCGTCAGCAAGGTGACCGTGTTCGAGCACGTCGGCGGGCTCGAAAAGAAGGGTCTCTTGCGCCGCTCGCGGCATCGCGCTCGCTCTTTGGAGCTTACGTCTCGGGTTCAGTTTCCTGACGAATCGCGGGCCAGTCTGCGACTGGTGGGGCACATTGCCGCCGGTGCGCCGATCGAGGCCATCGAGAACCCTGAACAGATCGCGTTGGAGGATCTCTTCGCCGCCCGGCCTGCGCCGTTCGTGCTCAAGGTTCGCGGCGACAGCATGATCGACGAGCACATTCAGGACGGTGATCTGGTGGTCGTCGCACCCCGGGACACGGCTCGTGACGGCGAGACGGTGGTCGCGCTGCTACCGGATGGCGAGGCCACGCTCAAGACGTTCTATCGCGAGAAGGGCCGGGTCCGGCTTCAGCCGGCCAACGCGGCCTACGAGCCGATCTACGTGGATGACGTGCAGATCCAGGGCGTGGTGATCGGTGTTCTGCGCACGTACCGTTGACCCAGCGGTTCACCTCACACTTCGTCGGGGATGATCCATGGTGGCCGGGCCGGGCGTTTGAGCATGGCGTTGGCCTCGCGATCATTGGCGAAGGTTTCCGTGCCGCCGTCGAAGGCCAGCCTGCGGCCGTCGAGGCGGTAGGAGATATTGGCGATCTGACAGAGCAGCGTTGACCGGTGGCCTTCCTCGATATCGGCGTTGGGGCGCCGGCGGGTGCGGACGCAATCGAAGAAGTTGGCCAGGTGCGGGTGGTGCGGATGCCGCCCGGGGGCGTTGGCGATTTCTTTGCCGTCGGGATTCCACGCCT
The DNA here is from genome assembly GCA_964511155.1 of uncultured Planctomycetales bacterium. Taxonomy (GTDB): domain Bacteria; phylum Planctomycetota; class Phycisphaerae; order UBA1845; family PWPN01; genus JAAYDF01. The sequence goes on along the minus strand of CAZEEJ010000183.1, from coordinate 154 downwards.
GCCAGCCGCCGCCGTGCCGGCTGAAGTACATCAGCCCCTTGGTGCCGTGGACCTCGACCTTGGTGGCGTTGAACTGCCAGTTGGGGAAGCCGTCGGTATCGCGATAGTCCCACGGCGTCTTCTGCATGTGCGGCGCCCAGAGGGCCAGTTCGAA
>CAZEEJ010000182.1:0-11847 GCA_964511155.1 uncultured Planctomycetales bacterium | reverse complement strand
CTGGCGCAGCCGGTGCGGGAGGTGGCTTTTTCTCAATTCTCTATTCCTCATTCTCCATTCCCCTTTCTTGGAAAACAGCTCTGGGGGTAGACTCTCTCCCATCTGCGTCCATCTGCGTGATCTGTGGGCACTTCTCCCCTGCCGCTGTTGCCGCCGCTCAGGCCGCAAGGTATCTTCGCGGGCATGACCAACGTGCTCCTGCTGCTGGTGTTGATCGTCCTGATCGCCGCCGTCGTGCTGCTGGTGCTCCTGTTGCGCCGGCAGGAGCGGGGCCTGGACCTGTCGCCGCTGGTCGCCCGGCTCGAGGCGTCCGACCGCGGCCAGGAGCGGGTCGAGCGGGCCGTCCGCGAGGAAGTCGCCCGCAATCGCGAGGAGGCCAACAAGCAATCCCAGAGCCTCCGCCAGGAGGTCGGGGCGACGCTCACATCCGTCGGCGAGACGCTCGCCAAAACCATGGACCAGCTTGGGGCCGCCCAACGCTCCCGGCTCGAAATCGTATCCAACGAGTTGACCAAGCTCACCGAGTCCAACCGCCAGAAGCTGGACGGTCTGCGCACCGCCGTCGAGCAGAAGCTCACGCAGATCCAGGAGGACAACGCCCGCAAGCTCGAAGACATGCGCAAGACCGTCGACGAGAAGCTGCAGAGCACGCTCGAAAAGCGGCTCGGCGAGTCGTTCACCCTGGTCAGCGACCGGCTCGAACAGGTACGCACCGGCCTCAGCGAGGTGCAGAACATCGCCGGCAGCGTCGGCGATCTCAAGAAAGTCCTGACCAACGTCAAGACCCGCGGCACTTGGGGCGAGGTCCAGCTCGGCAACCTGCTCGAGCAGGTGCTCAGCCCCGATCAGTACGCGGCCAACGTCGCCACCCGCCCCGAGAGCAATGAACGGGTCGAGTTCGCGATCAAGCTGCCCGGCCGCGACGAAACCGACGGGCGGACCGTCTGGCTGCCGGTGGACGCCAAGTTCCCCATGGAGGACTACCAGCGACTCATCGAGGCCTCTGAACGCGGGGACGGCGAGGCCGTCGAGGCCGCCGGCCGCCAGATCGAGAACCTCATCCGGGCCTACGCCCGCGACATCCGCGACAAGTACCTGCATCCGCCGGGCACGACGGATTTCGGCATCATGTTCTTGCCGTCCGAAGGGCTCTATGCGGAGGTGCTCCGCCGCCCCGGGCTCGTCGAGCTGCTGCAACGCGAGTGCCGCGTGAGCGTGGCCGGCCCCACCACCCTCGCCGCCCTGCTCAACAGCCTGCAGATGGGCTTTCGCACGCTGGCCATCCAGAAGCGCTCCAGCGAGGTCTGGACCATCCTGGGCGCTGTCAAGGCCGAGTTCGACAAGTTCGGCGACATCATCGGCAAAGTCCAGAAGAAGCTGCAGGAGGCCAGCAACGTGATCGACTCGGCGGCTGTCCGCACCCGGGCGATCGGGCGCAAGCTCCGCGACGTGCAGGAACTGCCCGCCGCCGCCGCCCGCCATCTGCTCGGCACCACCGACCTGGAGACCTTCCCCGCCGACGAGCCGGATGCCGAACCCGAATCTCCCGAGCCTGAATCCCCTGCGACCGAACCCCTCGATCCCGAATCACCTGGGTGAAGGTGGTTCCGTTGCCGGTTGCGGTTCACAGGTCGCAGGTTGTGGGTTGCAAGTTTCGGTTTGTAGATGGGACCGAGCGAACTTGTTCGTGGACTCGGGGATGCAGAGGAACGCTGGTCAGGAGCGGTGACCCACATCCTCACCGTCGCGCCCGTCCGCCGCGAAGAGGCAAGCCGGAAGCAGCGCCCCACTCACTTCCATGCTCCACTACCCCCTCGCTGCCCACTGCCTACTGCCTACTGCCTACTGCCTACTGCCTACTGCCTCTGTGCCTACTCCCCACTGCCTCAGTTCACCGCCGCGACCTTCGCGTCCTTGGGCAGTTCGATGACCACGCCAGCCGGCAGAACCTCGCGGTTGCCCGAAAGGCGTTCCTTGTTCAGCTCGAAGAGGCGGGGCCACTCGTTGCCGTCACCCAGGAAGCGTTGAGCGAGCCCGTACCACGCATCCCCCTGCTTAACCGTATAAGCGCGGTCGGCCGGAATGGGTCGGGGCGTCGGGCGAACGGCCGTGGCTCGGGGGGCGATCGGACTCGTCACCGCGCCCGGGGCCGCGGGCGATGGCCCGGCAGCGACGGCCGGCGGAGTGGTCGCGACGGTCGGTGGTGCGGTCGCCTCGGGCAGGGTGGGGATCTTCACCTTGGCGCCCAGTTGCAGGCGGGCAGGGTCGAGCCCCGGGTTGGCCTTCACAATCTCGTTGGTGTACTTCACGTGCCCCAGGTACTTCAGGGCCAGGGCGGAGAACGTGTCCCCGGCCGCGATGGTATGCACTTTCGCCTGCGTGGCAGGAGCGACCGGGGCCGCCGTCACCGCGCTGGGCTGCGTCGTGGGTCGGGCCAGCGGATGCCGCACCGGGCCGGCGATCTCATGGGCCGGCTGCGTGGCCGTCCCCGTCAGCGGTTCCGGGCGGAGGGTGCCCACACCCGCCGGGCGGAGCGTTGACGGCTCGGCAACGGCGACCTCGGTCGGCGCGGGTTGCGGTCGATAACCCGGCTGAGCCGGACCGGGCGTTGGCCGCGCGTCGGGCGACGGCGACGACACCACCTCGCTGCGCTCCCCTGGCGCGGCCGCCAACGGAGCAGGAGCAGGTAGCGGGCGCGGCCGCGCGGCCGAGGGTGCACCCTCCGGTCGGGCGTTCGTCAAACCCTCCGTACGCGGGCGCCCCTGCACACCCGGAGCAGGCTTCGGCTTGGCGACCGTCGGCTGCCCTTGCGGCGACTTGGGCTTCGAGGCTTCGGCCGGCTTGTCCGCGGCCGGCTTCGCGGCCACGGTCGAGTCTTTCGCCGACTCGGTCCCGCTGTTGCTGCTCCCCGATGCCATGTACCAGACGCCGGCTCCGATGAACACCGCCGCTACCGCAATCGCCAGCTTTGTGTCGCGTCCCATGATTCGTCCCTCGGCAGGCAGAACTGAAAGGCCATCCCCCTGCGCAGCAGCGCCCCGAGCACGTTACCCTCATCGCATCCGTGCACCTGCTCGCATAACGGAAACCCAAGACAGGCCGCACGGGCCCGGGGCTCAGGCGAAAAACCAATATATCGGAAATCCGTCACAGGTCAAGAGGTGCAGCCGTGCAGAGCCGCGACCGTAAGGGAGCGGACCTCGTGTGCTCGGCGTTCCCGCCCACGGGCCACTCTTTGTGCCTTCTGCCTTCGTGCTATCGGTAGCCGAATCCCGACCGAACGGTCTCGAAGCGGCGGTACGTCCAATCCGATTCGCCGGCCCCAGGTCGCTGGTCGTCGACGAATCGTTCGCTGAAGAGGATCACCTGGCCTGGAGAGTAGAAGGCGGTCGTCGAAGGCCAGTCGCTGCGGACCGCGAAGTCCGAGGCACGGTAGTACCCCGGCCGGGGATCGAACAGCAGGGCCGTGGCGAGATCGGCCCGTTGGCCCGCCGCTGGAGGTTCACAGACCGAAGCCCGTTCGCACGGACAGGACCGCCGATCACCGCAGCCGGCGGCCGCGAGCACCACCAGTCCCATCAGCATCAGCGCCCCACCACGCACGCTTGCTCCTCCCTCCAAGGCGTCAACCACCCTCCGTCAACCTGAGAGGCAACCGTCGTGCCAGCTTGCCGGGACTCCCTCGCCAAGCCGCTGGTCGGCCGGCCCGGGCAGCCTTCACGCAGTCCGCCCGGTCCGGTCAGTCCGTCTGTGCCGCCGGTAGCGTCCGTACGGCCTGTGCCGACGGGCGACTCCTGCCGATCAGTTGTTCCGCGTGAAACAAATGCCGGCAGGCTACAACGTCAAACAGAGCATGAGGTTGCGAATCAGGACAGGATGTCCACCTCGCGCAGCGGCACCTCGGCCTCCATGGCTCCGACGTTGACCAGGGCCAACTGCTTGTGCAGCATCACGCGGACGATCCGGCCCTCGCGGTCGAACCGCTTGACCCAGACGCGGTCGCCCGGCTTCAGGGCGGCGACGGCCCGGACCCAGCGGTCGAACTCCGCCTGGCGCTCCTCGAAGCCCAGCCGCGCCTCCTGGGCCGCCTTGCGTTCCTGCTCGGCGGCGAGTTTGGCGGCCTCGGCCTCGGTGCGGGCGGTCTCCGCCTGGCGGCGCGAGGTCAGCGTCCCCCGAATGGCCCGCGTCAACTGTAAGTGCGATTCGCTCAAGTGGTTACGCGCCGCATCGACCAGGCGGGCAGGCAGTCCCAGCCGGGCGGCGATGTTGATCGCGTGGCTGCTGCCCGGCTCGCCGATGAGCAGCCGGTACGTCGGCTTCAGCGTCTCCATGTCGAACTCGACGCAGGCGTTCTCGGCCCGGGCCTCCGAGTAGGCGACACTCTTGAGAACGCCCAGGTGCGTCGAGATCAGAGCGGCGCAGCGGCGATCCAGCAACTCGCGGAGGATCGCTTGCCCGATGGCCGCACCCTCGTCCGGGTCGGTGCCGGCCCCGAGTTCGTCGATGAGCAGCAGCGTGCCGGGCTGGGCCCGCCGCAGCATGAGCAGCAGCCGGTTGAGGTGGGCGCTGAAGGTGCTGAGCGATTGCTGCAGGCTCTGCTCGTCACCAATGTCCACCAGGATGTCGCGGTAGATGGGGACGTAACTGCCCTCGGCGGCGGGGATGGGCAAGCCGGCTTGGGCCATGAGGCAGGCGAGGCCGGTGGTCTTGAGCGTCACCGTCTTGCCGCCGGTGTTCGGGCCGGTGATCACCAGCACGTCAAAGTCGTCGCTGAGGCGGAGGCTGACGGGCACGACCTCCATTCGCTCGCCGCGCTGGGCGGCCTGCTTCTGCATGTCGGCGAGCAGCAGGTGGCGGGCGTTGTGCAGCCGCAGCTTACCATCGGGGGAGATACGGGGGCACACCAGTTGATAGGCCCAGGCGAACTTGACCTTGGCGGCCACGAGGTCGAGCACCGCCAGGGCGTCCATGGTGCGGAGGATCTCGGCCTGGTTGAGCTGGACCTGGTGCGTCAGGTGCCACAGCAGGCGATTGACCTCGATGGTTTCGTCGTTTTTGAGCGAGATGATGATGTTGTTGAGTTCGACAGCCTCGGCGGGTTCAACGAAGAGTGTGGCCCCGGACTCGGAGCTGCGGTGAATGATGCCGGGGAGTCGCCCGCGGTGCTCGGCGGCGAGGGGCAGCACGAGCCGGTCCTCGTGGAAGGTCGCCTGGGGATACTGCAGCCAACGGGTGGCCTGGCGGTCGCGCAGCAGACGATCGATCACCTGCTCGATGCGGACGCGGGCGGCGGCGACCTCGGTGCGGATGCGGCGGAGTTTGGCACTGGCGTCGTCGCGGATCTGCCCGGTCGGGTCGATCACGCGCCGGATGGCGTCGCCAAGCGGCTTGAAGTCACCGATCCGCTCGCAGACCGCCTGCAGGTGCAGAGCATCCGGGCGCAGCTTGCCCGCCCAGGCGACGATCTCATGCGTGGCGTCGAGCGTCTCGGCGAGAACGGCGAAGTCCTCGGGCTCGAGCAGGTGCGGGGGGACGGCCGCACGGACGGCCTCACGCACGTCGTGGACCCCGCCGAACGGCGGCAGGCCAATCTGGCCCGCGGCCTCGATGAGTTCCTGAAGCTGTCCCAGATACTGTTCGACCAGCTCGGGCCGGTCGACCGGCTTGACCTTGAGGGCCATGTGCCGGCCGAGGGCGCAGTGGGTCTGTTCCGCCAGCAGTTGGCGGACCCGGTCGAACTCGAGCACGGTCAGTGTGTGTGCGTCCACAGTCGATCATTCTACGCGACGCCCTTCCGTCTCGCGATGTGCGTCTCGCGATAGCCGGGGACGAGCCCAGGGGCGGTCCTCGGAAGGGGGACAGGCACTTTTTTGCCTTGAAACCTTTCTGGTGCGCCGGTAACTCCATGCTGTCAACTGACTGAACCGCATTGAAAGCCCTCACGCCGGCAAAAAAGAGCCAGTCCCCGGACGCTAAACACGTACCTGCTCAAAGAGCAGTGGCACACGGTGAGCCTGCACCGGCGAGACGCCGGTGCCACACCGCGTGCGCGGGCGAGACGCCGGTGCCACATCGCCTGCGCAGGCGAGAGAATCGGTGCCACGCTGCGCAATTTCTGCGAGGGGTGGCGCGACTTTTGCGCGAGAGCGGGCGAGGGCAAAGATTGTTGCATAATCATGGCTCAAAGACCTTCAGTCACTCCCGTTGGCGGGTCGATATTCACTCGGGTTATCGGACAGATACGTCCGAGGGAAGCCGGCGGAATCGGCGGGTTCTTCCGGTTTCGGAGATTGTGGATCGATGGTGTGCGGCTCCGGTGAACGATGGCTGACGGGAGCAGCGGTGTGGCTGCTGGCGGGGATGATCGCCCTGGGTGGGTGCACGCTGGCCGACCCCGGGCCTCAGATGGCCGAGGCGGAAGCGCCGCCGCCGCCCGCGCCGCGGGAGCCCATGTTGGCGTCGGCCGGCGATGCTCACCTGACGCTGTTCGGAGAGTTCCCCGACCGCACGCGGATTCCGTTTCAGGCGCGGTCCGCCTCGCCCATGGAGCAGCACACTTTTGCGGCTGAGGGCGCCGATTTTGACGTCGAGGTTTCGCCGGATGGCGAATGGATCGTGTTCAGCTCGACGCGGCATTCGAACCGTCCCAATTTGTACCTCAAGACGATTCACGGGCGGGCGGTGACGCAACTGACCTCGGACCCGGCGGCGGACGTGCAGCCGGCCTTTAGCCCCGACGGCAAGTGGGTGGCGTTCGCCAGCGACCGCTCGGGGAACTGGGACCTGTGGATGGTTGCGGTCGGCGGCGGGCAGCCGACGCAGATGACCCGCTCGCCGCTGCACGAGGTGCATCCGTCGTTCTCGCCGGACGGCAAGCGGCTGGTGTACTGCGTGTTTAACCCGAAGGCAGAGCAGTGGGAGCTGTGGATGCTGGAGCTGGCCCGCAGCGAGGCCCGCAAGATGATCGGGGTGGGTCTGTTTCCGAAGTGGTCGCCGGTGGGCGAGAGCATCGTGTATCAGCAGGCCCGCCAGCGGGGCGGTCGCTGGTTCAGCATCTGGCGGGTGGATCTGGCGGGGGGCGAGCCGGGCTTCCCGACCGAGTTGGCGGCCAGTGCCGAGATGGCCTACATCCAGCCGACCTGGAGCCCGGATGGGCAATGGGTGGCGTATGGCACGGCGAAGCCGGAGGGTGGCGGGGAGGCCGGTGATCCTGCGGGATCCCCGGTACCCAGCCGCGGGGACATCTGGATCATTCGGGCGGACGGATCGACGCCCTTGTGTTTGACGGACGGGCAGGGATCGAGTTTTGGGCCGGTTTGGAGCGGCGACGGCCGGGTGTACTGCACGAGCCGGCAGAACGGCGTGGAGAACATCTGGTCGATGAAGCCGACGTTGGTTCCGATAAGCGCGGGCCCGACGGCCGCGGACGGCCAGCCGGCCGGTCAGCCGGGCTGGGGGGCGGCCCGCCCGTCCGCCGTAGCCGGGAATCAGGGAGGCTAGCGCACCGAAATCTGCGGACGCGGCGTTCAAGCTGGTTCAGAGAATAGACGAAGTTACTGGTGTTCCGGGTCCGCGAATGTCGCGAACCTGGGGCGGGTCAGGCGGTGGGGTGGCGGTCTACGGACCGCGGGCCGGCCGGCGGACCCTCAGAAAAGAACGTGTCGATCACGGATGATCGCGACCGGAAACCAGATCGTGATCCGGGGAGCGGCCCGAGGGATCGGCCCCGCCGGCGTGTTGTGCCTGCCGGTGTGGGTGTTGTTCCTGGGGGGCCTGGTCGGTTGCTCGCAGTCGGAGGAGCGGCTGGAGAGCCAGGGGTACTCGCAAGTGCCCTTGCAGACCATGGTGGCCGTCGCTCCGGCGCTGAATTTCAGTGGGAGCCCGGCGTTCGATCCCGTGAAGGTGGCGGACCTGATGGCCAGCGAGCTGGCGGGTACGCCGGGGGTCGGCGTGATCGGAGTCAGCCGCGTGCTGGCGGTGCTGGCCGACCAGGGCGTGGACCAGGTGCAGTCGCCGGACCATGCGATTGCGGTCTGCGAGCGGCTGGGTGCGGACGCGATCGTGGTGTTCGCGGTGACGGAATACGACGCGTACACGCCGGTGATCGGGCTGGCGGCGCAGATGTACGGGAAGCGTGGGCCTCGGGAGGGTTTTGACCCGGTGGCCACGTCCCGGATGGCGCGTCCGTTTGCGGTGACGGATGCCCGGCAGTCGGCTCGGCCGTGGGCTCAGAGCCAGCACCGGTTTCACGCGGAGCACGAGGCGACGCGGCAAGCGGTGGTCGGGTACGCGAAGCATCGGCAGGCGGGGGGTAGCCCGTATGGCTGGCGGAAGTATGTGGCCAGCCAGGAATGGTTCCTGCGGTTCTGTTGTCACACGGTGGCGGCGGATCTGCTGAATCAGACCGGGGGCGGATGGCACTGGGCCCGGGCGGTCACGGAAGACGTTGCGGGTCAGGAGTCTGGAATATGAAGACGGTTCGGCAGCTCTCGCTGGTGAAGGGGAACCATCGGTACGTGTTCCGCTACCAGGCCGGCCGAGAGCCGGACATCATCAACGCGTTCGCCTCGATGGCGTCGGATGCCGAGCAGGAGTTCGACTGGTTTGACGCGGCGGTACTGAGTTACCAGATGGGCCGCCGCTTGGAGATGGATCTCGAGGAAGCCGGTGAAGAGGTGAGAAGTTAGGGCTCGTCCGCGGGGGTCGCGGGCGGGTGTACGGCGGCTATCCGCTGGGTGCGGGTGGTCAATATAAGCCAGGTTGCTTCAGCAAAGGTTCGCCGCCTACGTTGGTAGCACCATGACCGAGAATAGCTTGATCGAAGAGTTTTTGAACTACCTGCGGTTTGAACGGCACTTTTCGCCGCACACGGCGAAGTGTTACGCGGCGGACCTGCACCAGTTCTGCGAGTTCCTTCGGGAGCCGGAGACGGGGCGGTCGGCCGAGTCGGTGTCGGGCAACGGTTACGACCCGGCCGGCTCTCAGGGGGGCGTGGCCACCGCGGTGGCCGCACCACCGCGCCTGCAAACGGTGGCCCGGGAGCTGCTCATCGCCGTGGAGACCGAGGACGTGCGCCGCTTCCTCGGGTTCCTCCGTGACCGCGAGTACTCCAAGAGTACCACGGCGCGGAAGCTGGCGACCCTGCGGAGCTTCTACAAGTTCTGCCTGAAGCGGTCGTACATCCAGAGCCACCCGCTGGCCTCGATCCGCACGCCCAAGCAGGACAAACGGCTGCCCAAGTTCCTCGAAGAGGAGCAGGTGCGTCGGCTGCTGGAGACGCCGGAAGTGACGACGCTGCTGGGGGCCCGGGACCGGGCGATGCTGGAGACGATGTATTCGACCGGCGTGCGGGTCAGCGAGCTGGTCGATCTGAACCTGGCGGACGTGGACTTCACGGGCGAGGCCCTGCACGTCCGCGGCAAGGGGAAGAAGGCCCGGGTCACGCCGATCTCACCGACCGCGCTGGCCTGGATTCGCCGGTACACGGAACTGCGGCGGGCCGATCCGCGGGCCGCCTCGTTCAACCAGGAAGCGGTCTTTGTCAACAAGCATGGGCAGCGCTTGAGTACCCGCAGCGTTCGCCGCAAGCTGGACAAGTACCTGGCCATCTGCGGGCTGGACCCGGCGATCAGCCCGCACACCCTGCGGCACAGTTTCGCCACGCACATGCTCAACCGCGGGGCCGACTTGCGGGCCGTGCAGGAGCTTCTGGGCCACCAGTCGCTGTCCACCACGCAGATCTACACGCACGTGACCACCGCCCGCATGAAGCAGGCTTACGACGAGGCCCATCCGCGGGCCTGAGCACCGCCGCTCGCGGGTGACTCGGACAACGCACGACAGCAGCCGCAAGAGGCATCCGGCCCGAGGTCGGATGCCTCCGGCTTTTTGTGGAGAGGCAGCGGGGAGTGGGCAGTGGGCAGTGGGGAGTAGGCACAGAGGCAGAAGGCAGAAGGCACAAAGGCAGCGAGGCAGCGAGGCAGCGAGGCAGCGAGGCAGCGAGGGAGCTGGGGAGCTGGGGAGCACGGAAGTGAGTGGGGCGCTGCTCCCGGCTTGCCGCTTCGCGGCGGGACAGCACCGCTGTGTGCCACTGCTCTGTGAGCGGTGTATTGCGTGCCAGGTCTCGTCCACGAACCAGTTCGCTTGGTCCTCAAACCCACGAACCAGTTCGCTTGGTCCTCCAATCCACGAACCAGTTCGCTCGGTCCCTGAACCCACGACCCTCAAAGAGAAGCCGTGGGCGAACCATGTTGCGGTGCATCCAGGCATGGGGTACAGTTAGCTGATCCGGTCTGATAGCCCTGTCGGGCAGAATCATTCCGTCGATAGCGGATAGGGGGTTTGCGCATGCGAAGATGGGCGATCACATTGGCGGCGGCTGCCCTGGTGGCCGGTGGTGTGTCGGGAGGCATGCTCATGATCCTGCCGGCCGTTTTGCCGGTCGCGGGCGGGCTGGGAGCCGTATCGACCGTACCCACGACCATCAACCATCAAGGGGTGGTGGCTGTGGATGGGGTGAAGTACACGGGGTCCGGCTTGTTCAAGTTTGCGATCATTGATCCGGAAACCGGAAACAATGTCTGGACCCATGACGGCAGCAAGACGATGCCTCCCGATCAGTCGGATGAACCCACCGGCTTCGTGGAATTGACCGTGACCGACGGGGTGTACAGCGTCGCGCTTGGCAAGACACCCGCCATGATCGCGATTTCGCCCGAACTGTTCGTCGATGCCACGCTGGCCCTGCGGGTCTGGTTCAACGACGGCACGCACGGTTGGCAGCAACTCTCGCCCGATCAGTTGTTGAGCAGCGTCCCGTATGCCTTCGCGGCGGGCATGAGCGGGCCCCCGGGTCTGATTCAGGCTTACGCGGGGCCGTCGGCTCCGGCCGGCTGGTTGTTGTGTGATGGTTCTGCGGTATCGAGAACCATGTACGCCGATCTGTACGCGGTGGTTGGTGACGCCTACGGGGCGGGGGATGGCAGCACGAGCTTCAACCTGCCGGATCTCCGCGGCCGGGTGCCCATGGGAGTGGACGGCTCCGCGAACCGGATCCCCAGCAACAATGCGTTGGGCAACTCCGGCGGCGGTGCCTCGGTCAATCTGGCTCACACCCATACCACCGGCGACTGGACTTTGACCATCAGCCAGATTCCCGCCCACGCCCATCAGCAGACGGCGATGACCTCGCCGGTCGCCGCCGGTGGAGGCAGCAATGTGGCCGGAATGGCTTTTGCTGGTAGCGGCACCCCCGCCGGTGCGCAGCAGCACACGGTCAGCACCGGTGGGGGGCAAGCCCACAATCATGGCCATACGGGTTCGGCCCTGTCCTCTACTCAGAGCGTGCTCAACCCTTACCAGATCGTTCACTACATTATCAAGCATTAACCACCCGGCCCCGGCTTGTTCAAGGCCTTTCCGTACCGCGCCCGTAAGGAAGAGGACCTCGTGTGCGTGGCCGTCCTGCGCAAGGTCCGCTTCCTTACGGTCGCGGTACGGAGATGGGGGCCGCTCCCTTACGGTCGCGGTACGGAGATTGTGGACTCGCCGGGGCCGATTCGCGCCGCCGGAACTGTCACGGATCGCTGGGCTCATTCTCCATTCCCTCCGGTTGCGGAATGCAACCGGGGGAGTATCCTGGCGGTGTTCGCACACAAGGAGCCCGCAACATGCCATACCGCCATCTGATTGCCCCGGCCGCGATGATCCTCGCGCTCGCCGTTGCCTCGCATGAAGCGACGGCCGCCGAATCGTCACCCTCTGCGCGGAGCGGCGCGATCGTGTTCCAAAACGACCTAGCCCGCTTCAGCTTGAATGGAGCCGGCGAAGTGATCGGGTTGGTCGACC